>PCVX01000061.1:0-4215 GCA_002796105.1 Candidatus Omnitrophica bacterium CG11_big_fil_rev_8_21_14_0_20_63_9 | reverse complement strand
GGTGTGAAGATCAACGACAAGCACATTGAAGTCATCGTCCGCCAGATGCTGCGCAAGGTGCGTATCGATGAGCCGGGCGACACCGAGTTCCTCATCGGCATGCAGATCGATAAGACGAAGTTCGTGGAAGAGAACGAGCGGGTGAAGGGCAAGAACGGCAAGCCGGCGGTCGGAACCCCGATCCTGCTGGGGATTACCAAGGCCAGCCTCTCGACGGAGAGTTTCATCGCGGCCGCGAGCTTCCAGGAAACGACCCGCGTTCTGACGGATGCGGCGGCGAGCGGCAAGCGCGATGCCCTCGTAGGGTTGAAGGAGAACGTCATCATGGGCCACCTCATTCCGGCGGGCACCGGCTTCCACGCCAACCGGCTCGGGGAAATGGTCAAGACGGCTCCTGATGTGCTTGAGGTTGAAGAATCCACGGACGAGGAAAGCGGCGAAGCGGCCGACGAGTCGTCCACAAACGGCGAGACTAGCTAATCGTATGCCTACCGTCAATCAGTTGATCCGGTTCGGACGTGAAGCGCTCCGCAAAAAGACGAAGGCGCCTGCGCTCAAAGCCTCGCCCCAGCGGCGCGGCGTGTGCGTGCAGGTGAGGACGATGACCCCGAAGAAACCGAACTCGGCGCTGCGCAAAATCGCGCGTGTGCGCCTGACCACCGGCATCGAGGTCACGGCCTACATTCCGGGTGAGGGGCACAACCTGCAGGAGCACTCAATCGTGCTCGTGCGCGGCGGCCGCGTGAAGGATCTGCCCGGCGTGCGCTACCACATCGTCCGCGGCACGCTGGACGCCTCGGGCGTGAACGCGCGGCGCAAGTCCCGCTCGAAGTACGGGGCGAAAGCGCCGCAGGCTGCCGGCGGGGGTAAAGCCTCGGCCGCGAAGCCCGCTGCAAAGGCGGCCGCATAATGTCCCGACGACGACGACGTCTTCGACAAGAAACACAGCCCGATTCACGCTATAATAACCGGCTCGTACAGAAGATGATCAACATGCTGATGAGCGACGGCAAAAAATCCAAGGCTGAAGGCGTGGTGTATGATGCCTTTGAGACGCTGAAGAAATCCGTGGGCACCAACGACGTGCTGACGGTATTCCACAAAGCGATCGAGAACGTCAGGCCGCACGTGGAGCTCAAGGCGCGCCGGGTTGGTGGCGCCACCTACCAGATTCCGATAGAAGTCCGGCACGAACGCGGTATGTCGCTGGCCATCCGCTGGATCCGCGTGGCGGCCCGGGGCAAGCGGGGCGCGCCGATGGCCAAGCGGCTGGCGGATGAGCTGCTCAGCGCCTACAAGGGCGAGGGCACGGCGGTGAGGAAGCGGGAAGAGACGCATAAGATGGCGGAGGCCAATCGAGCCTTCGCACATTACCGATGGTAATTAGACAAATTCATGGCCACTGATATCCAACAGCTTAGTAAAGAGTCGCTTGAGCGGTTGACGTACACCCGCAACTTCGGGATCGTCGCCCACATCGACGCCGGCAAGACCACGACGTCGGAGCGCATCCTCTTCTACACCGGCAAGATCCACAAGATCGGTGAGATCGATGAGGGGACGACGTCGCTCGACTGGATGGCGCAGGAGCGCGAGCGCGGCATCACGATCACCGCCGCGGCCACGACTTGCTTCTGGCGCAAATACCGCTTCAACCTGATCGACACGCCTGGCCACGTGGACTTCACGGCGGAAGTTGAGCGCAGCCTGAAGGTCTTGGACGGGTGCGTGGTCGTATTCTGCGCGGTCGGTGGTGTTGAGCCGCAATCCGAGACCGTCTGGCGCCAGGCGGATAAGTACGGCGTGCCGCGTGTCGCGTACATCAACAAGCTGGACCGTACCGGCGCAGACTTCTTCGGCGTTCTGAAGGAAATCCGTGAGCGATTGGGAGCCAAGGCCGCTCCGCTGCAGATCCCCTGGGGCCTCGAAACCGAGGTGCAGGGGGTCATCGATCTCATCCGCATGAAGAGCATCAAGTTCGATCCGGCCAACCCGGCCAAAGAACCCGTGATTGGCGAGATCCCCGCCGAGCTGAAGGCGGACGCCGAGAAGTACCGCCATGAGATGCTGGAAGTGATCTCGGAGTTCGACGACCAGTTGATGGAAAAATACATCCACGACCAGCAGCCCACGGAAGAGGAGCTGCGCGCGGCGATCCGCCGGGCGACGATCAAAACCTCTGAGATCGCCCAGACCGAGCAGAAGGGCGCCCCGATTTTCGTGCCGGTACTGACCGGCGCCTCATTCCGCAACATCGGCGTGCAACCGCTGCTGGACGCGGTCTGCGACTATCTTCCTTCGCCGTTGGACGTCAACATTCCGATGGCCCACCACCCGGTAACGGGCGAGGAAATTATCTGCACGCCCGATGAGAACGGGCCGTTTGCGGCCTTGGCGTTTAAGATCGCCAGCGACAAGTTTGTCGGCGAGCTGTACTTCATCCGGGTCTACTCCGGCACGCTTAAGGCGGGCGAGACGGTGTTCATTGCCGCCAAGCGCAAGCGGGAGCGGGCCAGCAAGCTGCTGCGCATGCACGCCAACAAACAGGAGCTCATCGAAGAGATCAAGGCGGGCGATATCGCCGCGGCGGTGGGCCTCAAGGACGTCAAGACCGGCGACACACTCTGCCTGGAGGATCAGCCGATCCTCTTTGAGCGCATTCAGTTTCCTGAACCGGTCGTGGCGATGTTCATCGCAGCGAAGACCAAAGCCGAGCAGGACAAGCTGAGCACCGCGCTGGGACGCCTGACCTCAGAGGACCCGACCTTTCGCGTTCGGTACAACGAGGAAACCGCCCAAACGCTGATGGAGGGGATGGGTGAGCTGCACTTGGAGATCCTGGTCGACCGGCTCAAGCGGGAGTTCAATGTAGAAGTCGAGACCGGCAAGCCACAGGTCGCCTACAAAGAAACGATCACCGCCCCGGTTGAAGAAGTGAGCTACAAACACGTCAAGCAATCCGGCGGCCGCGGCCAGTACGGCCACGTCATCATCAGCATGGAGCCGGCAGAGAGCAAGAGCGGCATCACCTTCATCAATAAGGTCGTCGGAGGTAAGATCCCCAAGGAGTTCATCCCAGCAGTCGAGGATGGCGTGATGGAAGCCGCCAAGACCGGCCCGATGGCAGGCTATCCGGTAGCCGACGTCACCGTGACGTTGTTCGACGGCTCCTACCACGACGTCGATTCCTCGGAAATCGCGTTCAAGATCGCCGCGATCGAGGCCTTCAAGCAAGCCTTCATGAAGGGCCGTCCGGTGATGCTGGAGCCGATCATGCAGGTGGAAGTCGTCACGCCCGAAGAATTCATGGGAGAAATCATCGGCGACCTTGGCTCGCGCCGCGGGCAGATCGAGGGCAGCACGATGCGCGGCTCCAGCCGCGTGATCCGCGCGTTCGTCCCGATCGCCGAGATGTTCGGCTACGCGACCGCGATCCGCTCCTTGTCGCAAGGGCGGGCCGCGTACGCGATGGAGCCGGCGCGATACGAGCAGGTGCCACGGAACATCGCAGAAGCCTTAAGAAAAGGAGGGTCGTAGTTCGATGGCCAAAGCCAAGTTCGAGCGGACCAAGCCCCACGTCAACATCGGCACCATCGGCCACGTGGACCACGGCAAGACCACGCTCACCTCCGCCATCACGAAGATCCTCGCCAGCCAAGGCCTGGCCGAGGCGAAGTCGTACGAAGAGATCGACAACGCCCCCGAGGAGAAAGAGCGCGGCGTGACGATCAACGTCCACCACGCCGAGTACGAGACCAAAGCCCGCCACTACGCCCACGTCGACTGCCCCGGGCATGCCGACTACATCAAGAACATGATCACCGGGGCCGCCCAGATGGACGGCGCCATTTTGGTCGTCTCCGCGGTCGATGGCCCCATGCCCCAAACACGAGAGCACATCCTCCTGGGCCGCCAAGTCGGGCTGCCCACGATGGTCGTCTTCCTCAATAAGGTCGATGCGGTGGAAGATAAAGAGCTCATTGACCTCGTCGAGATGGAAGTCCGCGAGCTCCTCACCAAGTACGGCTTCCCGGGCGAGAAGGTCCCGGTCGTCAAGGGCTCCGCCCTCCTGGCCGCCCAGGGCGATAAAGGGGAACTCGGCGAGCAAGCGATTCTGAAGCTCATGGAGGCGGTGGACAGCTTCATCCCCACCCCCACCCGCGCGGTGGAGAAGCCCTTCCTCATGTCCGTGGAAGACGTCTTCTCCATCACCGG
>PCVX01000001.1 GCA_002796105.1 Candidatus Omnitrophica bacterium CG11_big_fil_rev_8_21_14_0_20_63_9 | reverse complement strand
GCTGATTTTGCGCGGCAAGCCCTTCGCACAAGCGCAGCACGTCAAGCTCGGTGAGCCCGGCCGGGATGTCCAGGGTGCGGCGGCGCAGCTCGGCAGGAACGGTCCGGATCAGGTCGTCGAACGAGCCGACGCCGATGACCCGAAGCATTTCCTGAAGCTGTTCGTCGGTATTGGGAGCGTAGTCCATGGTGGTCGACGTGACGCTTAGTGCGCGCTGGCGCTGGCGTGTTTGGTGTATTCGTCCGCGGTCAACAACGAGGAAGTCTCCTCGGGAGCGCTGGGAGCGATGGCAAACAGCCATCCTTGCCCATAACAATCCTGATTGACGAGCTGCGGGCTCTTAGCCACCGCATCATTGACGCGCGTGATCGTTCCGGACACCGGCGCGTAAATGTCGAAGGCCGCCTTGACCGATTCGATCACGGCGGCCGGCTCGGCCTGCTTCACCATCCGGCCCGTTTTCGGCAGCTCGACGAACACGACGTCGCGCAGCTCTTCTTGGGCATGCGCGGTAATGCCGACGACGAGCTCGGCGCCCTCCCGCCGGGACCACTCGTGCGTTTTCGTATAGGACAAATTTGCAGGGACAGCGCTCATGAAGGCAAATGCTCCAATGGTTGGCGGGTGACGGAGTCTTCCTTCCAAAACGGCAGCTTCACGATGGTCGCAGGGTAGCGCTGCGCGCGCACGGTCAGGGTCAGCGTCGCGCCGGGCGCGGCGTGGGCGGTCTCGACGTAGCCAAGGCCCAACGGCTTGTTCAGCAGCGGGCTGAAGGTGCCGCTCGTCACCGTGCCCACACGACGGTTATCGATGGTCAGTTCCATGCCGGTGCGCGGGACTGGGCCCTGAGCCAGCTCAAATCCGACGAGCTTCTTGGCAACACCTTCCTGCTTTTGACGCAGCAGCACCGGCTTGCCGATGAAGTCAGGTTTGTTGATCGCCACCGTCCAATGCAACCCGGCTTCCGAGGGCGTGGTCGTCGCATCCATATCGGTGCCATACAGCCGCAACCCCGCTTCCAGGCGCAAGGTGTCCCGCGCGCCGAGCCCGATCGGCCGGATGCCCGCCGACTGCGCTGAGGCCAGGATCGTGTCCCACAGCCGCTTCGCATGGCCGTCGGGAAGAAACAGCTCGAAACCGTCGCCGCCAGTGTATCCGGTCCGTGCGATACAGGCGTCAGGGCTCAGCGTGCGCATCGGTGCTACCGCAAAACGGCCAAGGCTCGTCACGCGCGCATCGAGGATCTGCTCCAGCACCCGGCACGCCAGCGGCCCTTGCACGGAGAGGATCGAGCGCCCTTCGCTGATGTCGGCGATCGACGTCTTGCCCTGCGCGTGCGCCTTCAGCCATTCCACGTCGCTCGTGCGGTTGCCGCAGTTGACGATCACCAGATACGCCTCTTCGCCCGTGCGGTAGATGATCAGGTCATCGAGAATGCCGCCCTGGTCGTTCAACATCAGGGTATAGCATGCCCGCCCTTCCCCGACCTGCGTCAAATCGCTGACCATCAGATGGTTCAATGTCTGCATCGCATCCGGCCCGGTCACCAGCACCTGGCCCATGTGCGAGATATCAAAGATGCCCAGTGTTTGCCGGACCGCTTTGTGCTCTTCGATGATGCTGGTGTAGTACAGCGGCATGTCCCAGCCGTGGAAGTCGGTCATCTTCGCACCCAGTTGCCGGTGCCGGTCGTGCAGAGCGGTTTTGTTCGGCATCGCTATGCGCGGACGACGTCCGCCTCCTTGAGGATGTCCGGAATGAGGTCTTCCCAACCGAGCGCGTACAGGTGGATGCCGTCGGCCACGTCGCGCACCGCGCGGATGAGCTCCGCGGTGGCCGCGACGCACTCCGCCCGCTTGTCCTGGGCCTGCTCGAAGCGCGCGATGAGCGGCTCAGGCACGTGGATACCCCACACGTGCTCGTTCATATAGCGCGCCATCTTCGCCGATTTCACCAGCAGGATGCCCGCCAGAACCGGCTTGCCCAGCGGCCGCACGCGCTCCATGAAACGCCGCAGCGGCTCGGCATCGAAGACCGCTTGCGTCTGAAAAAACGCCGCGCCCCCGTCGATTTTGGCTTTAAACTTTTGCGTTTCCACCTCGAGGTCTTTGGCGCCGGGGTCGGCCGCGGCTCCGATGCAAAAGTGCGGCACGCCGCTGAGCGTTTTGCCCGCCATGTCCACGCCCTGCGTCAGGCCGCGCGTGACTTGCATCAACGCGGCCGAGTTGATGTCGAACACCGGCTTCGCATCCGGATGGTCTCCGGCCTTGGGGTCATCGCCCGTGAGGAGCAGCACATTCTGGATGCCTAGGATGGCTGCGCCTAACAGGTCGGCCTGCAGCGCCAACCGGTTCCGGTCCCGGCAGGTCATCTGCAGGATCGGATCGACCCCCGCATCCAGCACGACTTTCGCCACCGCCAAGGAACAGGCTCTCATCATGGCGCCGGAGCCGTCGGTCACATTGATCGCGTCCACCAGCGGGCGCACCCGCTCAACCGCGGTGACGATCTCGGAGAGGTCGGTGCCCTTGGGAGGGTTCACCTCCATCGTCACCACGAACTTCTTGCCGAGCTTGGTTTCAAAACGCTGAAGCGCTGGAGGGGTCATCGGCTGTCGCGCTGAAGCTTGTACGCCTCGATCGTGTTTTTCATCACCATCATGACGGTGACCGGCCCCACGCCGCCGGGCACCGGCGAGATAAACGCGGCGCGCTTCTTGGCCGCCTCAAACTCCACGTCCCCGACCACGCGCCCCTTCACCAGATTGATCCCCACGTCGATGACGATCGCGCCCGGCTTGATCCACGCGCCCTTGATCAGCTGCGGCCGGCCCACGGCCACCACGAGGATCTCGGCCCGCCGGACATGCTCCTCAAGCCGGCCGGCCTTGTCGGTGCCCAGATGGCAGATCGTCGTCGTCGCCAGCTTGTCGAGCAGCAGCATGCTCACTGGCCGGCCGACGATCTCGCTGTGGCCGACGACCACCGCTTCCTTCCCGGCGAGATCGACCCCGGTGGATTCGATGAGCTCCATCACCGCCAGCGCCGTGCAGGAGCCGATGCGAGCCTTGGCAAAGAAGCGCCGGGCGGAATTTTGCGGGTGGATGCCTTCAATGTCTTTGCGCGGGTCGATGGCGGCGGACACGCGCTGCGGGTCGATCTGCGGAGGCATCGGCTGGTGCACGAAGATGCCATGGATCGTCGGCTCGTCGTTCCATCGCTGGATGATCCCTTCGACCTGCGCTTGCGGCGCGGAAACCGGCACCGGCTCTTCGACCGTCCGGATCCCCAACGACGCCGCTTGCTGCAACTGGGCCGCCTTATACACCTCCGACGCAGGACTTTGAAAGTAGAGGATCCCCAGCGTCGGCGGTGAACTCAACCGCGCCAGCTCCTGGCGCAGTGCCGTCTTGATCCGCTCGGCGATCAGGTGGCCATTCAATACGATATGATTGATCATCGCGCGGCGCGCAGCCGGCGGTTGATCCGGCGCGCGTACGTCCGGTCCGCCAACCACGAGAGGTTGGTGCGCACCAGCGCGGCCGCGCCCTGCTCCGCCGCTTGCGTCAGCGCGACAACACACTGCAAGTCCGAATGGAATTGGCGCGCGATGCGCTGCTGCGACGCCCTCGCCTGCCGGCGAACCGACCGCGCCTGGAAGATGATGCGGCAGGGGACGTCGATGGCCACTTTGAGCGAGCGCACGAACGCCTCGCGACGGCCTGCGCGCATGGCTTGGATGACGCGCGCGAAGCACGCAGCGTCCTGCTCAATCAACCGGAGGCATTCCCGGCGGCTGCGGCGAAGTCGGAGGGCGGCTGAAGGACGGGTGGTGAGCTTTTCGAGCAAGGCGGCTGCCAGCGCCGCGCTGAGCGCCGCCGCACTTCCGCCTCCCAACCACGATCCTCGTTGGGCGACCTGGCCAAGAAACTGTTCTAACGATATTCCCTGCACGCAAGACCCCATGAATGACGATGAATTCGTTGGGCGAGAAAGACTTATTATATGTGAAAAAATTCACAGATTCAATCTTACCAGGGCACGCTGTCCACCACAAACGCGTGCTGCAGGATCTCGACCTGGGGATGGCCTTCGGCCGGCCATTGGATCGCGACGGCATCAAAACGGATGTCCTGTGCCGTGGGTGCTGCCTGCAGATACCAGCGGGCGGCCCGGATGAGCCGTTGGCGTTTGCGCCCCGTGATCGATGCCAGCGCGCCGCCGTATTCCATCGACGAGGCCGAGCGGACTTCAACGAAACATAGTGTTCGGCCATCGCGCGCGACGATGTCGATCTCACCGACCGGGTAGCGCACGTTCGTGGCTTCGATCTGATAGCCCCGGGCGCGTAGCGCTTCGAGAGCGAGCTGCTCCCCGCGGCGGCCGATGGACTGGCGCGGGGTCGGCCGCTTAGACCGCCGTATCGGTGAGCGTTGTGATGTGGCCATGATGTTGCCACTCTCTGACCGGGGCAAAGGTCCGCCGGTGCAGCAAGCATGGGCCCAACCGTTGCAGATGGGCGGCATGCACCGGGGTACCGTAGCCTTTGTGGATACCGAACGCGTAACCGGGATAGAGCGCGTCATAAAACAGCATCATCCGGTCCCGGATGACTTTGGCGACGATGGACGCACAGCTGATGAGGTAGTTCCGCTGATCGCCATGAATCATCGTTTCGCAGGGGATATCGATTGCGGGCGCGGCCGTGCCGTCGATGAGGAGGCGGTGCGGCCGGCGCGGAAGATCAGCCACCGCGCGTTGCATGGCTAGGAGGGTGGCGCGAAGGATGTTGTGGCGGTCGATCTCTTCGGCGCAGGCGATGCCGATGCCCACGTCTGCCGATGCGAGAATCATGGCGCATGCCCGGGTTCTGGCTGGCGGAGAGAGCCGCTTGGAATCGTCGATCCGCACCGGCAGCGACTGCCGGTGGAGGACCACCGCCGCAGCGACGACCGGACCGGCCCAAGGGCCCCGCCCGGCCTCGTCGACGCCGGCAATGAGCGCGCGGTTAGGTTTTTCTGGTGGGTTCGGATCGATCGGCGGCTACCACGGCCCCTTCGGCCGGTTCTGTCGCCGAGAGCTTTGGCGTCGCGGCCGGTGATGCGCCGGCCGACGCCGCGCTTCCCGAGTCTTCGGCGGCGGCGATGCGCGTCTTGCCGATCACGTCGCGCAGGTAGTAGAGGCGGCTGCGCTTCACCTTGCCCTGCCGCAGCACCTCGATCTTCGAAATGCTCTTGGTGTCGTAGGGGAACACCCGTTCCACGCCTTCGCCATGAGTCACGCGGCGCACGGTAAAGCTTCTGGCCGGCCCGGACCCTCGGCAGCGGATTACGAGTCCCTCGAACTGCCCGAGGCGCTCCTTGCCCCCCTGCTCAAGGATGCGGTACCACACGCGGACCTCATCCCCTGGGCGGAACTTCGCTGCTGGTGGTGGGGTTGTGCCATGTACGAGCTGTCGCCAATCCATCCTATCCCTCACTTGTGTTGTGGTGCCTTCTGACTGTGACCGTTCGATGATGCCGTCGCGGGCGATGGCTTCATGAGATCAGGCCGCGTCGCAGCGGTGCGAGCCACCGCCTGATGCTTGCGCCACTCGGCCACCTCTTCATGGTTGCCTGAGCGCAGGACCTCCGGCACTTCCATGCCGCGAAATACGGGCGGCCGGGTGTAGTGCGGATATTCCAGCAACCCGTTGGCGAATGACTCTTCGGCGGTCGCGTCCTCATGGCCGATCACGCCGGGCACGTAGCGCGCGACCGCGTCGATGAGCACCAGCGCAGGCAGCTCGCCGCCGGTCAGCACATAATCCCCGATCGACACGCTGCGCGTCACCAGCGCCTTGACCCGCTCATCGATGCCCTCGTAGTGGCCGCACAGGATGATGAGATGCTCCGCGCCCGCCAGCTGTTGCGCCACCGGCGTCGAGCACCGCTCCCCTTGCGGGCTCATCAGCACCGTCTCGCACGCGGAGCGCTTGGCGCCATGCCCGCCGCAGTAGCGCGCGCGGATGGCTTCGACCGCCTCGAACATCGGCTCCGGCTTCATCACCATGCCGGGGCCGCCGCCGTACGGCCGGTCATCCACGGTGCGCCGCTTGTCGTGGGTGTAATCGCGCAGGTCATGGACGCGCACGTGCAGCCGCTCCGCGTCCTGGGCGCGCTTCAAGATCGACGCACTCAGCACGGGCGGAAACATCTCAGGGAAGATCGTGACGATATCAAGCTGCATGACCGTCTCGCGCAGACGCCTGCGCGTGCCTGTTTACGCTTTTGCGGACGCGAGCGAGATCTTCTTAAAGCGTTTCACGAGATGCGTGACCGCATCCGACACCTGGGCGCCCGAGGACACCCAGTGCACCAGCCGCGACTCATCGAGCGAGAAGGCGGCGGTCTTGCCGGCGGGATTGTAATACCCCAACGTTTCCAGCACGCGCCCGCCCTGGGCGCGCCGCTGGTCCGTGACCACGATACGATGGTGCGGGGTCTTTTTCGTCCCGCGTCGCTGTAAACGAATGACGACCATAGCGCTCCTTTCCTACGTGTTCGACGAAATCCGCTCGAGCTCCACGCCCAGACTCACGAGCTTGCGCTCCAGGTCGTGGTAGCCCCGCTCAAGATGCTCCAACCCACCCAACTCTGTCTGATTGTCCGCGGCCATGCCAGCCAAAATCAACGCCGCCGACGCCCGCAAGTCTGGCGCGGTCACCGGCGCGCCCGACAGGCGCGCAACGCCTCTCACAATGGCGCTCGCCCCTTCCCGCGCGATCGACGCCCCCATGCGGCTCAACTCCGAGATGTGCATGAAGCGCTCAGGGTACACTTTCTCGGTCAGGACGCTCATCCCCTGCGAGACCGCCATCAGCGCCATCATTTGCGCTTGAAGGTCCGTCGGGAATCCGGGAAACGGCAGCGTCGTGATATCCACCGCGCGCACCGGCTGCGTGGCGCGCACCCGCAGCGAGCCGTTCAGCTTCTCTACTTGCACGTTCGCTTCGCACAGCTTGTCGATCACCGCGCCCAAGTGCTCGGCCCGCGCGCCATCGATGACCAGGTCGCCGCCGACAATGGCTGCGGCGATCATCAGCGTGCCGGCTTCGATGCGGTCCGGGATGATCCGGTACGTGACGCCGTGCAGCGCGCTCACGCCCTCAACTCGGATGAGCGGCCCGCCGTGCCCCTCGATGCGCGCGCCCATCTGAATGAGAAAGTTCGCCAGGTCCACCACTTCGGGCTCGCACGCGGCATGCTCGATCAGCGTCGTGCCCGGGGCGAGCGTGGCCGCCATCAGGACGTTGCCGGTCGCCAGCACCGAAGAGCCGAAGGCGCCGCCCAGATGAATCCGCGCGCCTTTGAGCTGCTTCGCTTCGGCCACGAGATACCCATGCTCGACCGCGACCGATGCGCCGAGCGCTTGCAATCCTTTGAGATGGAGATCAATCGGTCGAGGGCCGATGACGCAACCGCCCGGCATCGACACTTGCGCCTTGCCCTTACGCGCGAGCAGCGGCCCCAGCACGCAAATCGACGCCCGCATCCGGCTGACCAAATCGTAGGGGGCGACGGTGCCCTGGAAGCGCCCGGGCGTAATCGTGAGCCGGTCGCCGCTCAAAGCACCGAAGGCGCCCAGGCGGCGTAGGATCTCCATCATCGTCACCACATCGGTGACGTGAGGGACATTGTCAATGATCGACGGCTCGTCGCTCAGCAAACACGCCGCCATAATGGGCAGCACGGCGTTTTTCGCGCCGCTGACCGTCACCGTTCCCTGGAGGGGACCGCTGTGACGGATCAATAACTTTTCTGCTGCCATGAAGTCTTCGCGACCGCGAGGATGCCGCGCGGCCGCCCGGCCAGGTCCCGCAAGCCGCGGACGTGTTCGACCCACGCGGCCTGCCAGGCTTCGCGCATCAGGTGCGGCACCTGCGATTCGCCGCACTCCAACACCAGCACGCCTGCAGGCTCCAGCCGGTCTGCAGCGCAGTGCACAATAGACAAAAGATCCCGCATCCCATTGCCTCCGCCATCGAGGCTGACGCGGGGCTCCTGCCGCACGTCAAGCGGCAACCGATCAACGTCGGTGGTCGGCACGTACGGCGGGTTGGAGACGATCCCGTGAAACCGTCCCCGCACGGCGTCCGTCCACCGGCCTTGGACAAGGGAAACGCGTCCTGACAGCCCATGGCGCTGGAGGTTCTCCTGGGCGGTCCGGAGTGGCTCCCATAATACCTCAATCCCGACGACAACACAAGTCGGCAGCGCATAGGCGAGCGTTGCCGAGATGCACCCGCTCCCAACACCCAACTCCAACAACCGCAAGGGGCTGCGGCAACCCTGGGCGAGCGGACGCAACGAGTCGATCGCGGCCTGGACGACGCCTTCGGTCTCAGGCCGTGGAATGAACACCCCAGGCCGCACGATGAAGGAGCGTCCGCAAAAATCCGCTTCGCCAAGCAGGTACTGGAGCGGCACCCCTGAGGCTCTGGCCCGGATCTGGCTGAAGAACCGCTCGACGACCGGTTCCGGCACAGGGTCGTCCATCAGGTACAGTTCCAGCGGCCGCAAACCTAGCAACCGGCTCAACAACCACTCGACTTCGTGCCGAGCCTGCTCGCGGCCGGCGGCGGCCAGCTGCCCGGCCCCTTCCTGAACCAATGCTCTCGAATGCGACGTCGCCGTGGCGTGCCTCATGAACCTGCTTCCAGCCCTTTGGCCCGCTCCGCGGCCAGCAGCGCATCGACGAGCGGCTGCATCTCGCCTTCCATCACCAGGTCCAGTTGGTGCAGCGTCAGGCCGATGCGATGGTCGGTGATGCGCCGGTCGGGAAAATTGTACGTCCGGATCTTTTCGCTGCGCTCGCCGGTGCCAACCTGCTTGCGACGGTCAGAGGCGATTTGCTGTCGCTGCTCGTGTTGGAACTGGTCGAGCAGCCTGGCGCGCAGGACGCGCATCGCCTTTTCCTTGTTGCGCAACTGGCTGCGCTCATCCTGGCATGTCACGACCAACCCTGTGGGAATGTGGCGGATCCGCACGGCGGAGTCGGTGGTGTTGACGCTCTGGCCGCCCGGCCCGGAGGAGCGGTACACGTCGATCTGCAACTCCTTCGCGGGGATCGCCGACAGCTCCACCTCTTCGGGCTCCGGCAGCACCGCCACCGTCACCGTAGAGGTATGGATGCGGCCCTGCGCTTCGGTCTGCGGCACGCGCTGCACCCGGTGGACGCCGCTTTCATGTTTGAAATACGGCCACGCCTTTGCGCCTTTCACCGCAAACGACATTTCTTTCAACCCCCCGGATTCGGTGCGCTGGGCCTGAAGCGGTTCGACCGAGAGGCCGCACTTCGCGGCGTATTTGGAGTACATGCGATACAGATCCGCGACGAAGAGACTGGCTTCCTGCCCGCCGGTGCCGGCGCGGATTTCCACGATGAGCGGACGTTCCGGCTCCTGCGTGCGCTCCAGCCACTGGCGCTCCAAGTCGGCCAGGAGATCCGTCTGCTGCAACCGCAGCGCCACCGCTTCTTCTTTCGCGAGCTCGCGCACGTCCAGGTCGCCTTGAGCATGCCACATCGCCTCGGCCTCCCGGGCTTCCCGTTCGATGCGCTGGTAGGTCCGGTACGCCGTGACGACCTCGCGAAGGTCCGAGAGCTCTTTGGAGAGCTGCTGGTAGGCTTGGGGGTCGGGCTGCCGCCCGGCCTGCTCGGCGATCTGCCGCTCCAGCTCCGCGTACCGCTGGTCAAGGCGGGCGAGCTGCTCGAGAAGCTGCGGCACAGGAAGCTGCATCAACGCAATTGCGGATTTCGAATTGCGGATTTTGAATTGAGAGCTTTCCAATTCGCAATTCGCATTCCGCAATCCGAAATATCTGGAGGGTTACGCGGCAGGTGACTTCTTCGTGTACTTCCGCTTGAACTTCTCGACGCGGCCGGCGGTGTCGATGAGCTTTTGCTGGCCCGTGAAGAACGGGTGGCAACCGGCGCAGATCTCGACGTGGATGGACTTGTGGGTCGAGCGTGTGTGATACACCGCCCCGCACGTGCACGTGATCGTGCACTCTTCGTACGCTGGATGAATGCCTTCTTTCATGGAATACTCTCCTTCTCGTTAACCGCGTCCCGTCTGCGGAACGCGAGACGTCGTTTATCTTAAGCCTTTTTTGACATCGTGCCGAGAAATTCCTTGTTCGACTTGGCCTTGGACAGCCGATCCGTCAGCGTCTCCATGGCCTGCGCCGGGTCCATCTCGTGGAGGACCTTGCGCAGCACCCAGATGAGCTGCAGCTCGTCGCTTGGAATCAGCAGCTCCTCGCGGCGCGTGTTGGAGCGGCGGATGTCGATCGCCGGGTAGATGCGCCGCTGGAACAGGTTGCGGTCCAGCGACAGCTCCATGTTGCCGGTGCCCTTGAACTCTTCGAAGATCACTTCGTCCATGCGCGAGCCGGTGTCGACGAGGCAGGTGCCGATGATCGTGAGGCTACCGCCCTCTTCCACGCCGCGCGCCGAGCCGAAGAACCGCTTCGGTTTGTGGAGCGCATTGGCATCCAGACCACCGGTCAGCACGCGTCCGCTGTGCGGCTCGACGGTGTTATACGCACGCGCCAAGCGGGTGATGCTGTCGAGCAGGATTACGACGTCCTTCTTGTGCTCGACCTGCCGCTTCGCTTTCTCCAGCACGATCTCCGCCACCTGGATGTGCCGGTCAGCCGGCTCATCGAACGTCGAGGAGATGACCTCACCCTTCACCGAGCGCTGCATGTCGGTGACTTCTTCAGGCCGCTCGTCGATGAGCAGCACGATCATCACCACGTCGGGGTAGTTCGTCGTGATCGCGTTGGCGATCTTCTGCAGCAGCACGGTCTTGCCGCTGTACGGCGGGGCCACGATGAGGCCGCGCTGCCCCTTACCGATCGGGGTCAGCAGATCCATGATCCGCGTGGAGATCTCTTTCGGGTTCGTCTCCAGCGCGAAGCGCTGGTTCGGATAAATCGGCGTGAGGTTGTCGAAGTTCACCTTGACCTTCGAGTCCTCCGGGTTCTCGCCGTTGACCGCCTCGACCTTCAGCAGCGCGAAATACCGCTCCCCTTCCTTCGGCGGGCGCACCTGCCCGTTGACAACATCGCCCGTGCGCAAATCGAACCGGCGGATCTGCGAGGGCGAGACGTAGATGTCGTCAGGACACGGCAGGTAGTTATAGTTGGGTGACCGGAGGAACCCAAAGCCGTCCGGCAGGATTTCCAATACGCCGGAGGAAAAGATCAGGCCCTCCCGCTCCGTCTGGGCCGAGAGGATCCTGAAGATCAGGTCCTGCTTCTTGACCCCGGAGATACCGTTGACCCCGAGCTCCTTGGCCACCCTCGTGAGCTCGGAGATCTTCAAATCTTTCAGCGCCGCGATGTCGAGCTTCTGCTGCTGAGTCCCAGTTTGTTCCATAGCTGTTTCACCTGTGTTCGGGTGTGCTCCACCCCGTCTGCATTATCGACCACGTGATCGGCCAATGCCACTTTGGCCGATAACGCCCACTGGGCGTGGACCCGTGCGTCAATGTCTTCATCCGTCCAACCAAACTTGCGCTTCAGGCGCTGCCGTTGCACCTCGGGCGTGGCCGTCACCACGACGACCGCATCCACTCCGCGCTGCGCGCCCGCTTCCAGGAGCAGCGGGACATCGAGCACCACCGTTTTCACGCGGCGGGACTTGCGCAGCCGCTGCACCTGCTCGCGCATCGTCCGCAGCACCTGCGGATGGATGATGCGCTCAAGCTGGGCGCGCCGCTGCGGATCGTGAAACACGACCTCCGCCAACCGCTGGCGATCGATCGTCTCATCCTGGTTCAAGATCTCCTCGCCGAACGCCTTGACGATCTGCCGCCAGGCCAGCCGTTTCGGCTCCATGACCTGGCGCGCGATCACATCCGCGTCGAGCACCACGGCCCCGAGCTGCTTGAACATGCCGGCCACCGTGCTCTTGCCGGTGCCGATGCCGCCCGTCACGCCGATCACCACCATCCGGCGTCGATCAGCCCACCGGGGCCATCTCAAGCCAATTCGGCCCGGCCTTCACCGTCACCGTCAGCGGGACGTCCAACGCGATCGCCCCTTCCATCGTGCGGCGCACGAGCGCGGCCAGCGCGGCCAGTTCAGCCTTGGGGACTTCGAAGATGAGCTCATCGTGCACTTGGAGCACCATGCGGCTCTTCATGCCCTCGCGCTGCAGCGCGCCGTCGAGCTGCACCATCGCACGCTTGATCAGATCCGCGGCCGTGCCCTGGATCGGCGCATTGATCGCCATGCGCTCGCCGAACTGCCGGATCATGCCGTCCGGGCTGTTGACCTCGGGAATGTAGCGGCGCCTTCCCAGCAGCGTCTGCACGAACCCGTCGCGGCGGGCCTGCTTGATCTGTTGATCCAAGTAGGAACGGACGCGGGGATAGCGCTGGAAGTACGCGTCGATGAACGCCTGCGCCTCCTCGAAGGACATGCCCAGCTCCTTGGAAAGCCCGTGCGACGTCATCCCATAGAGGATGCCGAAGTTGACCGCCTTCATTGCGTTGCGCTGCTCGGGCTGCACGTCGCCTTCCGGCGTGCCGTAGATCATCGATGCGGTAAAGCGGTGGATGTCGCGGCCCTCGCGGAACGCCTGTGTCAGCTGCTCATCATGGGACAGATGCGCCAAAATGCGCAGCTCGATTTGCGAGTAATCGGCCGCCACCAGCACGGCGTTCGGGATGCCGGGCACGAACGCTTTGCGGATGGAGCGGCCCAGCTCCGTCTTGATGGGAATGTTTTGCAGGTTCGGCTCGCTGGAGGAGAGCCGCCCGGTTGCGGTCGCGGCCTGATTGAGCGTGGTATGGATGCGGCCGGTGCGGGGATCGGCCAGTTTCGGCAGCGCCTCGACGTACGTCGACACTAATTTCGCCAGCTCGCGATACTGGATCAATTTCTGCGGCAGCGGATGCCGTCCGGCGAGCTGCTGCAGGACGTCGCTGTCGGTGGACGCGCCGGTCTTCGTCCGCTTGATGATGGGCAGCTGCAAGCGCTCAAAGAGGACCTGGGCAAGCTGCTTGGGCGAGTTGACGTTGAATTCGCCGCCGGCGAGCTGAAAGATCTCCGCGGTCAGCTGGGCCAGCTGGGTCTGCATGGTGGCCTGCAACCCGGCAAGGTACGGCCGATCCAAGGCCACGCCGTGGGCTTCCATGCGCTCCAACACCGAGAGCAGCGGGATTTCAAGTTGCGTGTAGAGCGGGGTCTGGCCTGTCTCTTCAAGCGCGCGGCGCAGTGCGGCTTCAAGCTGCAGCGCCGCGCACACGGCCTGCGCAAACGGTTGGGCTTCATCGACCAGCGAGCCCTCCGCTGCGCCCGGTGAGGGCAGCGGCGGCAATGGGTGGCCGAGCCGCTCATCCGCCAAATCGCTTAGTGGCTGACCGGTGCGCGCCGGGTTGAGCAGGTACGCGGCCAGCATGGAATCTCCCACGATGCCCTGCAGCGCGATCCCCAGCGGCCGCAGCCATCGCATGGCGGTTTTCAGATCATGGCCGACTTTCGCGGCGTGCGGGTCTTCACACCAGCGTTGCAGCCGTTGGCCGTCCTGAGAAGAGATGCATGCCTCATCCAGGCGCACCACCCACGCGGCGGATGGCTCCAGAGCCAGCGCCATCAACACAGCCGCCTCGCCCTCGCCAAAGGGCCAACAGGCGACCGCCACCGGCGCCTTGTGTGCTGTGAGCTGCTCGCACAGCGCGCCAAGTCCGTGGGCATCTCGCACGACGTGCGCGCTGACCGCGGCGCGCGATGAGTCCTCGGCCGCTGTGTGGCTTTCGATGTTTTGCAACAAGCGCTTGAACTCCAGCTCGCGAAACAGCGAACGCAGCGCGCGCCAATCCGGCTCGCGCACTTTCAGATCGTCCGGCTGCATGTCCACGGCGACGTCCGCATCGATGCGGGCCAGCTCACGGGCCAGCGCCACCTGCTCGCGGGCGGCCTGGAGGTTCGCGCGCCGGGCGGGTGGGGTCACGTCCTCTAAATGACTGTAGAGCCCCTCGAGGGTGCCGAATTGTTGGATCAGATGCGTCGCCGTTTTTTCTCCGATACCCGGGACGCCGGGAATGTTGTCGATCTCATCGCCCATGAGCGCCATGAGATCGACCATTTGATCCGGGCCGACTCCATAGCGCGCCCGCACCGCCTCGGCATCCAGCACCACGTTGTCCTTGTGCGGGTTGTAGACTTGGATGTGGGAATTCACGAGCTGCAGCGCGTCCTTGTCGCCGGTCACGAGGAACACCTCAATGCCCTGCGCGACGAGCCGTTTCGCCAGAGACGCCAGCACGTCCTCGGCTTCGAAGCCTTCCCGCTCGAATACCGGCACGCGGCTGGCCTGCAACAGCTGTTTGACCACAGGAATCTGAGCGATCAGCGGATCCGGCATCGGTTTGCGCTGCACTTTATAGTCCTCGAACTTCTTGTGGCGAAAGGTTGGCTTGCCCACGTCAAACGCCACCGCCAGGTAGTCCGGGCGCTCCTTCTGCTGGAGCGCTTGCAGCATGACCGCAAACCCGTAGACCGCATTCGTCGGGCGGCCGTCGCTCGTGCTGAGGCTGCGGATGGCATAGTAGGCTCGATAGCAGAAGGCGGTCCCGTCGATCAGGAACGCTCTGGGAAGTTCCATTGATTGTTATCGGTATGGGAATGACGTCACGTACAGCGGGCAAACTGCGGGCGAGCCGTCGACAGCCGGGCGAAGCTTACGGCCAGTCGGCGTGCTCTTCTGTCAGTGCGTGAAACTCCTCGAGGGATCGGGCGTGGGACTCGAGCTCCTGCGCCACGACGCGGCGGCGCGTAAAGAGGGAGCCCTTCAGCCCAGGATAGGTTTTCAACATGCCAAGCGCGACGAGCCGCTCTTCAGCGCGGGCGGTCCACGGGTCGTACGGATCGCCCAACTGGTAGCGCTTCAACCAATGATAGATCGCTTTCTCTTTATCGCCCTTGCGCTCGTACAGCATCGCCAAGTTGGCGTGCGCTTCAAGGTAATTGGGGTTGATCGCTAGGGCGTTGCGATACGCATGCTCGGCCTCGTCCAGCCGCCCCTGCTCTTCGTACAGCACCCCCATGTCATTATGGGGGGCGGGATACGACGGGTCCAGCGCTGACGCTTTCTGGTAGAGCGAGAGGGCAGCGGCCTTGTCTCCGCGCTGCTGCAGCTCGTACCCTTGCACGCGATACGTAACCGCCTCCTCACGAAGACCTGCAGCGTGACTGCGATGAGAAGCTGGAATGAGAATCAGGAAGGCCAACCCGCCAAGCACGGCAAGGCGACAAGCGTGCTTATTCATGCGAAGTGAGCCTAGCATACCCGCCTATCCTCGTCAAGTGAGATCACTCAAGGGAGATCGCTCCGGTCGTGCCCATCACGGTCACCGTCTGCTCGCGGCCGCGACTGCTGAGGATGAACGCGGTCGTGCGGCCATCCACCCCGCCGCTTGGGCGAAACACGACCTTGGGCTCAGGCGCCGGCTCTTGGCCGATGCGGGCCTCGATCGTGACGCCCGCGGGAATCCGCAGCCGCTGATCGAGCGCGTCGCCGGACGCGACGTTGACGATGCGCACTTGCGCGCCGGCCGGGTCCACCTCGACGGCGTGCGCTTCCTGCGCGCTGATGGCACTGCTGCGCGCCAGCGACAGCAGCCCCACGAGCTCGCGTGTCGTCGCCTTTAAACGCCAGGAGGCAGCGTATCCCCGCAGCGCCGGAGCCCCGACCCCGATCAGGATGCCCATGATCGCCAGGACGACGAGCAGCTCGGTGAGCGTAACCGCCCGCGCCCTACCAGTTATAGATATCGTCGCCGGTTCCGTCATCATCCGCACCGTTGGGGCCGTAGGACCACAGATCGAAGGAGCGGGTGCGGTGCTCAGGCGCGCCCTCATTCACCGAGACGTACTCATAGGGTTGGCCCCAGGGATCGACGAGCTGGCCCTCTTTCAGCTCATCTTGCTTAGGCTCAAAATACGGGCCGGCCCAATCCGCCTCGCCCCCCCCTTCCTGCAGCGCGGCCATCAGCGCCCCGTTGCCGGTGGACGGATAGTCGCCCATGTCCGCTTCGTAGTTGGCGATGGCGGTTTCAAGCCCGGCGATGGTGGTTTTGGCCTTCGTCACCGCGCCCCGGCGGCGCGCCGACTGCACGCCGGCAAACCCCAATCCTGTGAGGATGCCGATGATGGCGATGACGACGAGTAACTCCACTAGTGAAAAGCCTCTCTCGGGGGCGCGGGGCGCGGGGCGCGGGGCACGAGACAGGGTAGCATTTCCCCTGCCCCCTGGCTCCCGCCCCCTGCCCCAGACACGCGCTCTACTCATAGTCTTGGGTCTCCCGCAGCATCTCTTCCGCCGTGGTCACGCCCGCCAGCACCTTGGCAACCCCATCCTCGCGCAAGGTGCGCAGGCCTTCGGCGCGCGCCTGCGCGCGGATTTCTCCGATGCTGGCGCGGCGCAGAATGAGCGGCCGCAGCGCGTCCGTCATGACGAGGAGCTCAAAGACGCCGATGCGCCCGCGGTAGCCG
>PCVX01000008.1 GCA_002796105.1 Candidatus Omnitrophica bacterium CG11_big_fil_rev_8_21_14_0_20_63_9 | reverse complement strand
GCGTCAGCAGCCCCATGATGGATTTGCCGTCGACGATCTTGCGGCCTTTCTTGACGGTGATGTGGCAGTTGAACTGCTTGGCGAGCTGGACAAAGAGGGCCGCCGGCCTGGCGTGCAGACCCTGGCGGTGAAAGATGCTGACGGTGCGCTTAACGACGGCCATGCGGTGCTCCGCGGCGCTTCGCGGCGGGCGGCTGCAGCGACCAGGTCAGCCGGTTGCGCCACAGCCCGTCCGGCCCGATCTCGTCCCGGTCCAACGTCCACAGGCACAGCACCGCCACACCCTGAAACGTCCGCTCAAGCCCTTCCTCGGATTCCGACACCGTCTCAATGGGAAAATGCAGGATGGTGGCCGGCCGATCAAGCGATAAGCGAAGCCTCACGTGGGATGCCGGCTCTTCGATCGTCCACTCCGTCACGTGCTGCGCCTGGCCGGGCGCATGCAGGTACCGCTCATCGCGAAGGCCGAAGTTAAACTCCATGGCGATCACCGGCGCGCGCGCACCCTCCAGCTCATACCGGCATTCGATGGCCGCCGCACCGGGAGCGAGCGACAGCACCTTGCGGATGCACCCCTCAGGCAGCTGTCGGCGCAAGACCACGCTGACCGGCTTGGACCCGCGGACGATCCGGGCAGGCGCATCGAGCTCGTACGCTCCCGGCGACCAGAGCCGTTGCTCGCCCCACGTCGATCGGACCGCCTCGGCCAGCGTCGGCAGGCGTTGCAGCCCGTAGTCCAGCCATGCGCTGCGCCGGTGGTCGTCGTAGATCAGCCGCGAGGCCAAATTCTCTTCCTTCACGCCCAAGACGTCGTGGATGCTCGCCGGCGCCCCCGGTCCTGCCGCGGCCGCGCGCAGCTCCTTCGCCCGCAGCTTGTCGTGATACGGCTCGGCCCGCCGCGTCAGGGTGTCCAACAGGTTGATGCGCGGGCCGAACACGTTCCATTCGGTCAGCGCTCCGCCTTCGTCCGGATCGATCACCAGGCTCATCGACGAGTTCGCCACCCGAAGTTCCAGGCGGCCGTCGCCGTCCGCATCCAGGATGTCGGCGGTCACCAGGCTCCGCTGCTGTTGCTGCAGCACATGCTCGGCTTCAATCAGGTGCTGGTACACCGCACGGCGCAGGTGGGACAAGTACAGCCCGCCGAACACCCCATGCCAGTACGCGCAGTTGCACTGCCCGGCATATAACTCCAGCCTGGCTCGCTCCAATAGTTTCTGGTTTCTAGTTTCTGATTTCTGGTTGGTTTTCCGACCCTTTGAACTAGAAACCAGAAACTTGAAACTAGAAACTTCTTGCAACTGCCGGCTGACCCGCAGCATTTTTTGCTGCATCGCGTTGGCTTCCGGGTATTTCGCGAAGAAATTCCTGAAGTAGCCGCCGGACCACTCCAGCATCTCTTCGTAGCTGCCGCACGGCAGAGAGACTGTCCCGTTGGTCCCCACCTGCGCGAGATAGTCGCGGAACGTGCTGGTGCGCAGCCAATCCGACTCCCGCTCCAGCGCCGCAAACAACTGGTCGAGCCATCCTTCTTCATAGACCCAGTGGAACGTCTTGGGCCACATCCCGAACTTTTCCCCGTCATCCGCGAACGTCACCGCCACCGGCTCCTGGCGCTGAAGCCGGCGCAGCCACTCGATCGTCTGCTGAACCGGCTGGAACGGCATCCAGTAGCGCAGCCGCTTCGACGCCGGAAACAGCACGATCGAGCCTCCGGCATCGTGCGTCGCGTAACACCCCAGCAGGTCCCAGAAGGCGTCGTCCTGGGCCTGCGGCGCGTGCGGCGGCAGCCAGGGCCTGGCGGATTGGAACTGGTTCGTATCCAGCATGGTGTACCGCAAGCCGGCCCGCGCGAAGGTCCCGGGCAGGTCCGGCTCCCAGACGCGCTCCGTCAACCACAAGCCGGTCGCCTGCTCCCCGAAGCGGGTGCGCAGCGCGTGCTGCATGAGTGCCAGCTGGCCTTGCCGGTCCGCTTCCGGCAGGAGCGGCAAGATCGGCTCGTAGTATCCGGAGGCGAGCAGCTCGATTTGCCCCCGGCTGACAAGCAAGCGAATGCGCTTGAGGAACCCTGGACGGTGGACCGCAAGCCAGTCCAACAGCGAGCCGCTGTAGTGCAGCGCCAGGTGCACACCGGGGTGCCGCTCCAGGCGCTGGAGAAATGGATCGTAGGATTTCTCGTAAGCCTCTTCAAACACAAAATCGAAGTTGCCAACCGGCTGATGGCAATGGATCGCCATCAGCAGCGTCACGGGCGCAGTCATCGTTGACCGCTTTCCGAGGGACCCGCCGTCAGCCGGCCCCGCTGGCCCATCAACATTTGGACGATCAGTTTCGCCACGCGATCCGCGTCGTGCCGCACGTAGTTCTCCGTGTTCATGACGTTCTCGGCCACCACTTGATAGCCCAGCGCGCGGATGCGTTCCACATCCGGTTCGACGGGAAAGGCCTCTTCCTGGCGGTAGCGCTCCAGCAGGTGCGACGGCACCGGTTCCGTATTCACGACGCAGACCTGCACGATCCCCGGGTTCGTGTGCCGCACCAGCGCCTGCAGGTGGTCGCTCGCCTTGTAGCCGCTCGTCTCGCGCGACTGGGTCATGACGTTGCACACGTACACCTTGAGCGCCTTCGATTGGACGATCGCATCCACCATCCGGTCAACGAGCAAATTGGGGATGATGCTCGTGTAGAGCGACCCCGGGCCGAAGACGATCGCGTTGGCCTCTTGGATCGCTTCGATCGCGCCCGTGGTCGGCTGGCAGCCGGTCGGCTCCAGGTAAATGCGGCGGATCGGGGTGCTCGCACGGGAGATGTTCGTTTCCCCCTGGGTCACGCTGCCATCCTCATGCTCGGCCGCCAGGCGGACTTTCGTGTTCGTAGACGGCACCACGCGCCCGCGGATCGCGAGCACCTTGCTCGAGGCCTGGACCGCCCGCTCGAAGTCCCCGGTGATCTTCGTCATGGCGGTGATGAAGAGGTTGCCGAAATTGTGCCCCTGCAGCGCCGAGTCCTCGGCGAACCGGTATTGGAAGAGCCGCTGCATCAAGGGCTCGGTGTCCGCCAGCGCCACGAGGCAGTTGCGGATATCGCCCGGCGGCAGCATGTCGAACTGCTCGCGCAGCCGGCCGGAACTGCCGCCGTCATCGGCCACCGTCACGATCGCCGTGATGTTCGTCGTGTACTGCTTAAGGCCGTGCAGCAGCGTCGACAACCCGGTCCCGCCCCCGATCACGACGAGTTTCGGGCCGCGCTCCAAGTGCCGCCGCTGGAACACCCGCTCGACCAGATCCTGGCCCTGGCCTTCGGGCAGCACGACTTCGAGCAGCGAGCGCAGCATCAGCCCGGCGCCGAAGATCATCGATACCAGGCCGCCCAGGAGCAGCACCAGGCTGACCAGCCGCAGCAGCACGTCGCCTTCCACCGTCAGCAGGGCGGCGCCGATGCCGAACACGAAGACGCCCCCGATGGCGAGGAACAGCCAGCGCTTGACGCGCATGCCGGGATAGAACCACTTCAGGAACCGCATGGGATTCATGAGCGCTGCGAAGGCCCTGGCGGCTTAGTGGCGGCGCTCATCCTCGTCGCGGATGATCTTCGCCACAAGCTTTTCGTCCCGGGCGGCCAGCAGGCTGTCGCGGAAATGCTTGTCTTTGAGGAGGCGGGAAATGCGTGCCAAGGCTTTGAGGTGGGGTCCTGCGGAGTCTTCGGGGGCCACGAGCAGAAAAAAGAGGTGGACCGGCTCGCCGTCCAGCGAATCGAAGTTCACGCCGGCGCGCGAGATGCCGAACGCCGCCACGAGCTTCGTGACGCAATCCGACTTGCCGTGCGGGATCGCGACACCTTGCCCAATACCGGTGGAGCCGAGGGATTCCCGCTTGAGCAAGATCTGCAGCAGCTTGTTGACGTCGCGCTCCTTGATGGCGTCGGCCTGGACGAGCAGCTGGACCAGCTCTTTGAGGATGTCCTCCTTTTGGTGCTGCGCTTTGAGGTCCGTGGCAATCGCGCGGTCGTCGAGAAATCCCATAATCGTCATACTTCGCCTCTCATCCGGTTGGTGGGCGGCACGCCCAGAGATGTGTCACGACAAAAAAATGGAGCGGGTGATGGGATTTGAACCCACGACTTTCACGTTGGCAACGTGACGCTCTACCACTGAGCTACACCCGCGTAAAGTCATTGTTTGGTGGAACAATGGGGTCGAATAATGGGCGGAAGAGGATTCGAACCTCCAAGGGTTGCCCCAACGGCTCCTAAGGCCGTCGCGTTTGCCAGTTCCGCCATCCGCCCAAGGCGCCGCAGCAAAAACCTGGGCCGTGAAGGAATCGAACCTTCAACCTTGGGATTAAGAGTCCCCTGCTCTACCGATTGAGCTAACGGCCCGTGCAAGTTGAAAAAAATGCGCCCGGCAGGATTCGAACCTGCTACCTCTTGGTTCGAAGCCAAGCGCTCTATCCGATTGAGCTACGGGCGCTTGGGATTTTTCGGTCTTGGCGAAAGCCAAATTGTAGCACGGATGCCGTCGGGCGGCAACCGCCGCGACCGATTACCCGATGGTGCGGCTCAGCCGGTGGGGATCCAGCACGCGCTTGGCTTGCGCGCGGCTCAGATGGCCGG
Organism: Candidatus Omnitrophica bacterium CG11_big_fil_rev_8_21_14_0_20_63_9; assembly: GCA_002796105.1. Classification (GTDB taxonomy): domain Bacteria; phylum Omnitrophota; class Gorgyraeia; order Aquiviventales; family Aquiviventaceae; genus 21-14-0-20-63-9. The sequence goes on along the minus strand of PCVX01000008.1, from coordinate 12,032 downwards.
CGGCCACCACCAGATCGAGGATCGAGTGCCGGGTCTTCAGCGCCTCTTTGGCCAGCGCAGCGGCCTTCAGGTATCCGATCTTCGGAGCCAGCGCGGTGATATTGGACAGGCTCCGGTATGCCGAGGCTTCGCAATGCGCCCGATGCGCGGTGATGCCGTCGATGCATTTAGACGCCAGCACCCGGCTGGTCGTCGTCAATAGCCGGATGGACTGGAGCAGGTTGTAGGCCACGACCGGCATCATCACGTTGAGCTCCAGCTGCCCGGCCTGCACCGCATAGGCGATCGTCGCGTCATGCCCCAGCACTTGGAAGCCGACCATGTCGGTCATTTCCGGCATCGCCGGGTTCACCTTCCCCGGCATGATCGAAGAGCCCGGCTGGACCGCCGGCAGGTCAATTTCGCCGAGCCCGGTGTTAGGGCCAGAGCTCAGCAACCGCAGGTCGTTGGCGATGCGGATCATCTCCAGCGCGTACACCCGCAGCGCGCCCGAGACGCGCGCGAAATCCCCGAGGCTTTGCGTGCGCTCCATCATGTCCTGGGCCGGCCGCAGCGGCAGACGCATCCACGCCGAGAGCGAGCGGATCGCCAGGCGCCGGTAGCGCGGCGGCGCGTTCATCCCGGTTCCAACGGCGGTGCCGCCAAGGTTCAACTCCCGCAGCAGTCGGCTGGTCGTTTCCAGGTGCTCCCGTGCCTTGCGCACCGCCAGCGCATACGCGCCGAATTCGCGGCCCAGCCGCACCGGCACCGCATCCTGCAGGTGCGTGCGGCCGGACTTCACGATCCCGTCGAACGCGCGGGCTTTGCGTCTCAGCGATGTTTCCAGTTGGCGCATCGCCTCAAAAAGGCCTGGCAGCGCCATCAGAGACGCCAGCCGGATCGCCGTTGGGAAGGTGTCGTTGGTCGACTGCGCCATATTCACATGGTCGTTGGGACGGACGTGCTTGTACGACCCGCGGCGCGCCCCAAGCAGCTCGTTCGCCCGGTTGGCGATCACCTCGTTCGCGTTCATATTGAAGGAGGTCCCTGCCCCGGCCTGATACACGTCCACGACGAACTGGTCGTCGAAGCGCCCGCGCAGCACCTCATCCGCGGCCCGCATGATGGCGCTCGCAGGGCGGCGCGGCAGCTCACCCAGCGTCGCATTAGCCGAGGCAGCGGCTTTCTTGATGAGGGCGTAGGCGCGGATCAGCTCCACGGGCATGCGCAGCCCGCTGATGGGGAAGTTTTCGACGGCGCGGAAGGTTTGAATGCCGTAGTAGGCGGACGTCGGCACCCGTTTGGTGCCGAGCGAATCGCGCTCCAGGCGGGTCGGCATCAGCGCAACTTAGGAGAACTCAGCGAAGATCGCTTCGAGCCGTGGCGGACTGGCCGCTTGGGCCTTCTTGATCACGCTGGCCACACCCTCTTCGAAGGTCGGCTGCTGAACCTGGTAGAACACGCCCAGCAGCAGGTGCTCGGTCTGCAGGGCAAGCTCAAACGCCTTGGCCCGGTTCGTCGCGTCATGGTCCGCTGGCATCTCTTTCAGGCGCGGCGGAATGACCTTATAGGTATTGTGGAACGTGATGCAGGGGCTGATGACGTTCAGAAACGCGAACCCCTTGTGCTCCGCCGCTTTCGTGATGAGGTCGGTCAGCTCCTTGGGCTTGCCCGAGTACCCTTGCCCGACGAACGTCGCGCCATAGGCGATCAGCATGGCGAGCGGGTTGAGCGGCTGCTCGATGTTGCCGTAGGGCGTGGAGCCGGCCTGGTGGCCCACCTGCGACGTCGGCGAGTACTGGCCCTTGGTCAGGCCGTACGTCGAATTATCCATGACGATGTACACCATGTCCGGATTGCGGCGCGCCGCATGCGGGATGTGGCCGCCCCCGATCGCGAAACCGTCACCGTCGCCGCCGACCCCGAAGACGTGCAGCGACGGGTTCGCCAGTTTTACCCCGAGCGCGACGGGCAGCACCCGGCCGTGCAGGCTGTGGAAGCCATACGACTTGATGAAACCTGGCGTGCGTCCGGAACAGCCGATCCCCGAGACGACGACCAGATCCTTGGGGGGGACCTTCAGCCCGGCGAGCGACTTATAGAGCGAATCGAGCACGCCGAAGTCGCCGCACCCCGGGCACCAGATCGGGTGCTCGTCGGTCTTATAGGTGGACGGGGACCACGGCTGCTCGGCGATTTGCGTGGACATTGGTCGCAACCTCCTCAATCTTGTCGAGAATCTCCTTGGGAGTGAACGGCAGCCCGATGCACTTGTTCAATTGGACGAAGTCGATGGCGAAGCGCTTGCGCAGCGACGTGGCGAACTGCCCGGTGTAGTTGACCTCCGGGATGATCACTGCTTTGGTGCCCTTGATGAATTCCGACAGTTTTGCCAGCGGCAGCGGGTACAGGATCTTCGGGTGCAGCGCGCCCACGGAGTAGCCTTTCGCTTGGGCCAGCTCCACCGCCTCGCGGATCACGCCTTCGGTCGCCCCCCAGCCGATCACGCCGATCTCCGGGTGCGGGTCGCCGTAGAGCCGCACCAGGTCGTTCGAGATCGCTTCGACCGCCACGAACTTCCCGTAGCGCTTCTGCGTCAGCCGCAAGTGGTTCTCATGGTTGGAGGCCGCCGGGTAGCCGCTCTCGTTATGCTCCAGGCCTTCCGCAACGTAGCCGCCGCCCTCCATGCCGGGGATCGACATCGGCGAGACGTGGTCCGGCGTGAACTGGTAGCGCTTGTAGTTCGCCATCTGATCGGCCGATGGCTTGCGCCGCTCGATCACCGTCACCTTCGACGGATCCGGCACCGGTACGGTGGCCTTGCGATGGCCCAGCGACGCGTCGGAGAGCACCACGACCGGCATCTGGAACTGCTCCGCGATGTTGAACGCGCGCATGATGCCGTAGAAACAATCCTCGACGCTGGTCAGCGCCATCACGATCCGGGGGCAGTTGCCGTGGCCGCCGTACATCGCCAGGTACAAGTCGCCCTGCTCGGTCTTCGTGGGCATCCCGGTGGACGGACCCACGCGCTGCACGTTGACCACGACCGCCGGCAGCTCCGCGACCACCGCCAGCCCCATCATCTCCGTCATCAGCGAAAAGCCGGGGCCGGACGTGCCGGTCATCGCCTTCTTGCCGGCGAACGACGCCCCCAGCACCACGCCCATCGCGGAGATCTCATCCTCGGTCTGCACAACGTAGCCGCCCAACTTGGGCAGCTCGCGCGCCAGGAACTCCATGATGTCGGTCGCAGGCGTAATCGGGTAGCCGGCGTAGATGCGACAGCCCGCCGCGATGGCGCCCAGCGCCAGCGACTCGTTGCCTGACAGCACCAGCTCTTTCGCCTGTCGGGGGCCGCGGCCCATCCGGATGGGGTCGCGCTTGGGCTGCTGCTTGATGTAGTCCGCGCCGACTTGCAGCGCCTGGAGGTTCTTTTGAACGACGGTCTCTCCCTTGCGGGTGAATTTCTCCTTCAGCAAGTCTTGAAACGTCTCGAAGGGCAGATCGAACAGCTGCGCGCAAATACCCAGCGCGATGATGTTTTTCGTCAGCTTCACCCCGATCTTTTCGGTAGCCAGCGACGTCATCGGGACCGCATAGTAGATCAGCGCGTTGTTCACCGGCGGGGTGAAACTGTCCGAATCGTAAATCACTACCCCGCCCGGACGGACGTCCTTGATATGCTTCTGGTAGGCTTCCTCGTTGAAGGCCAGCAGCACGTCGACCGCCGCGCCATACGAGAGCAGCAGCTTGCCCGAGGCGCGCACCTGATAGTTGGCGTGGCCGCCCTTGATTTCCGCTGGGTACGTGCGGAACGTGTAGATTTCAAACCCGGCGCGCGCCAGCGCCACCGTTAGCATCTCCCCGGTGCTGATGACGCCCTCGCCGCCCTCGCCGCCGACGCGGAAGACGTAGTCGACGGCCGATAAATCGCGATTCGCGTTAGAGTTTGACGACATCGAGTTGCTCATGCGTGATCTCTGAGCCCGCAGGCTCCATCCTCCAGGTCGTGCCGTTCACCCAAAACTCCAGTCCCTCGCCGTCCGGCCGCTTCTCGGCTTTCGTATGTTGCAGGATCAGAGACACCGCCATGTCGCGGCCTTCCGTGGACCAGGTCCCGGCCACCATGGCGGCCGGCCCGGCGAACTTCGGGCGGACGCACACATAGCCCTCTTGCGAGTGCCCTTCCAGCATCAAGTTTTCCAGCTCGTTGCGTCCGATGATGATCTTCGTATGCGGCCCGATGCGGAAGTGCCGGCCGATCGTCAGCAGCTCCATGTCTTTCGTCGTCGGCCGCGTGTCATGATCGAACAAGTCGCGGGTCTTCTTGGCGAACTGCTCCTCCGTCAGCAAGCAGCCGCCGGCCGGCGTGGAGTGCTCGGTGATGCCCCCCTCAGCCGCCAGCGCCATTTGCTCCTGCCGCGAGCGTCCGGAGATCTGCAGGAGCCGCTCCCGGTCCACCACGCCCAGCAGCTCAGGCAGCGTCGGCTCAAGCAGCTGGGCCGAGAGCGGCCGCAGCAGCAGCCCTTCCAGGCCGCTGTCCGCCTCGATCGTCTCAAGCGGCTGGCGCCGCTGCGACATCGGCCGCTGGCCGAGCACTTCGCCGGTCACGATGAAGCCGGCCCCGATCTCTTCCATGTAGCGCTTGGCGATGCGGAACATGTAGATGCGGCAGTCCACGCACGGGTTCATCCCGCTGCCGTAGCCGTACTTCGGCGAGCGGATCACGTCAAGATACGCATCGCCCACGCCCAGCACCATCAAGGGGATGCCCAGCTGCCGCGCGCACGCCTGCGCCTTGTCCTTCTCGCAGCAGCCCCAACTCATCGACAGATACAAGCCGTACACCTCGATGCCCTGCTCGAGCATCAGCTTGGCGGCCAGCGCGCTATCCAGCCCGCCGGAGATCAAGGCCACGCACTTCTTATGCATCATTTGCTATGCTACCATAAATGGAAACAGGGCCGGTGACCGACATCCACTGGCTCAACCGGCCTCACCGGCCCACAACAGGCTCAACCACGTTAGACGGCAACGAGAATATCGTTTCCTTCAACTTTCACGTCAAACGTCTGAACTTTGATCGATGAGTCCATCGAACAGGCGCCGGAGGTCACGTCGTACTCCCATCCGTGCCATGGGCACGTTACGCTGGTGCCGGCGAGGCTGCCCTCACCGAGGGGCCCGCCACGGTGCTTGCAGGCATTGTCGGTGGCGTAAAACGTGCCGTCGCAATTGAACACGGCAATCGCCTTTCCCCCAACTTCCACTACCTTGCCGGTGCCAGGCGGAATATCGGAGGTTTGGGCCACCTTCGTCAACGTCGCCATGAACTAAAGGAAGTCCTCCATGAACGACGCCAGGTCGTTACGCTGCAGCGGCTGCTTGGAGAGTGCCTTGCCGCTGCGCAGCGCTGGCTCCTGGTCCTCGTACGTCGGCCGGTCCACTTTGTAAAAGAGCCCGATGGGAATGCGCGCGCCCCACTCGAACGATTTTTCCATCGCAAGCCGGAAGTCGTTCGTGTCGTGCTTCTCGTCTTCCAGCTTGTAGACCCGCTCGCGGAACCACGGGTAGGTATTGTGCTTGTTGTAAGTCACGCAGGGGGAGAACACATCGACCACCGCAAACCCCTTGTGCTCAATCGCACCCTTCATCATCTGGGCCAGGTGCAGGTTTTCACCGGAGAAGCCGCGCGCCACATAGGTCGCCCCACAGGTCAGCGCCAGCGCGATCGGGCTGAGTGCCAACTCAATCGTCCCTTCCGGTGTGGACTTCGTCCGCACGTCTTTCTCCGTCGTCGGCGAGGCTTGGCCCGTGGTCAACCCGTAGATCTGGTTGTCCATGACGATATACGTCATATCGATGTTGCGCCGGCAGGTGTGCACGAAGTGACCCACCCCGATCCCGTAGCCGTCGCCGTCGCCGCCGGTCGCGATCACCGTCAGGTCATGGTTGCCCAGCTTAGCTCCGCTGGCCACCGGCAGCGAGCGGCCGTGCAGCCCGTGGAACCCATAGGCGTTGATGAACCCCGGCAGGTTCGAGGAGCAGCCGATGCCGGAGACCACCTGCACGTTATGCGGCGCGATGTCGAGCTCCGCGATCGCCCGCTGCAGCGCGTTGAGGACGCCGAAGTCGCCGCAGCCCGCGCACCAGTCCGGCTTTACCTTTCCGATATATTCCTTCACTTGCGCCATGCGTGCTCTCGCTCCTTTGTCTGTCTGAGCTTAATGTTGTCGCTGGGCCTCGGCGCCAACCGCCGGGTTCTCGATCGGCGAGAAGTCCGCCGGAATGCCTTCATCGCTGACGACCGAGGCGAATACCGACGTTTTCGGTTTCGTCTTCAGGATCGTCCGCGCCTGGTCGGCCACCTGCTTGGGCTCAAACGGCTCGCCGTCGAACTTGCGCAAGTGGTGCTGGATCGAAATGCCGGTTTCCATGCGGATGAGCTTCACGATCTGTCCGGTGTAGTTGGCTTCGACCGACATGGTCATCTTGCACTTGTTCAAGAGTGCTGCGACCTGCTCGCCCTGGAACGGCCAGATGTTGCGCAGGCACAGGACGTTGACCTTGAGGTCTTCCTGTTTGAGCACCTCCATCGCCTCCAGCATGACCTGGTACGTAGAGCCCCAGCTCACCAGCGTGAGGTCGGCGTCTTGGGGACCGTCAATCGTCGGAGCCGGCAGCTCCTTGAGGATGTGCTCCATCTTCCGCATACGCTTGCTCATCATTTTCACGCGGATCGCCGGGTTGGTGAACACGTCGCTGATGACGATGCCGTCCTCGTCGTGCTCATCGGTCGCCGAGGTGTAGATCGTCCCTGGCGTGCCAGGCAGCGCCCTGGGCGACACGCCCGTGGGCGTGTCAAGGAAGCGCCGGTACCCGTTGCCGTTCGAGCTGCTTACCATCGGGCCCCGCTCGATCGGCACATTCGTGATGTTGACCCCGTCGAACGTTTCCAGCCGCTCGGCCAGGTACAAATCGCTCGTAATCAGCACAGGGCACTGGTACTTTTCGGAAAGATTGAAGGCTTGGATGGCCACATCGTAACATTCGGCCACGGTGCGGGGAGCGAAGATCACGCGGGGGAACTCGCCTTGCGAGGCGCCCAGCAGCTGGAACAGGTCCGCCTGCTCGGTCTTGGTGGGGAGCCCGGTCGAGGGGCCGCCGCGCTGGACCTCGACGATGACGACCGGCGTTTCCGTCATGCCGGCCTCGCCGACCGCCTCGGTCATCAACGCAAAACCGCCACCGGCGGTTCCGGTGGCGGCCCTGACACCCACATGCCCTGCGCCGATCGCCATGTTGACGGCGGCGATCTCGTCCTCGCACTGCTTGACGAGGACGCCCGCCTTGGCGGCGTACTTGACCAGCCAGTGCAATAAGGAGGAAGCCGGGGTCATCGGATACGCGGAGTAGAACCGGCAGCCCGCCGCGACCGCGCCAAATCCGACCATCGGGTTGCCGCCGGCCAGCGGACGGCGCTTGCCGTCCCCTTTGCCGATGCGAATCTCGCCGACCTTCGCCTTCACCGAAGCGAACGCCATCCCCTTGTCGAACGCGTTGAGGTTGGCCTTAATGATCTCTTCGCCTTTTTTCGCGAAGCGTTCCTTGACAAGCTCACGAATCGCCGCCGGATCCAGCCCCAGCACCTGCATCAGCGCACCCATCAGCGCCGTGTTTTGCATCTGCTGGTTACCGACGAGCTCCATCACGGGCAGACCGATGAGCTGCACGCCCTTGCCCACCTGCGCAGGCGCAGCCTGGAACTTCTCGGTGTTGTAGAACACCGCGCCTCCGGGCATCACGCGCTTGCCGTAGCGCTGCAGCGTGTCCTGGTTCAGCGCGACCAGGTAGTCGAGCTCGTCGCCCTGCGTGTGGACTTTGTGCGTACCGATGCGGATGTGCATGCACACATGGCCGCCGCGGATCACCGATTGGTAGCTGTTGTAGGCGAAGACGTGGTAGCCGGAGCGCGAGCACGCTTTGGCGAACGATTCGCCCGCCGAGGCGATCCCGTCACCCGCAGCACCCCCGATCCATACCGTAAGCTCTGTGTGCTGTTGTGCCATGCCCATCACACCAACGCCGCTTTGCCCGCCGAAGCCGGCCGGCTGACTTCCTGCGTCATTTTGGTGATCCGCGCGGCGACTTCCAGCGCTTCGCCGAACCGCCGCTGCCACATGTTGCGGCCGAAGATGAAGCCGGTCACCCCGGCCTCCAGCGCTACCTGGACGTCATCGAAGAGCTCTTCATCGGTCCGCTTCGAGCCGCCCGACATGAGCGTGAGCGTCTTGCCCGCCGAAGTCACCACCTTTTCCAGCATCTCGCGCTTCGTCATGCGCAGCTCCCGGTACTCCTTCGGGTATTGCGCGCGCTTCTCGTCATCGATCTTCGGATAGTTGACCTTCACCACGTCCGCGCCGAGTTCCTGCGCGACGCGCGCCGCGTAATCCACGGCGTACAGGCTGTCCTTGCCGCCCTTCGCGTCCATGTACTTGCCGCGGGGGTACGCCCACATGATCACTGGGATGCCCGCCCGCTCGGCCTCGCGGCGCACCTTGCCGAACTGGATGAAGTCGTCGTCCTGGCGCGGTGAGCCGATATAGCAGGTATAGCCGATCGCTTCAGCGCCCAGCCGCACCGCGTCATCCACGCTGGCACTGCAGGGTGAGAATGCGTCGTCATCCGGCGGTACCTCGGTCTTGCCGTTGATCTTCAAAATGAGCGGCACCTTGCCGGCGAAGCTCTTCAGGTACTTCTCAGCCAACCCGACCTGGAAGGCGATCGCCGAAAAGCCGCCCTCAAGCGCCAGGCGGAGTTGGAACTCGGGGTTGATGCTTTCCGGGTTCACGAAAAAGTCTCGCGGCCCGTGCTCCAGCCCCTGGTCGATGGGCAGCACCATCATGCGGCCATAGCCCGGCCCATATTTGTACAACAGGCGGTACAGCCGGGTCTTTTTTCCGGTCGGCAGATCGAGGTCTTCGATGGTGAGAAACCGCTTCGACATCCTGGCTCCTTTTGTCTGCAAGGTTAGAATCGAATGCCGGCTTGCTTCAGGAACGATTTATCCGAGTCGGTGAGCTCAAAGCGCAGCTCCTCGCCGACCGGCTTGCCGCCGATCAAGGGCACCACGTAGATGGCCAATTCCACCTGCTTTTCGCGCAGCATCCGGCGCAGCTCGCCGAAATCCTCGCCCTGCGCCACGATCTTCTGGATCGCCTTGTTCAGTTTCTTCAGGTGCTTGGCCAACTGCTTCTCAATTTCCATGACTCTCAGCCTCCTGCAGCAGTGTCTGCGTCGTCTGCGTAATCCGCATGGAGCAGAACTTTGGTCCGCACATCGAACAGAACTTCGCGTCTTTGTAGAACCCGTCGGGCAAGGTTTCATCGTGCATCTTCCGCGCCGTCTCAGGGTCGAGCGACAGCGCAAACTGTTGCTCCCAGTCGAACGTGAAGCGCGCGTGCGAGAGCGCATCGTCCCGCTGCCGGGCACCCCGCCGTCCCCGGGCGACGTCGGCCGCGTGGGCCGCGATCTTGTACGCGATCACCCCGTTGCGCACGTCCTCGTTGTTCGGCAGCCCGAGGTGCTCTTTGGGCGTCACGTAACACAGCAAACTCGAGCCGTACCAGCCCACCATCGCCGCGCCGATCGCCGAGGTGATGTGATCGTAGCCCGGCGCGACGTCGGTCACGAGCGGGCCCAGCGTGTAAAACGGCGCTTCGTGGCAGTACTTCTGCTGAAGCTTCACGTTCATCTCGAGCTGATCCATCGGCACATGGCCCGGCCCTTCGATCATCACCTGCACGTCTTTGGCCCAGGCGCGCTGCGTGAGCTCGCCGAGCGTTTTCAGCTCGGCCAGCTGCGCTTCGTCCGAGGCGTCCGCCAGGCAGCCCGGCCGCAGGCTGTCGCCGAGGCTGTAGCTGACGTCGTGCGCGCGAAGGATGTTGCTGATGTCATCGAAATATTCATAGAGCGGGTTCTGCGCCTGGTGTGCTGCCATCCACTGCGCCAGTAAGCTGCCGCCCCGGCTGACAATGCCGGTGATGCGGTTCTTCACCAGCGGCAAATACTCGTAGAGGATGCCCGCGTGGATCGTCATGTAGTCCACGCCCTGCTGGGCCTGCTCCTCGATGACCTCAAGGAGGATCTTTGGCGTCAGATCTTCCACCCGCTTCACGCGGGTAACCGCCTCGTAGATCGGCACGGTGCCCAGGGGCACCGGGCTGGCGGCGATGATCGCCTTGCGGATCTCCGGGATATTGCCGCCCGTCGACAGGTCCATGACGGTGTCCGAGCCGTAGTGCACCGCCATGTGGAGCTTCTTGAGTTCTTCGTCGATGTTCGATGTCAGCGCCGAGTTGCCGATGTTGGCGTTGATCTTGACGGTCGCGACGATCCCCACCCCCATCGGATCCAGGCTGGTGGCCAGGTGGTGGATGTTGGCCGGGATGATGAGCCGGCCGCGCGCGACTTCCGAGCGAATGAGCTCCGGATCAAGCCCTTCCCGTTCGCCGACCCGCTTCATGGCCTCGGTGACAATGCCGCGGCGGGCAAATCCGAGCTGTGTTGCTGCTTGGCTGTTCGGTTCCATCGGGCTGTAACGTCCTCTACGGTAGGGTAATCCGAAGGCGTTATTTTAGCATAAGCACCTGGCGCGCGCCAGATGCAGCCTATGAAGCGAGTGGCAGGCGGATGAGCGTCAAAAACTCGCCGCGGGTCTTCTCGCTGGACCGGAACACCCCCAACATGGAGCTCGTAACCGCCCGCGAGTTCTGCTTTTGCACCCCGCGCATCATCATGCACAGGTGGCTGGCTTCCACCACGACCGCCACGCCCAGCGGCTTGACGTGCTCCTGGATCGCTTCGGCGATCTGGGTGGTGAGCCGCTCCTGCACCTGCAGCCGGCGGGCGAACGTATCCACCAGCCGCGGGATCTTGCTCAACCCGATGATCCGCTTGTCCGGCATATACGCCACGTGGCAGCGGCCGAAAAACGGCGTCAGGTGGTGCTCGCACAAGCTGAAGAAGTCGATGTCTTTCACGATCACCATCTCATCCTGCTTGACGTTGAAGCACCGGTTGAGGATCTTAGCCGGGTTCTGCTTGTAGCCGGACGTCAGGAACTGCAGTGCTTTCTTCACGCGATACGGCGTGCGCCGCAGCCCTTCCCGCTTGGGATCTTCGCCCATCAGCGTGAGCAGCAAGCGGACCGCGCCTTCCCACTCCTGGCCTCGCGGGATCTCAAGCGATGCGGTCAGCCGCCGCAGCTCTTCGTCGCTCATTCGCGCGGCTTCCACTGCTCCATCAGCTCGACCAGCAGACGCACCCCGAGCCCGACCGCACCCTTGGGAATGTACGGCTTGTCCCGGTCCGCCCAGGCGGTGCCGGCGATATCCAAATGCGCCCACGACTTCAGCCCGTCGGTGAACGCTTCGAGGAACTTCGCGCCGGTGATCGTGCCGGCTTGCCCGGTATCGCTCACGTTCTTGATGTCCGCGATGTCCGAGCGCAGCATCGGCCCGTACTCGTCCCACAGCGGCAAGCGCCACACGCGCTCATACGTTTCCTTGCCCGCTTGGTTGATGCGCGCGGCCAGCTGCTCGTCCTTCGTCAGCAACCCGATCGCCTCGGAGCCCAGCGCCACCACGCACGCCCCGGTCAGCGTCGCAATGTCGATGCAGCAGTCCGGCTTGAAGCGCTTCGCATAGTGGAGGCAGTCGGAGAGCACCAGCCGCCCTTCCGCATCAGTGTTGATGACCTCAATCGTCTTGCCGGACAGCGTCTTCACGACATCGCCCGGCTTTTGCGCGGTACCGGAGGGCATGTTCTCAGTCGCGGCGATGATGCCTACGATGCGATACGGGAGCTTCAGCTGCGCGGCGGCTTGCAGCGTGCCCAGTACCGCGGCCGCACCCGCCATGTCGTACTTCATCAATTCCATCTTCGAGGAGGGCTTGATGCTGATGCCTCCGGTGTCGAACGTGATACCCTTGCCGCACAGCGCAAACGTCGCCTTCGCGCGCGCCGGGCGATAGTCCAGCACGATGAAC
>PCVX01000073.1:22036-29868 GCA_002796105.1 Candidatus Omnitrophica bacterium CG11_big_fil_rev_8_21_14_0_20_63_9 | reverse complement strand
TGACCCAGCCGTGTTCGAGGAAGCTACCGCGGCGCGGGGGACCGCGAACATCTTGCTCGCTCTGCACCGTTTCCGTGGTCGCGGTCGGCACATCCGACAAATGCAGTCGCGTCACCACCTCATCCACCTGGGCAAAGAATGCGGCCTGCTGCCGGCCAAGCACCCAATGCTTCGCCGCCTCGTGACGAATCTTCTGGTACGCGCTCTGGTACAGCGCCAGCTCTTCCGCTGAGCGCTCGCGGGCGAGCGCCATCAAGTCGCCAAGGAATCGCGCGACCGCTTCATGGCCTACGTGGAGCCTCACGTCGCCGATAAGCGCGCCCAAGCGGCCTTCGATATTGTCCAACCGGTCGCGCGGGTTGCTCAGGTTAGGATTATCAGGACGCCCCCAATCAATCCAGTGCACATCCAAGTCATCGCCCTGACCAACGATGCGGGTGTGGACGTATAAGTTGTCGAACGGATGCACAACCCCGTCCTCAACTCGTTCATCCATCATGCGGTAGAACTTCTCGGCCAGCCGCGCGGCAAAGCGCATCATTTCCCGGCGAGTGAGCGTCGGCCCGCGCTCGGCAATTGAGGTGCCCGGGGCTGCATAGCCCTCTACAATCACGCCCCGGCGCCCTTCCACACCGATGACCTCATCAAAGATCACCGGCGGGCCAAGGTCCAGCCGAGCCGCGCGCTCCGAGCGGGTGATCTCGGTGGTCGGCATGACCGTCTCAGTAGCCTTCATCAGGTAGCCGTGGTGCGGCTGGCTTAAATCGTCGGTCAGGAAGATGTTGATGATCGTCGTGCCGCCGTTGTGCCGGCTCGGGCCCAGCTCAACCGTTGCGCGCACCTCATCCGGCACCGCGCCGAGCTGCTTGCGCACATCCGTGAGGATGGCATCAGCCACCTCGACCGGCACGCGTTGTCGGAACTCCTCTGCGCTGAGCATCTGCGGCGCTCTGCGCCCACCCGCTCCCACGCCTTCCGAGCCTGAGGAGCCGGCGAAGCCTTCCTGCACGACTTCTGCCGAAGTTGGAGCTGTCCGGCCGGTCAGACGTGCCAGCACACCGCGCAAGGTCGCGACGATCGTCTCCCGCTGGAACCACGCCATCGCGATGAAGACGAACGCAAGCAGGAGCTGCGAACCGTCCCCGCCCTCCAGCAACCCGGCCGCCGGCAGCACAAATGCGTTGAGCATTTGTGGCGGCGCCTCTTGAAGCACCTCAAATCGATACGTGCCTGGATCAAGGTCTTCGAATGTCGCTCTCAGCGACGGATCGACCTGGAGATACCGGACAACTCCCTGGCCGCTTTCCACATGCAGGAGGGCCACCGGGGTACCCGCCAGGCTGGCCCTTGTGGCCGTTGGCACTCCCATGACAGTCAGGTCAAGAGTGAACTTCCACGGCGGCTGCTTCTGCAAGACGGTCGAAGCTAACACAGTGATGTTTCCCTTAAACAGTCCACCGATTGGACCAACCTCGATTTCCTTGCCATGCAACGCCTGCGTTAAGAACGCAACCGCCTCATCCGCCGGCATGGACGGTTGAGTTTTGAGAAGACCTTGTAGAAACTCACCAGGCCGACTTTCCAGCTCTTGAAGATAATAGAGGAGGAGCGATCGTGTCCTGACCGCCTCACGGAGAAACGGCGGGTACGCTTCGCTTGGGACATTGCTCGCAATGCCGAGCTGGTCCACGGCATCCTGGATCAGCCGCTGGAGCCGTGCAAAAATGTCTTCCATCCTCCGCTGGCTCGCCAACGGATTGCGCTGCCCCAACAGGTCAGCCAGCGCCTGGGTGACTTGTTGCTTGAGAAATTCCGCGGCAACGGCCACTCGAAGCTCAAGAGGCTCAGAAGCAGTGTGCTGGTCGGTTTGCGCCGAAGTCCAGGGACGACCTTGCTGCTCTGCCCGTCTCATGGCTTCCACAAATTGCTGCATGGTCTCAATGACGATTCGCAGACCGCTTCCCCGATGAACCAGCTGAGCCGCAGTGACATGCTCCAGGTAGAGGGCATGCAGCTCCTTCCGCAGCAGTTGGCCAAACGCTTCCTGGTACGCAGCCGGGTCCTCATAGGCAGGATCAGACATCAGGCGCTGGAGTGCGCCAACCGGGAAACTGAAGGTGAGCACCGCCTCAGGGTGTGTCTTCAGGTGCGCAATGGCGTCACTGAGCGACCAGGCAGGGGCGCGGTCCTGCAGCGGCTCTCCCAGCTTAAAGAAATCGCCGTCCAGGATCGGAAGCACTGGAATCACCTTCGAAGCTTGGAGGGTTGTGAGGTAATCCAACGCAACCAGCGAGGCGTTATGAGCGGCGGCAAGATCTGCTGCTGCGAGGGCAAGCCCTGCAGCTGCCACTTGCTCTTCGAACGTGCCGCTGTAAGGAGACGACACTGATCGACCGGTGAGGCGCGCCAGCAGCCCGCGCCACGCCGCCATCAGCGTTTCCCGCTGGAACCAGGCCATCGCGACGAAGACGAATGCCAGCAGGATCGGCGAATTCGCCCCGCCCTCGAGCATCCCGGCCGCCGGAAGCAGCCCCACAGCAAACAACCCACTAGGACCGTCCTCGGTGTCGCTCGGGCTGCCGGTCGGCACATCCGCAAGATCCAGCCGCTTGACCAGCCGGTCGATCTCACCAAACCAGGCCTGCGCTCTCTTGCCGTGGATGCGATCGCTCTCACGGCGCTGTCGAATTGCCTGGTAGACACCCTGATAGAACGCAAGCTCTTCAGCGGACCGCTCGCGCGCCAACGCCATCAGCCGGGCCACAAAATTCGCCGAGGCCTCAGGACGCACAAACGCCTGCAGCTCCATCAACACGCCATCCAAGAGCCGCTCAACATACATGGCCCGCATATCAGGGTCGGTCATCTGGGGACCGAACATCCGCCCCCAGTCGATCCAGTACACGTCCAGGTCGTCACCCTCGCCGACCACGCGCGTGTGGGTGCTGAAATTGTCGAACGGATGCATGACGCGGTCCGTCACCCGCTCATCCATCATGAGGTAGAACTTCTCAGCCATGCGCTGGCCCAGCCGCGCGGCATCGCGGCGCTTCAGCTTGGGCCCGCGGGTGCGCAAATCGGTGCCCTCCGGCGCGTACTCCTCCACAATCACGCCGAGCTCATACCGTGGGCGCACCTCCACAACGCTGGAGAATATGACCCGCGGCCCCAGCGTCAGGTTAGCGGCTCGCTGCGAGCGGCGGATTTCCCATTCAGGGGAGACGGTTTGGGTGGTTTTCAGCCCGTACGTGCCAACCGGACGCTTCAGGTCATCGGCGGAGAACACCGCGATGTGGGTGATGGACGCGTTGTGATGCCGCAAGCTTCCCGGCCCGAGTTGGAAGCGCAGCTGCTCCGCGCTGAGGCCAGGATGTCGGGACATCACATCGGCAATAATGGCCTCAAAGGTTTCAGGGAAGCTTTCCCGCTGGCGCAGCTCATCCGCCGTCAGGAGCGGCCATCGCCTCGTGGCGCGTCCCTGGCGCGCGCGCCACGCCAGCCCGATCCCCATGATGCCCAGCGCCAGCACCGCCCCCCACCACCCCAGATCCAGCGTGCCTATGAATGGCGCCATGGCGAAGAGACCCAGACCACCCCTGTCGGCACGGCTTCCTGAATCTGCTGCGTCTGCAGTGATTTCTTGCCGGACAATCCGCCTAAGGGTCTCGCGTGCACGCCGCAACACGACCGCTTCCGAAGCGCCTTCCTCCACCAGCGCCTTGGCCCAGCGATAGAGCAACGCGTCAGCGTAGATCCGATGCGCAACGCGCAGCTCCACGCGGTCCGCGCGATTCAACAACCGCCCATGCGCGGCATCATCCGCCATATCCTCTGAGGAGAAGTCCAAAGCATCGCTGATCATCAGGCGAATCCACACCCGTCCGCCGTCCCGTGGGAACCAGTTTGCGATGCGCACTAGCGCGGTGAAGAGCGCGTCCCACTGCGGGCTGGTTTCTTGCGTCAGCATCACTTCGACGATACGCCACAGCTCTGGCTCAGTCAGCGAGCTGCGGCCGTGCATCAGCGGAGCAAGGCGGCCCGCCTGATTCAACAACGGCAGCCGCTCGAACAGGCTGCGAAAATCGCCCTCTTGCTCGTACATGCGGATCATCTCCGCCTCGCCGAATCGCTCAATGAACCGCCGCATAGCCTTGAGTGGCGCCCGGTAGCCGGAACTTGCGCTCATCACGAAGTTGACAAGACCAAGGTCATCGCTGCGAGGTCGCAGCATCCGCAGCAGTGGGTCGGACCGCCGCAGAGCGCGGGTGAATGCGGACCGTGTCCCCAACGCCGTGATGAGGGCTTTTGCCGTGAGATGCTCCGTCATCGCCTCGTGGAGCAGCCAGGTGAATCGGTCCAACCCTTCGCGGTAGTGGAAGAAGTGCAAGCTCTCATGAATCGCCGTGGCGGAGGTTTGGAGGGGGGACAAATTGCCATGGACCAGCACCACCCGGACCTCCCGGCCCTGGCGATCTCTCAACACGAGCATTTGGCCGGCCACTTGTGACCGGCCGTGAAGGATAAGCTTGCCCAGCGCAGACTCGGGATTGAAAAAGAAGATACGCTCAACCGGCAAGGTCGGCATGGCATGCGCTTTAAGCTGATCCAGCCACTTGCGCTGTTCCGTGCTCGGTTCGGCCCTGCGCCGGAAGAATGCCAACAGGTCCGCCTCTGATCCGGACGAAGCCTCCAACTCTTCGAGCAGTGCTGAAAGCTCTCGCACCGCTGTTTCCGCCTCCTCCAGGGAGGCTTCGGCGTACCGGATGAGCGTGCTATTATCCTGCTCCTGGGCAATTGCCAACCGGCTTTGGCGCTGCTCTACCTTGCCCCTCCACCAAGCCAACTGCTGGCGTGCCTGCTCATGGAAGCGGGACACCACATCAGTTTGCAGGGCAGCGCGTTCATCAGTTGTTGGCTCTGGCTCAGCCGATGCGCGTCCCCGCACCATCCCAGCCAGCAAGGCCAAGCCGGCTAGCAGAGCCAGTGTCCCCCATCCCAACTCGATCGCCCCAATGGCCGGCAGTACTGCGAGCGCGTGCAGGCTACGAGGCGAGAAGAGCGCGACGCCGGATGAAGCGCGCGCGAGGAAGTTGCGGAAAGCTTGCTGCTCTTTCGCAAGGAACTGCCCAACATGGCGCTGGATGTCCCGCTGGATGCTCCAGCTCGGCGATTGACCTCGCGCACCCTGAAGGAACGCGATGCCATCCTCCCGGCCAAGGCCGGCCAGGATGGCCTGGAAGAAGCCGTCCTTGTTAGGCTCATACGTCCAGGCCCACGGCCGCACCGAGCCGTCGATCATGCCCGGCTGGATCTTGTTCTCAAAGACGTCGAAGGCCTGCAGGAAGTCCAGGACTGAGTCGGTCTGCCGCATGGAGCTGTAGTCGATCAGCTTGAAGATACGCCGGCCGTTCTCCACCCGGAAGATGACATTGTTGCGGCGGGGATCGTCTTGGATATAGCCGGTCTGGCGGGAGAAGCGGGCATGCGCAGCGATCGCCGCCGCATCGAGCGAGAAAATTAGCGCGCGCAATCGCGCTTCGGCTTCAGCCAATGCGGAGTGCGCCTGGGCTTGCTGATCTACGTCATACCGGCGGCGCGCTTCGAGAATCGCTGCGTGCTCAGCGGCGGTCAGTACCCCGGCATCCACCAGGCGCTGCAGCCGTTGGTCAAGCTGCGCCGGCTCCATCGTCCACAGCGAGATGCGCCGGATCGGATAACCCGGGATCCCGACGAGCCCCTCCAGCGTCTCCACGATGTCGCTCAGCGGCCTGCCTTCGAGGAACTCCACGCTGAAGACGCGTCGGGTGTCCGTCACTGAATGGCTCGGGGAAAATCGCTGTGTCCATGTGACCGTGGTTTCGGCGCCGAAACGATACGTGAACTCATGCGCCGGGTCCTCTGCAATGACGGCGCGGTATTTATCCAGCAAGTTGGATTGAGGCTGGAGTGCGTGCGACACTTCGGCAATCATCAGCAATCCGCGCTGCGAGCCATCCTGCAGCGTAGCGCGCACTTCAAATATGGTCTTGTCGCTCTGGGACAGGTGGCGCTTCACGCTGACAGCGCGGATAGGCTGATCGGCGGATTCAGGATAGACCTGCGCGATCGAACGCTGCAGAAATGCGGTGTCAGAGACGATGGCGCGCGCCAAGTCTTGGTCATACTCCGGCACCCCGGTCACATCGATGGCCAGGGTCACTGGAGCTTCCGGCTCGGTGCGGGTGCGGGCTACCTGGCTGATCGTGCCGGCAAAAACCAGCGCGAGGATCAAGCTGGGATCAATCAATACCCCGGTAATGGCATTCACGACCGGCAGCAACGGCGAGAGCAGGCCGGAGAACATAACCGCGCCCATCACAACATACCCATACCGGTCTATCTGGTCCATGAGCTGGCGGCCGCCCACCGGGAGCGTGGTGCGCAGGATGCGTGAGCCATCCAACAGGGGCAGCGGCAGGAAGTTGAAGAGCGCGAGCACGACGTTCATTTGAACGGCGGCGGCAATTCCGGAACCCACACCGGCCGTCGGATCGATATCCGCCACCTGCAGGAAGACCGACAGGAGCAGCGCGATCGCGACATTGCTCAACGGACCGGCCGCTGCCACCCAGCGCTGCTGCCGACCGCTCATGCGGTCCAACTGCACCGGCACCGGCTTGGCCCAGGCGATGAACACCTTGCCGATCGTCAGCAACTGGATTGCCGGCAGCAGAATGCTGCCGATGAGGTCCAGATGCGGCAGCGGGTTCCATGACAAGCGCCCTTCGCGCTGCGCGGTGCGGTCGCCAAAGCGCAGCGCCGTGCGGCCGTGCGCGATTTCGTGGTAAACCACCGACATGACGATAAGCGGAATGGCCACCAGCGCTGTCGAGTGGTCGGCGGCATAGCGCAAGATCTGCTCGCCATACGGACTGCCTGTCAGGAACCCCCCTAAGCCGCCCAGCACTGAGGCAAAGAACACGTTGCGGGATGTCAGGACCGAGGGAAGAGTCCGCACCGCTTGGCCGATTCGACGACCTACGTCCAAAGTTCGGCCGCGGCCGGCCCGGCGCCCTGCCCTGGCCGGCACCTCATCGCGCTCGTCATCAAACCTAAGATCTGACGGTTCGGCGTCATCATCGTCAGGAATGATGAGGTCGTCATCGGCACCGGCATCGCCCTCGTCAGGGATGGTGAGGTCGTCGTCAGCTTCGGCCGCCGGAGGCGCGCGCGGCGCGGCCGGCGTTGCGTCCGGACGAGGGGTGGGAGCCTCGGCTGGAGCGCCCCAGCGGATGCGAGTGATGCGATCGCCGTATTGCATGAGCAAGCCTGCGCCGTCAGCCGCCGCCATCAACCGCTGGTCCGCCGGAGCAGCCTGCTGCGGCGAGTAGGCCACCATGATGCGGTCGCCGTCGACCTCAATCACGACGAAGATGGCCTCGCCAAGCAGCCAAACATCGCCGGCCCGCACATCAGTGACGGTGCGCGCCTGTCTTTCTGCTACAGCGAATCGAACGCGCCGTCCGATGCCATTCATCAATTCAGCATCCATCTGTGCAATCGACGGCCGGCGGCCGCTGTCCGCGATGGCGGAGCGGCGGCGCTCCAAGCGGCGCACCCGGCGAGCCGCTTCAGTCACCAAGAAGTCCTGCGTATGGATGGTGCGGCTGTAGCGCTCCAGCGCCTCCTCCTCCTGCCGCAGCTCCTCGACGATCCAGTCAGGCAATTGCTCGCTTGTTCCAGGAGCTGCGCCGGCTGTGCTGGGGGTTGGCGTTCCCGGAGCCACGGGGGTCTCGCGCAGCCGGGCCGCTTCGGCTTCGAGTTGCGCGATGCGCTCCCGCACATGAGCCACC
>PCVX01000073.1:4850-22007 GCA_002796105.1 Candidatus Omnitrophica bacterium CG11_big_fil_rev_8_21_14_0_20_63_9 | reverse complement strand
AGCCGTAAAGGGACAACTGCACATAGATGCGATGCGGTTCCCGCCGATCGAGCTCGATCTGGAAGCCTCGACCGTCGGCAATGCGCTCAAGCTCTCGGAGGATGTCCTGAAGCTCTGCTAGCGCCTCCTGGCCACGCCCATGCATCCGCCGGATGTCATCCTCGATGGTCCCGATCAGGCTTTGAATTGCACGCGCTTTGCCCTCCGCACGGATAACACTGGGATCACCTGGCGAAGATGCCGCGGCAGATTCGGGTGCCCGTCCGGGCGCTGGCGGCGTCGGAGGCGTTCCTGCCGGCGGAGCGTCGGCGCCCGGCAAGCCACTCATCATCTGCTGCAAGCTCTCGATCGTCTGCAGCACCATGCCATCAAACCCTTCCAAGAGATCCGCCAGGTCGGTTTCGGTGATGGTGAAGCCCTCAGGCGCCTGGAAGGTCCGCGCGCCGCGCTCAAACGGCAGGTGAATGGTGAGCGTGCGGCCATCCGCCTGCAGCTCCAGACGAACGCCCCTGGTGAGGGTGGGTTGGCCGTCAGCATCATGGCCAATCCAGACGCGCAGCCACGCAATAAGCGCAAAGACTTCGGCCTGCGTGCGAGGTGCCTCCGGCTGCACCACATGCATGCCGGCGCTGACTTCGCTCTCCATCAGGCCCATGATGACGGTGCGCCGGAACGCCTCCCATTGCTGATAGCGCGCCTCGTCAGCTTCCGCACCCGAGGCCCCTGCGCCGGCCAGCCGCTCCTCGAACGCGGCGATCAGCTCGATGACAGCCGCCTCGAGGCCGTTGAATAGCTCCCGGAGCTCGGCATCCGTCGGTGTCACGCCATCCGGCAGCGGAAGTTCGGTCGCATCATCACCGATGACAACCAATACACTCCGCCCGTCGTCCACGAGCAGAAAACGCACGCGCGGCAGCATCAACGTCTCGTATCCGATCATTTCCCTGAGCTGTTCAACGATTCGGCGGTCTTCCTCTGCGGTCCCTGTCCGATTGGCGGGAGTAACACGCCGGTTGAGCTCATTGATGACGCCTGCGACGAGCTCATCCTTGAAGCGGAACCATGCGGCCTCGCGCGCCGCTGGATCCATTCCTGGCCCGGCAGCGGTTGGGCCATCTGAGGCTGAACGCATTCCGGCGCGCAGCGCCTCGCGCTTGGGCGTTTCCAGGATGTAGCGCACATTGGCCGCCGCGATCGTGAGCTCAAGCATGCTTCGGGCGGATGCCGGGATCGATTCCAGGTTGACCGTGTCCAGCCGGAACGCGATCCGGTCAGTGGGCTCTTCCCGCGGCGAAGCCCAGGCATGGATGGTTACCATGAACAGCTCGCCACGACTGAGCCGCCGCAGGATCTCCTCCGGCAGATGCTGGTCGTTGCCGAACATGACGAACCGTCCTTGCGCATCGACCACTGCCGGCACCGCGACATATCCGGGCAGGCGGCCTTGAGATTCGTCAACCACGGCATCCTGAAATGCCGGTGAGAACAGCTGCTCGACATTGACCGCAACAATGGCATTTGTGACGGCAAACTCCACGACCTGCTCATAGAGCGCTTCGCGCTCCTCAGGGCTGAGCGTCCCACTCCGCTCAGCGATAGCCTCATCGATTAACTGGTTGATCCGCCGCTCAATCAACCGGCCGCGCTCGGTCGCCTCTTCGATGCCTTCTTCTTCGGCGATCACCCGCAGCTCATCAGCGCTCAATCGGCTTACAATGATGCGCGGCAGGTCGGCCAGGGACACGCCGAGGCCGGTTCGGCTTTCGCTCTCTGTGGCGCGCGAATCAGCAGCTCCGGCGCCAGACTCTTCGGCAGCCGGACCTTCTTCCATCTCTGTCAAACGAGTTGCGGCGGCTATCACCGCATCTTGCACATCGATCCGCTCATCATCCGTGAGCTCCAAGCCGCGCTCGCGGGCCGCCTCATCAATGAGCGCGTTGACCCGGGCCTCGATCGCCACGGCGCGATCCGATGGCGTTTCAATCTCTTCCTCTTCCACCAGAATGCGGATCTCTTCTTCCGTCAGATTGCTCGTGACCTCAACGGCCAGCGAATCAAGCTCTTGCTCCCGGCTCAACTCAGTCCGGATGACACGGGGAGCGGCGCGCCGGGTCCAAACAACATAGCCCAGCACCAAGATCGCGGCTAATGCCATGCCGGTTAAGCTAAACGGGCTCTGGAAACCTGCCAAATTCACCGGCATGTCAGGCAACTGCAGGGTAGACAGCCAGTCCAAGGCTTGCTGCGCCAGGTCCCAGACATTCCCATCGGCAGCAGGCGCTGAGGCCGCATCAGTGGCCGGCGCGATGCTCTCAGGTGACGGGACAGGTACGTTCGTCGGCGCAACGGTCGGAGCAGGCGTGGAAGCAGTGGTTGCCGTCACAGGCTCCGAAATAACGCGGCCGCCGGCCCCAGCGCCAAGACCGGAGCCGCCGCCGGTGCCACCGGAGAGTCCTGGACCACCAGTTCCAGCGCCAACACCGGCGCTGGTCCCGCTGCCGCTGTGTCCGGAGAGCCGCGCGATCAAGTTGGAGCCGGCCTCAATCGCCTGGTCAACGATCGAACCGTCATCGGCCGGCGCATCCGCTGTCGTGCCAGCATTCGGGGAGTCGGCATCCGCAAGATCAGCGCCTGCTCCGTCGGCTTGGCCAGTCGCCGGCTGGCCGGTCAGCGTTTCAATCGCCTCCGGCGTCGCCAGCTTCTTCGGGATGCTGATCTCTTGGCCGAACTCGATCCGGTCCGGATCGGCGATCTTGTTGGCACGGGCGATCTCGCGCACCGCGTTGGCGATCTGGGTGTTGGTCGGCTGAGCGGTCCCGCCCGCCTGCAAGACATCGCGCGCGATGCCCCACAGTGTGTTCTCGGACGGATTGGTAATCGTCCACCGCTCAGCTGATGCGGCAAACCCCTTGCCACCCATGAGGAACTTGTGCGCATGCGCCAGCGCCGGGAAGGCGGTAAGCACGAGCATCACCATGCCGGCAGCTACCGCGCGCGGGCTCCACAGCATCGACGTGGCACGCGAGAAGGCGTCACGCAGGCTTGACCGCGCAGGTGCCGGGGCTGCGGTGCGCGCGGCTGCCGCGCTGGCAGACGCTGGAGCCGTGCCAACCAGCGCGCGGCCAGCGACAAGCCCGGCGATTGCGAGGACCGCCACCGCGCCCAACCCGCTGCTGAGCACATCACCGATCAGTGTCATCGCCGGCGTGATGATCCGGCCAAGCGTGCCGGTGATCATCCCCACGATCACCAGCGGCATGCCGAAGCGCTCCAAACGGTCGATCTGCTCTTGGCCGGCGCGCGAGACCGCTGAGCGCAGGATGCGCGAGCCGTCCAGCGGAGGCAGCGGCAGGAAGTTGAAGATCCCCAGCATGATGTTCATCTGGATGAGCTGGGAAAGCCCCTCGGCCACCGGGGTTGATGGGTCAAGCCCGATGGCGCCCGAGATGAGCGAGAGGCCTGCGGCAATCGCAAAGTTGGTCATCGGACCGGCCGCAGCCACCCAGCGCTGCTGGCGGTCGGTCAGCGCATCCATCTGGACCGGCACTTCCTTCGCGGCCGCCATCGGCGGCATCCCAACCATCATCATGATGGCGGGAAGCGCCACGCTCTTGACCGGATCGATGTGCCGTAACGGGTTCAGCGTGAGCCGGCCCTGACTCTGAGCGGTCGCGTCGCCAAACTGCAGCGCCATGCGGCCGTGCGCCACCTCATGCAGCACGATCGACATGATGAGCCCGGGCAGCAGAACCGCGTAGCTCATCGCGCTGCCCAGCAGGCTGTTGGCGAAAGCGAATGCCGGAACCGCCGCAGCCAACGAGGTGACCGTGAGCACTTTGCGGGTCGTCGTCATGCCCTGCCACGCGCTCCACGCGGTCTGCGGCAGCGACCGGATGGCGTTGCCGGCCATCGTAATCGTTTCTCGCAGCGTGCCGGGCTCAGGCTGCCCAAGCTGGGCCACACGCTCAGTGACCGCCCGGACCGCCGCGTCCGCCTCGGCCTTGGCGGCCTGATAGGCGCGCTGCGCGTCGGAGAGCGCATTGCGCAAGAAGCCGGCGTTCATGCGCAGCGACTCAAGCTGCTGCCTGGCGTTCTGATCCGTTGAGGCGCGCGTCATCAGCTCGGCCTGGCGCGCAGCGAACCGGGCCTGGCCTTCTTGCAGCTGCTTCAGCTGTGCTTCGGCCGCGCTCAGCGCCTGCTGCTTGGCCTCAAGGTCGGAAAACTTCGGCGCCATCTCGCTCACGCGGCTGGCGAGCGCGCTCACCTCCCGCTGGAACGCAAACTGGTCGCGCAGGCCGGACACGCCCGTTTCAATCCTGACTCGTGCCGTTTCCACGTCCACCGCATAGCGGTACGCCCAGCCCTGCGTGGCATTGAAGCGCGCTTCGGCCTCGGCGAGCGCGGTGCCGGCGGCGCGCTGCCGCTCTTCAAAGGCGGCGCGAGGCTCGGTGACCTGGCGCGCATACTGGCCCCGGGCAGTCGCCCACCCCTGCTGAAGCACCGTGCGGTTCAGGGAAAGCTGCCCAAGCTGCGTTTGAAGCTCAAAGCGGCGCATGACCTTCGGATCAATCAAGGGAGCTTCGCCAAGCGTTCCAGGACCGGATGCCGCAGACATCACCGGGGCCGGACCTTCCTCAAGCCGCTGCAGTTCGCGGTTGGTCAGCGCGATCGCGCGATCGATATTAGCCAGCTCGATATTCACCTGGCGCTGCTTTTCCTCAAACTGCCGCACGGCCGGCTGGGCCCTGCGGTCAAACTCGCGCAGCGTGTTTTCCGCGGCAATCGCCGCGCGCCGGGCTTCGACCAACGAGCCATCCTCGCGGGCAGCCGCCTGCACCAGGATGCGCTGCTGCGCATCGAGCTTCTCCAGCGGATTCGTCTTCAGCGGACCCAGGATGTTGGTGTTCACGAGCGACACCAGCGTAGAGCTGGCCATCATGGTCGCGGTGCCGGCCCAGCCGCTGAGCGCCGCCGGCAACGCCGTCCCAACAACGGCCGTTGCGGTTGTTGCCACCGTTGTGGCCAACCCGGCGACTGCGGTCGGAATCACAACGGCAAGGGCCGAGCCGACCGCCGCCGGCAAGACCATCACCAGAAACGGCACGCCGACCAGCGCCACGCCCAAGCCGATACTGGCGACGGTGGCTGTCTTTTGGGTCGCGCTGCGCAGATGCCAGTTGCGTACGTCATCCGCTTGAATGCCGAACCGCCCGAGCACCATCTGGCCGACCATCTTGGCCACGTTCATCGTGCCCTGCTCACCCATCCGCTGCCACACGCTCTGCCAGGCGGTCGTGAGGCGCTCCGGCCGCTCCGGTCCGAGCGCGATCGTGATATTGCGCGCGCCCAGCACCTCGCGCGCCATGCGCGCCGCAGCGGCCGCAGCAGTGGTATCGGACGGACTGCGCTCGGCAATGTTCAGCGCCCGGTTGGTTTCATTGACCCACGCGCGCATCGGGTGCTCGGCCGGGAGATTTCTCGTGGCAATGGCCGCATCATAGAGGCGGCCTTCAGTCAGGTAGACATGCACAAGTTGCTGGGCGAGCAGCTCCTCGTCATCGTCATCATCCAGCATGTGGAGACGCATGCGCAGCGCTTCCAGCACCGGGAGAGCTTCGGAAGTCCGCCCCATAGCCAACAGAACGTCGGCTAAGCCGTGCTGAGCCTCGAGGACCGCCTGGGTATTCTCAACCGGGATGGTATTCAGGGCGGTGCGGTAGGCTTCGGCTGCCGCATCCAGCATGCCTTGCTCGGCCATGATGCGGGCCTGCCGCAGCGCCGCGTCAGCCGCTTGCCGGCCAGCTTCAGTGGCGGCCATGGCCGCGGCCAAATCGACGGTCTTCACTGCCGCAGGAGCTGCGCGCTCAACCGCCACGAGCACCTCGCGCGTCACGGTGCGCCCGGTCGCGGTACTGACCGCGCCGCGCGTCGCCGTCCACGCATCCTGCACGCGACCGACAGCGCGCTCGACCACTCCTTCGCGGCCCATGACGCGCTCACCGGCGCGCTGCGCCTGGAGCTCGGCCGCGCTCGTGACCGCCGGAGCGGCCGGCGCGGACGCGCCGGCAGCACGCGCAGCAGCGGCCGGCGCTGCGGGTGTTTGCGGCTGCGCGACTGTCTTCGGCTCGCGGGCTTGCTCATCCTGCTGCTGGCGGTAGAACACATCGAGCTGCTGCTGGGTGATCGGCTGGCTGGTCGCGCGCCCGACGCGCAGCGCGGCGTCCGCGGTGAGCGAGGCAACCGTTTTCTCCAATTCCGCCGCCTTGCGCACCCCGCGCAAGTCGTCAATGCGCTGCAGCAGGTCGCCCATCGCGTTGTCGATCTCGCGGCTGCGCACCTGCTGGGCAAGATGCTCAGTGACCGCGGTGCTGAGCGTGGCATAGAGCGTTTCGCGGGACGCGTTGGCGGGTAGCGCGGTATTCGTGAGGTTGATGCCGAATTTCTCCGAGAAGGCCGCGGTCAGGCCGGTGAGGTTCCAAGTCGCAGGAGAGCTGGCAGGCGGGCAGTATTGGTTGACCAGGATCGTCAGTTCCTTGGCGATCGCGGCCGGAGGCGCGCGGTCGAAGATCAGCGGCTGCGCTTCCATCTGGTCGCGTAGCTCGCGCATCGCCATCTGGGCGACGAATGCCGCGTGCTCGCGCTCTGCCTGAAGCCGGATACTCTCAAGCGTCCTGCGCTCCACGTGCGCCTGGGCGCTGCGCAGCAGCCGAGTGGACGGCGGGTTCAACCGCCATGAGGCGTCCACGTACCCGTACGCCTTTTCCAGGAACTGCAAATACTGGCTCTGTGACACGAACAAGCTCGAACTACCCTCCGCACCTTGGCGCCCGGCGCGGCCGCGCGCCTGCCACTCGGTACGCTGCGAATCCGGCATGCCTACCCCGACTTCCTGCAACCCGATGCCTTTGACCTCATCGTGCAGCTTGATGTCGGTCCCACGGCCGGCCATGTTGGTGGCGATCGTCACCTGCCCGGCCCGGCCGGCTTGATCCACGATAACCTTCTGGTAGTCGTAGTCTGAGGCAGCCTTGGCGTCGAACCGCTCCACCGACCCGATGGGGGCCGCCGTCACGCGTCCCTCGCGCACACTGTGCAGGAACACCATCATCGGCACAGCGGTGCCGCTCAGATTGCCCAGCTGCACCTCGCGCGCGTACGCCTGCTGAAATGCGTCCGCCGCCTGCTCGTAGGAAGCTTGCGTGCCGGTGCCGGCATGCGCCATCGCCGCCGCGTTGTACGCCGCGATCGAAAGCGCGGTCAGGTCGGCCGAGGGAATGTCCAGCGCGGTCACCAGCGTGGGTGCGCCGGCTTGATGATTGCTTGCCACACGCTGCAGCAGCGTGACATAGTACTGGTCATCGGGCAGAATCTGCATGTCGTAGTCGATGCGGCGCGTGAGGTTGAACGGGTTGACCAGGCGCACGTTGAGGCCGTACACGCTGCGGAAGAACGGGATCGTTCGCCCCTGAGACGCCGTACCCGTCATACCGCTCAGGTGTCCGAACAGGCTGAACAGGTCCCGGGCTGAGGCGCGTGCGGCAGTGCGGGTATCTTCGTGGATCGACAGGACGCGGTTGCCATTCACGTCAAACTCATGCTTCGCTTCCAAGAACTGGTGCAGCCCTTGCTGCAAGCGCTGGCCGTCCTGCGTCTTACCCGTTTCTCGGCTGAGCAGCACGATCTCACCGCTCTGGCGGTTCACCAAGTAATCGACGTTCTCGCGGTAGAGCGACGCCGCCTCGACCGCCCGGTCCACGCGCGCGGCCCAGCGGTTGAGCTCGGCGGCATTTCTGGGAGTACCCATGCGCACCAAGCCCGCTTCCTGCAGCTTGGTCCACAGCGCTTCATCCGACATGCGCCGCTCGACCCCATGGGTCAAGCGCGAGAGCACGTAATCGGTGTTCGGCGGAGTCACCTCGCCACGCGTCACGTCGCCGGCGCGCGCCCGCTCCACGTGGCGGTCGAACACCCGCAAGCCTTGCGCCAATTGCATCAGGCCGCGCACCTCATTCGCCTGCGACTCGGCCATCAGCTTGCCCATGCCCTGCGAAATGATAAAGGAGGTCTTGGCCTGATCGATGAAGACCGAGTCGATTTCATCCACGACCGCCCGCATGTTGCGGAAGTCGGTCTGCAGATAGCGCTGTGAAGCCGCCTCGGGCGTCTGCCGGGTCATGAGCAGGTCATGCTCCATGTCGAACGCCAATTGATCGCCCGCAACGTAAATGACGTTGCTGCGGTAGGCCGCCTGCCGGTCGGCTTCAGACATCTCCTTGCCGACCAGCCCCACTTTCATGCCGAACAGGTCGAAGACGCGCTGCGCTTCGGCCCCGTCGCGGCGGGCAAAGTCCTCGGTCGTCACGACCGTGACCGCACGACCCTCGCCGGCAAAGCTGTTGAGGTACTGCGCGGTGATCGCCACAACCGACTTCCCTTCACCCGTCTTCAACTCGGCGATGTTGTTGCCGCCGGCCAGGAACATCGAAGCGATGTGCTGCTCGTTGTGCAGCCGCTCAAATCCATTGGTGGCGGAAACCGTCAAGTCCACCAAGGCAAACGCCCGGTCGCGGATCGCGTCCACGTTGCCGCTTCGGCCCGCGCGCTGCTGCAAATCGCGGTGGGATTCCTGGAAGAAGTTCGTCATCGCCTCGCGGCCGGCCGAGGTCCACAAGAGGTACTCCGGCCGCATCAAATCAGTGGTCACAAGCGTTCGTCCTTGCTGAGTAGCCGCGCCAGGCAGCGCGCGCACGTTTTCCAGCGTCTTCGTCAGCCGGCCAGCTTGCTCCGTACGCTCCGCGATGCGCTGCTCCAACTCGGCGATCGATGCGGCTTCGGTCGCGGCAGCGCGCTGGACCTGAAGATCTGTGGTGTCCTGACGCAGCGCATCCAACCGGGCCTGCAAGCCGGTCATGATCTCGCGGTGCAGCGTTTCTGGGTTGTGCTCGCCCACGCGGAATGTGTCATTGAGGTGCGACATGAGCGTGGTCACGTACTCACTGCGGGCGGTGTCCACGTGCCGCAGCATCCGGCCGGTTTGGGTCACCGGCAAAGCGCGTGCCCATTGGATGATCGCTTCGCGCCGGCCCTGCTGCATGGGCAGCCGCAGCAACACGCCGTTGATCAGCCGGTCCACCGCGCCGATGCGCTCGCTGGTGCGCAGCGTGGCGCGCTCGGTGGCGCGGTTAAGGAAGGCGGCCATCGTGCGGGCTTGAGCCGCTTCCACATCGGCGAACTGGCGCTGCAGATCTTTGATCTCGCGCCTGACGTCTTTGATTTCCCGCCGCAGCGCGCGGTCCGGCTCCGGGCGCTCCTGGAGCGTCGTGAGGTGCGCTTGCCGCTCCTGGAGCTGTTGGCCGATGGTCGTGCGGGCGCGGCCGTGCTCTTCCAGTGCGCTCAGCGTGGCGCGCAGCGCCGGCGGCGTGTTGACATCGCTGCGGATCGATGCGACCCGTCCTTGCAGCGCTGCCAGATCACCGCGCGCAGCCGCAGCGTGCGCCGCGCGGTCTTTGGTCAGCGCGTCCAGGAACGCGTTGGAGGCATACACACCTTGCCCAGGCGTTTGAGTCCTCGCGAGGAAATCTTCGACTGCGAAGGCGCCGTCCCCACCGACCGGTCTGGGCCCTTGAGGAAGAGCCTGGCGGGCCGCTTCGCTGATGCCCAGGGCAGCCACGCGGCGGCCGACCTCTTCAAGCACCGCAGCCTTCAGTTGATGTTGCGTGGCCGTGGCTTGCGCGTTCAGTGCCGCGCTCAACTGCGCGCCGATCTGCGGATGCTCCTGCGGTTGGTAGTGCTGGGGAAGGTGTCCGGCGCGTACGTTGAGGTCGTTCAAGACGCGGTCAGCGATTACCTGCACCTGGCGCGGCTCAACA
This sequence comes from Candidatus Omnitrophica bacterium CG11_big_fil_rev_8_21_14_0_20_63_9, assembly GCA_002796105.1. GTDB lineage: Bacteria > Omnitrophota > Gorgyraeia > Aquiviventales > Aquiviventaceae > 21-14-0-20-63-9. The sequence continues at coordinate 12,138 of PCVX01000073.1, read as the reverse complement.
CCGGCGGCCGGCATGGCTTGCACGTGCCGGTCCACCGCCGCCTGGTAGAGATCGATCGTGCTGGGGCCGCCCAGCCCTCCTGTCCGTTCCCATGGCGGGCTCCAGGCACAGGGCGATCCGCAGTCGTTGGCCAGGCGCGTGGCCGCATCTTCCACGGCCCGCGCCAACGCCGGATTACTCGTCTGGAAGCCAAGCAACTGCGTGGCCGCGACGATCTTCTGCTCTGCGGTGAAGTTCGCCATCGCATGAGCCAGCATCGCCTCGACCGCGGCCGTGGGATTCGCCCGCGAGGACAAGTTCCCTAAGAAGGCCGGCAGCGCTGTCGGCGACGTCGGCAGAGGCATGGTCGGAATCGTGGCAAGACCGGACGGCGAAGTTGCCGGAGCGCGACTCATCCAACTTGTCGTCGTGTTGTAGATTGACCTTCCAGCCTGCATCAAGCTGCCGGTAAATGTTCCAGGAGCTCCCCATGATCGCCCCCACCATTCGGACACCGCCCGGTAGATCCCTTGGTCAGTTCGGGTAAAACGGTCAAGATAGAGATATCGAGCGTCAACTTCGCCCCGTTGATTCTCATAGCGCATTCGCCAAATGTGATCCATGGCCTGTCGATCGGAAAGTTCGGCCAACCTGGCAAGATCCGCGGTTCGATTTGCAGGTGATGGATGAGGATCAACGGCACGTTCAAATTCACTGCGCTGGACCGGAAATCTCGCCAAGATGTCAAACATCGGGGGAATCGCTGCCGTTACCTCCGCTGAAGAAGCGACGCGCCGCGCTGCGAGCATTCCGACCGCGTCAGGAATGCGCTCGCGGACATGACCGCCATAGACCGGGTCATTGCGGAGGAATGCGGTTGCATCTGCGTTTTGGTTATACAGGTGTCCGATCTCATGGCCGATGACAAAAGCCAACTGCACCGGACTCAGTTGCCGCACAAGCGCCGCATCAAGCACAACAACCGGCTCGCGCAATCGCGTACCGACCAGATGATGCATCTCTCCGACATTACCGGGATTCTCCGCCACGACTACCCGCGTCGCCTCAAGGCGTTGAACGAGGTAAGTGGGCAGAATACCTCCAGTCCTCCATGTTTCCAATAAGCCGGGTTTCAGGGTCGCCAGCATGTCGCTGGCGCGTCGCGTCTGCTCGCGGTCCACGTTCAGGAGAGCCAACGCTTGGGCTTGCTGCTGGGCCGCGCTGATCACCTGCCCTCGGCCGAGGAATTGTGCGACCGGAAGAACGATGGACCGGCCGAACCAGTTCCATTGGCCCATCTGGGTCGCGCCGGTGCGATGGGCGAAATCATTTGTCAACACGCCACTCAGCGTACGCGGCAGTTGAATGCCCTGGTCCCGCATGGTTTGAATGCTCGTGCGGCTTGCCTCAGACAAGAAAGGACTGAGAGCACCAGGCGTCATGCCGAACCAGCCTTGATGCCAATACAGGCGGCCGTTCTGTTGCGCGACCAGCTGGCGCAATTGAGTTTCGGAGTACTGTCCCAAGAGGCCTCGCAAGAAGCCGGTTGCCGTGCCCGGCGACCACCATTCGCGCTGCCAGTAGGGGGTTTGAGCGCCGACCGTCGTGGCGGATACCGAGGGAACCGCCGGCGCCGTTGGGGCCACCGGAGCTGCTGGAGTCGTTGCTGTTACCGTGGTAACAGGAGCATTGGGCGACGCTGGACCCATACCCGTTGGTGAAACGCTGCCCGCAATCACGAGCGGGCGCACCACGTCAGGCCGCAGGAGCGAGCTGAGGATTTGCGTGGCTTGCTCCGCGCGCGGCGTGACATTGACCGCTTCGCGCACCACCGCTTGGATGCGCTCAACTGAGGGCACGACACCGCTTTGACGCATCTCGGTGACCAGCGCGCGGACCGCCATGTCCGCCTGAGCCGACGTCATCGCGCCGGCGCCAAACGCCGCACGTACGATCGGAGCCACGGTGGGTGCATCCGCCCGCATGGCCACGGTCGTCTCAACCGCGGTCCGGACCACCTGATCGCGCACCGCCGGCGTCACAGACGGGCCAAGGTTCGACGCCGCCAGGTCCTGCTCGATGACCGACGTCTCAACACGAGGCGCGGTGATCCACCGGCTGGCCAGCGCCACCGCCTGCTGCATCGGCACGCCGGCGTCCACGAGCGGTGCGGCCACCGCGCGCGTGTGCAGCATCGTGGTCAGCACCTGGATATCGCGCGCGCTGACATTCGCGCCGCCAAGCGCTTGGCGCACCGCGGGCAAGCTCAGATCGGTGCGGTTGAGCGCTTCGACGATCGCCGGCTGGCGAGTCGCCGCGACCCCAGCCCCCTGCACCGCCGCCTGGATGAAGGCTAGCTTCGTCTCAGCCGCCGCCGTGATGCTTTCGCCTAACCTGAACGCAATGGGTACCACCGGAGCTATTGGCGCTGCGATAGGCGCCGTCACTGTGGGAGCTGCTGGCGCCGTCGGTGCTGCCACACCTAAATTGGGAACAGTCCCCACTTTTCCAGCGGGCGCGACCGCAGGCGCAGCCGGAGCTCGCACCTCGGCTGTCGACGCCGGCGTCACCCGATCGACCGTGCGAGGCACCTCGGCCGGTGCTAGCTCGCGCACACCGGCAGGCAGCGGAGCTTTCACATCAATGACGGGATGGGTGGTAACCGCCGGGTCAGTGAGCAGCCGCGCTCCTGGATCTGCCAGGAACCACCGGCCGCCGATCTCGAAGTACCATGGCACATCGACCGTTCGAAGGGACAGCTCGCGAACACCGCTGGGCAACCGCACGCCGCCATCCGCGGCGCGCGCCAGGCCGAGTTGCGGGTCAAGCTGCAGACTGACCGAGACACGCGGCTCCACGACGAGCATCCGTTCGCCGAAGACGTAACGCCCCTCGCCAAGGGTAACGGACCGGACACCAGCCTGGGCAAGAGTGGCCAGGGTCAGGCCGGCCGTCGGGTCCGGACGCACCGTGACGCTTGACCCTGCCGGCACCGCAAACGTCATGTTGTTGACCGTGTGCACGCCTCCGGAGAACGTCATCGCGCGCTCGCCCGCAGCCGTGACAGAAGCCGGAGATGGAACCGTAGGTGACGGCGCGGAAACCGTCGGAGCGCTCGGTGCGCGTGGGGCGCTGGGTGCGTCCGTCTGCCCGCCGCTGAACAGCGGCATCACGCGCAGCGTCACGCCATCGGCTAGGATCGCGGCACGGCCAGCGGTCACCTCGGTCATGACGCGGGCGACATCCATCGTTCGTGCCTGGACGCTGCCGTCAGCCGTCCGCCGCGTCGTGCCGGCGATTTCCAAGCGGCTGCCGGGGGAGAGGTTACTCAGGCGGTTCAACGCCTCAGCATGGGGCACCTCATTGGGCAGCAATTCACGAACCGGACCGGGCGTTCTCGCTGGCGCAGCTGGAGCCATTGGCGCCGCAGGCGCTGAAACCGCAACAAGCGAAGTCGAAGGCACGACCTGGCCGCCGGCGCGCACTTCGCGCGGAGTGATCGTGACATCGCGTACCGGTGCGTCAAGAACGTACGTCCGCCCGGCGATCTCATAGCGGCCGGCCGGCAGCTCCGGCATGCGAATCGAGTCACTCCCGACCGTCAGTCCTCGCACCGGCACGCTCGACTGGACGCTCATCCCGGCCAGTTGGGCGGTGCGGTTCGCCATCAGGATAATGTCGGTCCGAACCGGCGATAGCTCGCGACCTGCAACGGTGACCCTCTGCTCTGTTACGACAACATCGCGCACCGGGGCATCCACAAGATAGGTCCGGCCATTGAAGGTGTAGCGGCCCGCGTCCAGCACCGGAATCGCCACGCTGCGCTCGCGCACTTCGACATCGCGCATAGGCACGGAATTGCTGACGGTAAATCGGCCAAGGTTGGCGTTGCTCTGAGGACCAAGCGAAGGCATCGACGTGATGAGGCGCTCAGCAGGCGCAGCGCTGGGAGCGGCGATCGGAGCTTGGGCGACGGCGAGGTTTCCTCGAACGACAGGAGCCGGAGGGGCGGGTGGAGCCACAAGTGCAGCAGAAGTTGTCGCTGGACCAGCCGGAGGCCCGCGCTCGCCCACCCCAGTTTGGGCCATCTGCGGAACAGCGACTGAAACATTGGGAGCGATCGGCAGCCGGAACTGGTCCACTAGGATTTGTCGCACTTCCGGCGCGCGCAATGGCTTGTTCTGCTGTGCCGCGGCCAGCGTGAGCGCGGCTGACACGATCGCCGGCTCGCCGATCTGGGCGCGCGATTCCGGCGTGATGGCATTGCGCACCGCCTGCACGAAGGGCAGCGTCCGGTTCGCATCCTGGATGAGCGGGTTGCGTACTTGCTCTGGGATGCCGCGGGCTTGCATCAACGCGTTGGCGGTGACCGGATTCGAGTACAGCGCCGTCGCCAGCGCGAGCTGCTGTCCGACTTCGGAAACGTACGGCGCCAGGCGCTGCATCGCCGGAACGATCGCCGTGGCACTCGCCACCAGCAGCGTGCGCACCGGCGCTGATACCCCGCGCTCCTGCATCAGCGTCTGCGCAACGTCCGGCCTGGTATAGAGCGTCGTAATGACATCAAGCCGCTCGCCCACATCGGGAATCTGCGGCGCGAGCCGATCCATGACCGGCAGCAGCGCGTTCGCTTGCGTCACGAGCGAGGTGCGGATCGGCTCAGCAACCCCCCGCTCTTGCATGAGCGTATCGGCCACAGCCGGGTTCGTATAGAGCGTCGCCACCAAATCGAGCCGGGCGCCAAGATCGCGCGCCTGTGGGATGATGTTGTTGATGACCGTGCCATCTCTGAAGCGGGGCGCGAGCTCATTCATGACCGGCAGCAGCGCGTTCGCTTCGCGCACCAGCGAGCTGCGCACCCCCTCAGGCACGCCGCGCTCGCGCATGAGCGCGCTAGTGCCAACCGGATCGGTAAAGAGCCGCGTGACCAGCTCCAACCGGCTGCCCGCATCCGTCACATGCGGCGCGAGCCGGTCCATCACCGGCAGCAGCGCGTTGGCGCTGGACACCAGCGAAGTACGGGTCGCATCCGCTACACCCATCGCACGCAGCTGGGCGTTGGCCGCAATCGGGTTGGTGACAAGAAGGTTGCCGATTGACACCGCACGTTCCTCGGAAATTCCCGCATCAACGAGCGGGGCGATAAACATCCTGGCGGTCGGGCTGGAAATCCACGTCTGTCCAACCGCCGAAGCCATGGTTGCAGCCGGCGCGGCCGGCGCAGGCGGTGAGGTGCGCGGTTCAGTGGTTCGGCTCATGACCTCAGGAATCACAACGGCAACACCGGAGCGCATCGTCAAGCCCCGGCCGGCAAAGCCGGCCAGGATCGCGTTGACGTCGCGCACCCCCAATGGATTCGCCGGGTCGCGCGCGGCGCGGGCCGCCATAAGCGCCGCAGCCGCCTCGCGCACGACCACCTCAGGAACATTGGGCAGCGTGGCGCTGCGGATTGCACTCACGACTGACGCAGGCGGCTCTACCACGCGGCCTGCCGCCGAAGTCGCCACCTGCGCACCCGGCGCCGGCAGCAGCAGCCGCTGCTCCAGCCGCGGCGCGCTCATACCTGCCGGGGCACCCGCGGTAACCACGCCAACCGTCAGGCCATCGCGGATCGTGGTGCGAGCCACATTGAGCGCAGCCTGGTTCGACTCATACGCCGCGCGGGTGATTGTGCCGGCGGTAAAGAGCGCATGGTTCTCGGCGTGCCGCTCACGGAAGGCGCGGTTGACGTCCGCCATCGCCGCACCCTCGCGCAGTCCGAGCGCCTGGTAGTGGGGACGAAGCGCTGCCGCGGTGGCTAAGGTTGTCGGTGCGCCGGTCCACGGCACCGGAAGCTGCACCGGAGGCACCGAGACAATGCCGGTCGCGACGCGCGCCGCATCGAACTGGGGACCATTGGCACCGAAGATCGGAGCCAGCACATTGCGGACCTGCGCTTCGGTGACCGGACCGCTGCCGGTCAGACCATGCGAGACGGCCAAGGCGGCGAGATGGCCGGTTGCCGCTCGCACCGCCGCCGCATCAATGTTCGCCCGCTGGGCCGGCGCGATCGCGTTCAGCAGGATCTGTTGCACCGAGCCGACGTACCGCTGTTGGCCGTCCGCCATCAACCGGTTGGTGATCGACGTCCCTTGCGAAATCGCCGTGGCCTGCGTGACTGAGCCGCGCGCCGCGAAATCCGCGAGCCGGGTCGCCGTGCCGGTCGATAGCAGCGCACCAGCAATCGTGCCGCTCGCCGTGCCTGCACTGAACCATGGGCGCACCCAGGTTGAAACGTTGTCGATGCCGCCGCGCATGCCGATCCGGTTGGCATCCAGCCCAAGCAGGCCTGCGCGGATCGTCTCGCGCCACGTGGCCGGCGGCGCCATCGATGGCAGCCCCAATGATACATTGGCATAGGGGGCAAACAACGCGGCGGCACGCACATTTTCCACGGAGGTCTCAATCCGCCCGAAATCCCGCCCTACGTCGATTGAAGAATCGAACACCGGGAGGAATTGCATCCCCGAGCCCACAACCGTCACGTTGCTGGGCACCTTGGGATTGACGACGTCCATGATCTTCCCGGCCACATTGCCGACGGTAACCCGGTCCTGACTTCTCAGCGAGGCCACGACTTGAGGCGCAAACTCGTCCACCTGCTCCACCGTCAGCTGCCGCCCACCGTCAAACGTCATGCTGAGTTGCGTCCTCACCGCATTTTCAAGGTTCTGCGGCATGACCGGCACCCGGTACATGCGCGACTGGCCCCACGTAGACGCATGGGGCTGAACGGTCGCCGTCGCACCGCCTCGGCCTCCCAAACCTTCCTGCAGTCCCTCCTCTACCCCCTGAGGAAGACCCAACGTTCGCACAAGAATGGCAATTCCCGGAGCACCCGACTGCTCAAGCACAGGCTCTTCCAATAGGATATCCATCGTCTGCTGCGTCACAGATGCACCGGTTCGGCCAATCAAGTTCGGGCTGAACTCGCGGATCACGGCCGACGCCCGTTCAGGCAGCGATGATGCTGCGGCAACCCTTGATCCCACAACGGGCACTGAGCCTGCAATTCCTGTCAAGATTGGCGCAATAGGATGAAGGCCAACACTAAACGCCGCCAGTGTTCCGAACCGCTCCGGATCGAGATAGTTCTTTGCCAACTCCTCGCGCCAGACTGATGTGCTGCCCATGCGCATGCCAGTAACCGGATTGATCGGTCTAGGATCAAATGCCGCGAGGGTATGGGTAAGCACCGCTTGCTGAAACGGCGTATCCGAGCCGAAGATGAGGTAGTCATTGGTAATCGTCGATACCTGGCTCGTCAGAG
>PCVX01000073.1:0-4819 GCA_002796105.1 Candidatus Omnitrophica bacterium CG11_big_fil_rev_8_21_14_0_20_63_9 | reverse complement strand
AGCGACCGGGTATTTTGCCAGGCCTCAGTCCGACCTGCTCTCCAAGCTCCTGGTTCAGGTCTAAACGCCCGGCTCAACCCTCCACCCAACAACAGCGCATCTCCAAGCGTCAGTCCACCGATAACCGGCGTCCGGTAAATACTGTCTGAGGTCACCCCGCCGATGCGGTTCAAGCGGGTCGGCAGCGACAGGCCGAGGGTAGTCCTGGCAACATGGTAATCAGCCGCCACACCCACGGTATTCAGCACCCCGGAAAGCGCCCCGCCCACATAGGGCAGATCTTGTGCCGCATGCGCTCCGTAAAATGCGCCTTCCCTGACCGCCATCGCGGTGATCACGCTCCCTGTCGGCGACGTGATGGCGCTGGTCAACAGCGGCGCCTTAGTACCCATCGCCCGGAACACCGCCCGTTCAACAGCCGGTCCGCCGCCGACGATCACCGCGGCCGCAAAAGGAAACACAGCTGCCGCGGCCGCATTATTGGTCAGAGGCTGGCCGGTCAACACATTGGCGCCAATCTGATTGGCGACGGTGGCCGCCGACGCCAGCGTCAACCCAGACACGACAGGATGCGCCTTGATCGCAGTGGCAAGTGATGGGGAAGCCTGCTGGATTCCCCTCACGATTGTTGTAGAGCCTCGGCCTAACGCCACATCAGCACGTCCTAACCAAGAGGCGATGCGACCAGTGCCTGAGGTCGCCAACCGAGCACCGGCAAGGCCCGAGCCGAGAAACGGAATGGCGAGCATGACATCGGCGTCCCGCTGCGTCATTTGTCCGATACCGGACAAGCCTTGCCCAAAGCTGTATTGCAACTGGCTGGCGCCCTCGTACATCTGATTGATGTATTGCTGGTTGGACAACGGCGTCACCGCCGCCCACAGGAACCCGGCCGCCATGTTGCCGATGCCGGCGGCAGCATTCGTCAGTCCTGAGTACCCATGGCCGGAGAAGTCTCTTCCGTAGGAATCGGTAATCGACCGTCCATATTGCCCGATGGATTCCTGCCAGCCGAGATCCCGGACCAATCCCCCGTTCACGCTCGGGGTGTACGTGTTGTTGGCGCGCGACGTCGCCAGATGGAAGGTTGACGTGCCGTCAGCATGCGACTCCCGGAGAAACTTGAAGCTTGGCTGCAGGCTGCCATCAGGCTGCTTGATCAAACCGGTAAAGCTCTCGCCGCGGCCTAACGCATACACCGGCAACACCATCGCCCGGTCACCGGCGCCGACGATATGGAGACTCTGATCCTGCACCCATGCATGGACCCCTGGGGCATAGGTCGGTTCCGGTCCTTCATGCGGAAGCTTCGCGTAGTCATGTTGGATATACAGCCCGGCGACCTCTTGAGATGGAAGAAGGACATTCACGTTCTCTCCAAAGCGAATCTTTGATCCATCCTGGAAATGCACCGTCGGGGCGCCACCTGACACCGGCTCCAATGATGCGCGGGAGCCTGACACCGGGTCTACTGCTGTGCGGGAGAATGTGGCAGCATCATGGATGATCACGTTCAGCTGGTCGGCAGCCGGCAGAACGAGCTGCTGGTTTCCCGACACAATCCCGGTGAATCTTCCTGCAGGGTCAAAATACTGCGTCACGCCTGCCATATCTTCAACCGCCAGCACCTTGCCGAGATCCCGGTTCACGCCCAGATAGCTGCCGGTTCCGGTGTCGAAGTACCGTTCCATGGTGACTTCGACGCCATCCGGCACACGAAACCCCGAATTCGGAATCTTCAAATTGAGCGGCGCGACCGTCTCATGCGCAGACAGAAGCTTCATTTGACCGCTTGCATCCAACAAGCCCGCCGATTGCGCCATAGAGACCGCATCGGGAGTGGCTCCATGGCAGGAGCCGCTTTGACACGGCTCCAACGTGGGCGAACCAGGCGGAGAAAATCCCATGAGAACACTCTCCGTTCTCGAGGGCAGCGGGCCAATGAGCCGGTTGGATTCCTCATGAGCGGAGAGCAACGGGACCGCACCTGACGGCGGTTTGGTGATGGTGGTTGGAGCGGTCGCCGTAAACGTGCCGGAAGGCACCGGGGTGGCATTCGCGGAGATGCCTGGCGTCGTCAGCAAGCTGGGAACGCGGGAAGATGGCCCCTCAGCTGAGCCAAGGATCGGCCGTGCCGCATCGACATAGGACGATGCCTGAGGCGGAACCACTCCATCCAATCCGGTCGCCTCAGGAGCGAGCGGCTTGTGGAAAAACACGTTCTGGCCAGGCGTGAGCCCGGTATTCTTGGCAAATTGCTGCTCGGCAGGCGTTAATCCCCGTCCGGGAGCAGGCGGTGGCGAGCCGCTAGGCCGTGGGGGTGTGGTTCCTGGCCCGGCGGATGGGCTCGCCGCGCCCACTGGGAGCCCCTGCACCTGGCCATTTTTCGCACTTGCGGTATACACCACGCCTTTTTGCACAAAGTTGCCGGAGGCATCGGAAACTTTCCCACCCGCATACGTGACGTGCAATGCGTACGTCTTGCCATCCGGCCCTTTGTAGGTTTGCGTGGCAGTGCCGGCAATCGGCGTCCCCTGAATCTTTCCATTCTTACCGAGAGAGGCCGCATACGTCATGCCTTTTTCGGTGAACGTTCCTGAAGCGCCGACCAGCTTATTATCCGCATTGTAGGTCGCCGTGAGCCCACCAGTCGTAACGCGGGTGTTCACCAGGGTGGAGCTGTCAGCGGCATAGCTGTAGCGCAGCGTGGCGTTCTGTGTCTTGCCGTCCTCAATCGAGGTACGCTGTACCATCGTCGGCATGCCCGCAGCGTTCCAATCCATGCTGACGTCGTGGATGCCCTTGTCCCTGATGATGACATCCACCAGGCGGTTGTTGCCGTCGTGCGTGGTAATCGTGTTTGCCATGGAGACGTTGTCCGGACTCATAAACGACGTGCTTTGGTACGTGACCCGTCCGCCTTCGGGGATCTCGCGAACTAAGGAATAGAGCTGACTCTTCGCTTCCGGGTTCCAGTACTCATGCACCATCGTGGAGCCGTCCGGCAGGGTGGTCTGGAATGCGGTCAGCCCGGTCTTGTAATCCTTGATTTCTTGGCCCTTGAGGCCCAGCTCAGGATGCGTCACGTCCGCAATGAAGTGGGTCGGCTCCAGCGTCTTGGGGTTCAACCGTTCCATCCCACCACCCATCGGCCGCAGCGTTGTCAGGTTCTGATCGTAAAGCTGCGTCATGTTACCGCTGGGCGTCCTGAAGCTCTTGTCCCAATCCCCGCCCTGCTCTTGCGTCACAAAACCGACCACCGGCTGGCCGCCGAGGTTGCCGACATCCACCCACGTGGCAAAGGTTTTACCATCTTGATTGAAAGTCCGCACGCCGCCTGGCAACTCATTGGGTGTGACGTAACTGCCGGTGTTTGCGTTGAAGATGCTGCCCGCCAGCCCTGCTTCAGGATTCACCGGCACGATGAACACGCCATCGATGCCTGCCGCCAGAGCCGGGCGTCCGGCACCTGAGTCCGGCCCGTTGACCACCGAGTAATGCCCTATGGAGCCATTGGGGTTGTACCAGGTGTAGAGCCGCCCACCCGACCCGACGGTGCCTTCCGGGACCCCGCGCTGCGATCCGCGAAGCATGTCGCCCCGCAACGCGCCTGTCACCGTGGAGCCCACATATGCCGTCGTGCCAGACGTGATTCCGGCGATCGCCAGGGCTTGGATGGCGTTGCCCAGCCCCCCACCCTTATCGGCCGGGGTCGCCACGGCCTGGTTCACGAACGTGCCCACAGCGCTCACATGGCGATCAAACCCGACGCCGAAATCCGTCTGGAAATAGTTGTTCTCGTACCGGCCTCCTGAAATACTATTGCCTAACCCCTGCTTGAGGGCATTGCCGGATTCGAACACGCTGGTTGTAAATCCGTCGGAGAACGAGCCGTCATTAAAGGCGCCGGCCACCGTCGCCATGGCCAGCGTGACGCCGGCATGGTTGATGAGCGCGCCGTACATCCCAGGCAGCGGCATGCCCTTGAGCGCCTGTTGCAACCCGAAACTCACTGCGCCAGCCGCCGCACCCGCCGCCAACCCTCTACCGATGGTGGTCATGTACTGGCCTGACGTGGCATTGGGGCCAAGATTGTAGGCCTTCTGCACCGAACCCGTAATCGCGCCGCTGGCAAGGGTTGCCACGCTTGGGTCCAAACCGAACACTTCCGTGCCGATCGAGGCGATCCCGGCATCGGCCAAGCCGAAGGCCAGTCCTTGAGCACCGCCCAGTTGGGCGATCCCCACGTTGGCCCCTGCGATAAAACTTTCAAAAAATCCAGCGGTTTGCGGGTTGTAGCTTGTGCCGTTGACCTGCAGAACCGCCTGGCTGAGCATGACCTGTTTTTGAGCCCCTGGCTGGGCCTGTGGCTGTCCAGGCTGGCGGGGCATGGTGCCAACGCTCGCGTCAAACCCAAAGGCATGGTTCAACCCGGTGCCGATCGCCGCTCCGGCCACTCGACCACCGAACGCAGCCAGCGGTGCGGGCGCGCCGGCTTCCTCTAACCCATACGCCACCCCGGCACCGACACTCGCCTTAACCGCCGCGAACGCCATCGATTGAGCAATGCCTGCGCCGGTGACCGCTCCGGGCGGACCGTACCCGGCATTGGTGAGCCCGGTGCCGACGCCGGACGCAAGCGTCGTGCCAATCACGGTGCCCAGTACCGAGGCGACGCGCGGGTTGAGACCGGCTTCCCGCAACCCGTAGGCCGCGCCGTACGAAAGCCCCATTCCGGCCACCGATTGCGCGAACCCGGCGATGTTCCCGGCAGCCAGCGGTGAAACCAGGCTGGTCGCCACGGTATAAAGCGACAGGA
>PCVX01000063.1:17170-19919 GCA_002796105.1 Candidatus Omnitrophica bacterium CG11_big_fil_rev_8_21_14_0_20_63_9 | reverse complement strand
CTCTTGTCCGTTCACTGGACGGCAGCTCGGCCATCTCAAGAGACCCGTAGCTTTGCGACCCTGGATCGCTCCAGGTGTGCCACTTATCGCCAGAAACGACTTCCCTTTAACTATACCTGATCGGAAGTTCCTCCAACAAGATCACCCTGTTATATAATGACCGCTAATGCCTGCCGAGCTGCTCACCATCGGCTCCGAGCTCTTGAGCGGAGCCACGGTCAATACGAATGCGGCGTACCTTGCCCGGCGTCTTGGCGAGGTGGGCGTGGCGTGCCGCCGCCAAGTGGCCGTCGCCGATGCCCCAGATGCTGTGGGAGGCGCGCTGCGCGACGCGCTCAGCCGCGCTGAGATCGTGCTCACGACCGGCGGCCTGGGGCCGACATTCGATGACGTCACAATGGACATCATCGCTCAAGTCACCCACCGGCCTTTGGCCTTGGCACCCATGGCAGCCGCCGCCGTCCGCCGGTTCTACACGAAACGCCATCGGCGGCTCCAGCAAGCCGCATTGCGGCAAGCGTACTTGCCCTCGGGAGGCACGGCGCTGCCCAACCCGCTTGGCACCGCCCCTGGCTTGTGGCTGCCGCTGGAGGTTGGCCGCCTGCTCATCGCGCTGCCCGGCGTGCCGGCCGAAATGCGCGCGATCATGGAACGCTCGGTGTTGCCTCGGCTGAGGCGGCGCAACGGACGCACAGCCATTGAAAGCCGCACGCTGCGCACCATCGGAATCGTGGAGCTGTCCATTGAGGCCATCCTGCGCCGCCTGCGCGTTCCGCGGACGATCGACATCGGGCTGTATCCCCATCTGCGCATGGTCGACGTCCGGTTGACGGCCGCCGCCTCCTCGGCGCGGGAGGCCCGGCGTTGCCTAGAACCGGTCGAGCGTCGGTTGCGCCGCGCCCTGGGCGCGGCGGTCTATGGCGCGGGAGAAGACACTCTGGAAGAGATCGTCGGCGCGCGGCTGCTGGAGCGTCACCGCACCATCGGCGTGGCCGAATCGTGCACGGGCGGGCTCGTCACCGATCGGCTCACGAATGTTCCGGGCAGCTCTCGCTACGTCCGGGGTGCGATCGTGGCGTACGCGAATGAGGTGAAGTGGCGCGTCCTGGGGGTGCCGCGGACGCTCTTAGCTCGGCATGGCGCGGTGAGCGCGCCGGTAGCTCGGGCGATGGCGCAAGGGGCGCGCCGCGCGCTCGACGCGGATTTGGGAGTAGCCCTGACGGGTATTGCAGGGCCTTCGGGAGGCAGCGCTGACAAACCGGTCGGCCTGGTCTTCATCGGATTCAGCGATGGACGGCGGACCATCTCGCAGCGGCTGCAGCTGCTCGGCAATCGCACGGCGATCAAAACGCAAGCCGCGCAAGCCGCGTTGAACGTTATCCGGCTTCAACTGATCGGCCGAGGGGGGTCTCGGCTAGGACGGCGTAGGTCGGTCCGCCAGGACTGAGCCGGCTCTCGTAAAGCGTCACGGTCGAGACCGTCCAGGGCTTCGGCGGCTGCCACTGCAGCCCGCGAATCCGGGCGGAAAGTTCGCGCAGGCCGCGCGCCGACCGCACCCGCCCGATCGTTACGTGGACGGCGAACGGCTTGGGCTCCTTCGCGATCCCCACCCCACCCATCGCCTCTTCGATCCGTGCGGCCAGCGCGCTCATCGGCTTGTCTCCCGGCTCGATCCCGATCCAGATCACGCGCGGGGCGCTCCACGAAGGAAACGCCCCCGGCTTCGCCAGCTGCGCGATAAACGATATGCTGGCCGCTCCAATCTCCCGCAACCGCCGCTCGATGTCCTGACGCTGCGGTTCGGTGATCTCACCGAGAAACTTCAGCGTCACATGCACGTTCTGCGGCTCCACCCATTTGACATCCGCGCCGGCCGTGGCGAGCTCCCGTTGCAGCTCCTTGAGCGAAGCGCGAATCTCGTGTGGAAGCGGCAGGCCGATAAACGCACGCATCGGTCACGTCAGGAGTTGATCGCATGGACCGCCCACAAGACGAGGATGGTGTAGGCCGCCGCGCCGGCGTCGTCTGAGAGGATCCCCCACCCCCCGGGGAGCTGTTCGAGACGACGTAACGGCGCAGGCTTCGCGATATCGAAGAGTCGAAAGAGCAGAAACGCGACGAGTCCTAGGGGGAGTGACGCCGCGACCCAGGGCAGCACCAGCATGACCGCCGCCATCCCCCAGACCTCATCAAGAATAATGGCTGAGGGATCGCGGCGCCCCATGACCCGTTCCGCTTCTCCGGCAATGAATGCAACGAGGGGGAATGAAACGATGAGCGCCATCTCAACGACATGCCTGGCCATCAGCCGGGTGGCTAGCATCCCGCACAGCCACCCCACCAGACTCCCCCACGTACCGGGAGCAAATCCAATGTATCCCAGCCCGCCGACTGTGGCCAGCAGACGACTGGCGCTGGAACATCCCTGGCGCCTCATCGACCGATCGCCACGCTGCGCAACACCGCCCAATGGCGCCAAAAGAACAAGGTGCCGGATGTCACGGTGAGCGCCATCGTGAGCCACAGGCAACCGAGCACCAGCCAATCCATCAGCCGCTCCTGCCCAGCGGCCAGCCCGCCGGGCCCGGCCACTTCACGGATGAGCAACACGATCAGGATCACGGAGATCGTCAGCATCTGCGACACCGTCTTATGCTTGCCTTCCTTCGCGGCCGAGAGCACGACATGGCGGCTGGCGGCAAACAGCCGCACCCCGGTAATCAGGAATTCACGGAAGGCGATCACCAGC
>PCVX01000063.1:0-17127 GCA_002796105.1 Candidatus Omnitrophica bacterium CG11_big_fil_rev_8_21_14_0_20_63_9 | reverse complement strand
TGCACGAAGGCCAGGAACACCCCCAGGACCAACACCTTATCCGCAATGGGGTCGAGCAGCGCGCCCAGCGGGCTCATCTGATTCCAACGTCGCGCCAGCCATCCATCCAGCCAGTCGGTCAGGCTGGCAACGATAAACCCTGCCAGCGCCCACGCCTTGGCGGCAGGGCCTGGCACGAACAGCAGCGCCATCGTGAGAAACGTAAGGAAGATGCGAAGGACGGTGAGCTTGGTGGGGAGGGTCACGGTGTGGGCGAGGTCAGCGCGGTGCCGACAAGGTCATACTCGTAGCTATCGGTGATGCGCACCGGCACGATCTGTCCTGGGCGCAAGACGCGGTCGCTGCGGACGAAGACGAGCCCGTCGACTTCAGGGCAGTCCGCGCTGGTACGCCCAAGAAATTGCCGAGGATCATCCCGATCCGGCTCATCGATCAGCACGTCCATCGTTCGGCCGACGGTGCGCGCGGTCAGCTCGGCGGCGATCGTTTGTTGGAGCTGCATCAGCCGGTCAAACCGCGCGTGCTTGAGCGCGTCAGGCACCTGGTCCGGATAGCGGAACGACGCGCTGCCTTCCTCATGGGAATACGTAAATGCCCCCAGGCGGTCGAACGCGACGTCGCGCAAGAAACCCAGCAACTGCTCGAAGGCCGCCTCGGTCTCGCCGGGAAACCCTACGATCACCGACGTCCGCAGGGCGATGCCCGGCACGAGCTCGCGCAGCCGCTGGATCCGCTCGCGCAGCTGGGCTTGGGTGACGAGGCGGTTCATCCGCTGCAGCACGCCGTCATCGGCGTGCTCGATCGCCATATCCAAATACTTGCAGAGGCGCTCCTCATCGCGGATCGTCTCGATCAAGTCGTGCGAGATCCCCTTCGGGTGGCAGTAGAGCAGCCGGATCCACCGCAAGCCGTTGATCTTGGCCAGCGCGCCCAGGAGCTGCGCGATGCGCGGCGTGCCATAGAGATCAACGCCGTAATCCGACGTGTCCTGCCCGACGACAACCAGCTCCACCACGCCCCGCTCTTCTACAAGCTGGCGCGCTTCGTCGACCAACGCGTCGATCGGACGGCTGCTGAGCGGCCCTTTGATCTTCGGGATCACGCAAAAACTGCAGCCCTTGAGGCAGCCTTCCGCAACCTTGAGGTAGGCGTAGTGCGCGGGGGTCAGGGCGGCGCGAGCGACCCGGCGACCCTGATGCGGCACGTTGGGACGCGGCCGGAGGCTTTCCGGGTGCTCGCCTTGCAGCGCCCGCCCCACGACGGTCTCGATATCGCCGAACCCATCGACGCCGACAAACCCATCCACATCCGGCAGCTCTTTGATGAGGTCGTGCTTGAATCGCTGGACCAGGCAGCCGGCCACCACGACCGCCTTGAGCTTGCCCTGCTTTTTCATCTCCACCGCTTGCAGCACCGTGTCGATGGATTCCTTGATCGAGTCCTGGATGAAGCTGCACGTGTTGATGATGACCGTATCCGACCCCTCCACTTCATCGACAACCTGGTAGCCTTTTTGCTGCAGGCGGCCAAGGTAGAGTTCGGAGTCCACCAGCGTCCTGGGACAGCCCAGGCTGATCATGCTGACGGTTTTCGCCTCCCCGGGCTTCGGGACGGAGGGCAACGCGGATGAGGCAGCAGGGTTGGGCATGAGCGGTTCGGTGAAGGGCGCGACTACTCGCCCTCAGGCAGGCGAGTGACGCCGCGGTGCGTGATGAGCAGCCGGCCGTGATGGGCGATGGCGAAGGGGCTGATTGACTGGCCGTTGAGCATCACCTCGACTTGCGAAGGCTTCGAGACGACGACTTCGAGCTGCTTTTTCGCCGTCCAGCGCTCCTGCGCTCCACGGGGCAGCCGCTGCTGGCTGAGGAGCTTGCCGTCGGAGCGGATCTGCACCCAGGTGGTCCGGTTGGCGATGATCGAAAGCTCCAGCGGCTGGGTGGCCAGCACGGTCAATGTCGGAGGCTCAGGGGTCTTGATCGGCTCGGTCGCAATCGGGGCAACGCTGGCGAGCTTTGGCGACGTCTTGGGCGCCGCGGTGGAAGCGGCGGGCTTCGCACGCTTGGTCGCCGAGGCGGTCCGCGCCGCGCGGCCCGGATGCACGAGCATCACGACGACAATCGCCGCGCTCATCGCCACGGCCCACCCGGCCCTCCCGAGCGCGAGCTTCGGCCACGGGAAGGACCAGGAGATTTTCGGAACCGCCGGCTGCTGCCGCACCACGGGTGGCGTGGTCTCCTGCACCGGCTCAGGTTGAGGCCACTGCACTTGGGCCAGCACCGTTTCCGGGTTCAATTGCAGGAACTTGGCGTACGTCGTCAGGAACCCCTTCACGTAAATGGGGCTCATCATCTCAGGCAGTCGGTCAGTTTCAATCGCTTCCAGGACCCAAGGCTGGATCTTCGTGTGGAGCGTGACATCGGCGAGCGACAGCTTGCGCGCCGCTCTCGCCTGCTGCAATTGAATTCCAACGTTCATCCGGACGCCCCCTGTCTGAGCGCCTCACGCGTCACGAGCACTTCCCGCGGACGGCTGCCCTGCGGCGGACCCACCAACCCTTCCTGCTCCATCAAATCCAGGATGCGCGCAGCCCGTCCATAGCCCAAGCGGAGCCGCCGTTGCAGCAAGGAGGTCGACGCCTGGCCGGTATCCAAGACGAGCTGCCTCGCCATCTCGTACATTTCGTCTTTCTCAACCGAGGGGAAGCTGCCTTCTGGCTGCCGGTCGCGTTCCATCAGGCGTTCATCATACGACGGCGCACGCTGCTGCTTCAAGAAATTCGTGATCTGCTCGATTTCGCCGTCCGTCACGAAGGCGCCCTGCGCGCGCAGCGGTTTCGCGGTGCCCGGGCGCAGGAAGAGCAAGTCGCCCCGGCCGAGCAGCTTGTCCGCGCCGTTCATATCGAGAATCGTACGGGAGTCGACTTTCGAGGCCACCTGGAACGCGATGCGCGCCGGGAAATTCGCCTTGATCACCCCGGTGATGACGTCCACCGACGGACGCTGGGTGGCGAGGATGATGTGGATCCCGACGGCGCGGGAGAGCTGGGCAAGGCGCGCAATCGCGCTTTCGATGTCCTGCGACGCCACCATCATCAGATCCGCCAGTTCATCGATCACGATGACAAGGTACGGCAGCGGCCGGCCGTCATCGACGGGGCCATCACCCTCCTCGCCGGCAGGCGGCGGAGGCGCAAGCGGCTTCGTCGCCGCCCGCTTGTTGTACATGTCGATATTGCGCACGCCGACGCGCGCCAAGAGCTGATAGCGCCGCTCCATTTCTTCCACCGCCCATTGCAGCGCGCCCGACGCTTTTTTGGCGTTGGTGACGACCGGCGCAACCAAGTGCGGAATGCCGTTGAACATCGCCAACTCGACCATCTTGGGGTCGACCATCAGGAACTTCACCTGCTCAGGGCTCGCCCGCGTGAGGATCCCGACGAGCAAGCTGTTGAGCGACACGGTCTTGCCTGAGCCGGTCGCGCCGGCAATCAGCAGGTGCGGGCATTCGCGCAGGTCCGTCACCACGGCGTGGCCGGACACGTCTTTGCCGACCGGCAGCGTCAGGATCGACGGATTGCCGGCGAACTCATGCGCGGTGATGATCTCCTTGAGGTACACCGTCGTCATGGTGCTGTTGGGGACATCCACCCCGACGGTACCCTTGCCCGGGATCGGCGCGATGACATGGCAGCTGGCCGCCTTCATGACGAGCGCCAAATCGTCCGACAGCGAGACGATTTTCGTCAGCTTTACGCCGGGTGCCGGCGTCAATTCGTAGCGGGTCACCGCCGGACCTCGGTCGATGTTCACGATGGTCGCCTCGATGCCAAACTCGCGCAGCGTCTCTTCCAGGACCCTGGCGTTGGTTTGCAAATCGTCGTGAACTTTCCGCTCGGAGATCGGCGGCGGGGTTTTCAACAAATCGAGCGGCGGCAACTGAAAGCCACCCGGCGCTTGCCGCTTCGGCACGGTGGGCACGGATTTGGGACGGGCTTCGACCGTCGAGCGAATCCGCACGCGGGATGCGGCTGACATGGAGCCTTCTTCGGAATCCTCGCGAGCAGCCGGAAGGATGGCGGGTTTGGTCAGGCGCGGGCTCACCGGTGCTGCAGCAGCCGGACTCGCGGAGGCGGTCGCCGGGCGACGGAAGGACGACAGCACCATGGCGCGCAACTGCCGGAGCAGATCGCCGCCAAGTGAGCGCAGCGTCTGGCCGGACACGACGATCCACGCCATCAGCCCGATGCAGGCCGCGGTCAGGATAGTGCCGATCGTCCCCAGGTAATACCGGCCGGCCCGGGCGAGCAAAAAGCCGCTGACCCCCCCGAGTGCGGTCTGCGCCGACTCATCGGGGCCGATCAGCGCGAAGAGGGTGCCGGCGCTGCCCAGCACGCACACCGTCGCAAGGCTGAGCGAGATCCCGTGGAGTTCCGGCACCTCGCCGCGCCAGAGCCGCCATGCCCAGAGCCAGCACATCGCCGGCACGAGCAGCGAGGCCCAGCCGAAGCCGGCGCGGCCCACGAACCCCAGCCAGACACCGACGATCCCGCCGAGGTTGGCTGGGGGGCGCTGGGGTGAAGAGCTGAGCCAGGGAACGTCGGCGGGACTATAGGTGAGCACACAGACGGCGACGAAGAGCCCGAAGCAGGCCAGCAAGAGGCTGCTGAGGCGTATTTTCCACCGCGGGGGAATCCGCATGTCACCCCTGCTGCTGGTTGTGGACTCGCCGGAACGGCGGGCAATCAGCGGTCTGGGCGTTCCGATCGCTCCCGACGCTCCGACGATCGCTCAGGCCGCTCCGACTTGCCATCTCCCTTGCTGTCTGCGCCTTCGAGCAAACGTTTGCGCGAGAGATTCACGCGGCCCTGCTCGTCGATCTCAATCACTTTCACTTTGAACTCATCGCCGATTTTCACGACGTCTTCGACCTTGTTGACGTATTTATCGGAAAGCTCCGAGACGTGGACCAATCCTTCCTTGCCCGGAGAGATCTCGCAGAACGCCCCGAAGTTCATGATCCGCTTCACCTTGGCGTTGTAGATCTTGCCCACTTCCACGTCCTCGGTGAGCGTGCGGATAATCTCCAGCGCGCGCTGGGATTTGCCGGCATCGTTGGACGCGACCGAGACGCTGCCGTCATCCTCGATATCGATGGTCGCCCCGGTCTCCTCGATGATCTTCCGGATGGTGCGACCGCCAGGACCGATCACGTCACGGATCTTCTCCGGGTTGATCTTCAGCACCGTAATCCGCGGTGCATACAGCGACAGCTGCGTTCGCGGCTGGCCGATGGCCGCCGTCATCAGGTCCAAGACCTTCATGCGGGCCGGGTGCGACTGCGCCAGGATCTTCGAAATCAGATCGACCGTCAGCCCTTCCGACAGCTTCACGTCCACCTGCATCGCCGTCGTGCCCAGGCGCGTGCCCGCGACTTTGAAGTCCATGTCGCCGACGTGGTCCTCAAGGCCTGAGATATCGGTGAGGATCGCGGTTCCGGAAGATTCCTTCACCAAGCCCATCGCCACGCCGCTGACCGGCGCCTTGATCGGCACGCCGGCATCCATCAGCGAGAGCGCGCCGGCGCAGACCGTCGCCATGCTGGAGGAGCCGTTGGATTCCAGGATGTCGGAGACCACGCGGATCGTATAGGGAAACTCGTCTTTCGAGGGGATCATCGACTCGATCGCCCGTTCGGCGAGCGCGCCATGCCCGATCTCGCGGCGGCCTGTCCCGCGGATCGGCCGCACTTCGTTGACGCTGAAGGGCGGAAAGTTGTAGTGCAGCATGAACCGCTTGTAGGTTTCGCCTTCGAGCGATTCGATCAGCTGCTCGTCATCGCTCGTGCCCAGCGTCGTCACCGAGAGGCTTTGCGTTTCCCCGCGGGTGAACAGCCCGGAGCCATGCGTCCGGGGCAGCACGCCAACCTGGCAGGCGATCTCGCGCAAGTCGGTGTAGCCCCGCCCGTCCATGCGGCTCTTGCGCTCAAGAATCGTCCGGCGCGCCTCCTGCCAATCGATGAATTCCAGCGCTTGCGCCACTTCCTCGGCGCTCACCGTGCCATCGGCGGTCAACTGCTCGACCAGACGGGTCTGCAGCGCAGCCAGGTCGTCATGGCGCGCGTGTTTCTTCTTGGGCTCGTTGATCTTCTTCAATTCCGGCACCGCCAGCGCGCGGACCTTCTCCACCAGCTCCGTCGAGGGCTTGCGGATCTGAAAATGCGTGCCTTTCGGCCGGCCGGCTTTGGCTCCCAGCTCTTCCTGCATGGCGATGAGCGTCTTGAGCTGCTGATAGCCGAAGGCGATGGCTTCCACCAGCTGCTGCTCCGGCACTTCTTTGAGTCCCGCTTCGATCATGGTGATGCCGCGATTGGTGCCGCACACCACGAGGTCGATCGCGCTTTGGGCGAGCTGCTGGTAGGTCGGATTGAGCACAAACTCCTGACCGGCGAGCCCGACGCGCACCGTGCCGAGTATCTCGGGAAACGGGATCGAGGACAGCCGCAGGGCCGCGGACGCTCCCAGCACCGCCAGCACATCCGGATCATGCTCGCCGTCGGAGGACAAGACCGACGCCATGATCTGCAGCTCGTGCAGGAACCCCTTGGGGAACAGCGGCCGGATCGGCCGGTCCATCAGGCGGGAGGTGAGGATCTCTTTCTCGGTCGGGCGGCCTTCACGCTTGAAGAAACCGCCGGGGATTTTGCCCGCGGCATAGGTCTTTTCCCGGTAGTCGCAGGTCAAGGGCACGATATCCGCTCTGGTGGAGACCGTTGAGCTGCTCACGGCGGTCACCAGCACCACCGTATCGCCTTGTTGGACAACGACGGACCCATCGGCCTGCTTGGCCCATGTGCCGGTTTCCAAGGAAAGCGTGGATTGGCCGATCGTAGTGGAGACGCGGGTGCTCATTTGCGCAACTTCAGCGCGTCGAGCAGATTGCGGTAGGCGGATTCGTCGTAGCGCTTGATGTACTCCAGCAGCCGGCGGCGGCGGCTGATGAGCTTCAACAGCCCTTGGCGGGAGTTGAAGTCGCGCTTATGCGACTGAAAATGGGTCGAGAGCTGGTTGATGCGGGCGGTGAGCAGCGCGATCTGGACTTGCGGGGAGCCCGTATCCGTGGCATGGACACGGAACCTCTCAATCGTTGGATCTGTTGTCGTCGAACTCATACCTGACGGCCCTTTCCTCTTTTTCTCGTCTGTGTGTAGCTGTGCAGTATACGCCGGCGATCCCCTGCCGTCAACCATCTCGACAGCAAAGAAGGACCCCGCCACCTCTGTCGAGGTGGCGGGGCCGCCCAACCACCGGTACCTATAAGCCGAGTTCTGTCCCCTTGCGGGGGATGGTCATCCATCTTGTCCCCACCTTGCGGCGGGGCTCCTGCGGCCTACCTTCCCATTGCGGGCGGGCAACCCGCCGCCGCACCCTGGAGGATGCGGCACTGGGCTGTTTGGCCTTGCTCCGCGTAGAGATTGCCGCGTTTCACGTCATCCCACCTTGCGGAGGGATTACTCGTCTCTGTGGCTCTAATCCGCCCCAGGCCTTTCGGCCCAGAGGCCCCGAGGTTATCGGGGTACGCTGCCCTACGGAGCTCGGACTTTCCTCCCCCCGCCAACGGCGGAGGGCGACCATCCGGCACTGGTGGTTGAAATTTTCACAGAACAGATCAATGCTGCCGCTTCGCCGCTTGGCCGGCCAGCCGGTCCGCTGCGGCATTCTGCTCGCGCGGCACATGCTGAATCGTAAATTCGTCAAACCCTGCGACCAAGTCGAGCGCTAGGTCGTGGAGGCAGCGTAAGAAGGGGTCGCGCACTCGGTACTGGCCATTGATCTGCCGGGCCAGCAGCTCGCTATCCGTTTTGACCGCTAGGCGGCTCCAGCCGGCGCGGACCGCTTCGTGCAGGGCGTAGAGCAATGCAAGGTATTCGGCCACATTATTGGTCGTCTGGCCCACGGGACGCGAAAGCTCCCGCACTGGCGCCGGCCCCCCGTCCTGGAAGACGATGCCGACTCCAGCCGGGCCGGGATTGCCCAGACTGGCCCCGTCGATATAGACCTCATAGCTTCGAGTGGGCTTCATCAAAATACAAGATGCGGCTGCAGGATTCGCACATCACGAGCTTCGCCTTTAAATAGACTTCGTTGACGACCTGCGGCGGCAAGCGCCGGTGACAGCCGCCGCACGAGCTCTCCAGTAGCGGCACCAGCGCCAGCCCGTCCCGGATCACCAGGATGCGCTCATACATCGTCAGCGCCTCCCGAGGCACATCCGGCACCAAACCTTGCCGCTCGCGCTCAAGCCGGCCGATCTGATCTTCCAGCACCGCCTGCTCTTGCTCAATCCGCTGCCGCTCGACTTTGGTCCGCTCCTGGGCCTTGGCGAGGTGGCCTTGTTCTTGCTGGCGAGCTTTCCCGGCCTGGTCAACGGCGTCAAATCCCCGCAGGATCGATTCTTCGAGGAGCGAATTGTCGGCCTTGAGCGTGTCGATTTCGCGTTGAAGCGCGCTGTATTCCTTATTCGTCTTGACCTGGAACAGCTGCCCCTGCAATTTCTTCACTTGGCCTTCCCGGGTCTGCAGCTCCACTTCCCGGTCTTTCTGAGCCAACTGCAGCTTCTTGAGCCCCTCATCGGCGGTGCGCACCTTGGCCTCCTGCGCGGCCAGCTGAGCGTTCACCTGGTCCAGCTCCCGGGGCTTGTCTTGCTGCGTTTTGCGCAATTGGTAGAGCTCTCCGTCGAGCCGTTGAAGCTGTTTTAAGGTTTCAAGTTGGTCGGCCATAGGCAAGCGAAGGGACTCAGCTCCCTACCTCTATATACGTACACGAAAACCCTGGGCGGTAGAGGACTTGAACCTCTGACCTCATGCATGTGAGGCATGCGCTCTAACCAGCTGAGCTAACCGCCCCCGAGGGTAAACAAAACTAATGGGTCGGCTAGGAATCGAACCTAGGACCAACCCGTTATGAGCGGGCTGCTCTCCCATTGAGCTACCGACCCGACACGCTGGCACACCAGTGTAAAGTGAAAAGTGGAAAGTGGGAAGGAGAATTTCCGCCCTCTCCCTCCCACTTTCCACTGGAGACGTTCGAGTACGCTTTACACGACGTGGTTCTTTTCTGGCGAGAAGGTCAACTCCAGGAAATTACGCAGCCGGCGGCTGCGGGTCGGGTGCCGCAGCTTGCGCAGCGCTTTTGCCTCGATCTGCCGCACGCGCTCGCGAGTCACGTTGAACATCTGGCCGACCTCTTCCAGCGTGCGCGGGCTGCCGTCCTGGAGCCCGAAGCGTAGCAGCAGCACCTGGCGCTCGCGGTCGGAGAGTGTGACGAGGACGTCTCCGATCTGTTCTTTCAACATGCTGTACGCGGTCGCGTTCGCCGGCGACACCGCCCGCTTATCCTCAATGAAGTCGCCGAAGTGCGTGTCGCCGTCTTCCCCGATCGGCATTTGAAGCGAAATCGGCTCCTGCGCGATCTTCAGGATACCGCGCACCTTGTCGACCGGAATCCCGGTGGAGCGCGCGATTTCCTCCGGCGCCGGCTCCCGGCCCGTCTCTTGCACGATGGCGCGCGAGACGCGGATCAGCTTGTTGATGGTTTCGGTCATGTGCACCGGAATGCGGATCGTCCGGGCCTGATCGGCGATTGAGCGCGTGATGGCCTGGCGGATCCACCAGGTGGCGTAGGTCGAGAACTTGTACCCGCGCTGGTACTCGAACTTTTCCACCGCCTTCATCAGCCCGATGTTGCCTTCCTGGATGAGATCGAGGAACGACAGGCCGCGGTTGGTGTACTTCTTGGCGATACTCACGACCAGCCGCAGGTTCGCTTCCACCAACGCTTTCTTAGCCTTGGTGTACTCGGTCTCCCGATGGTGCATCTCCTTGATCGCGGCGCGCATCTTCTCCGCCGGCGCCCCCAGCAAGCGCTGGTTGGCGAGCAGCTTCTTGCGCAGCTCGCGCAGCCGCGCCGCCGCGCCCTTGGGCCGCGTGCGGCGCACGTGGACCAGCTGCCGTTCGGTTGTCTCGACGCCGCGCAGGTACCGCTGGACTTGCTCCACGATCCATTCGATCGCCTGGATCGTCAGGTGGTAATCGGCGATGACTTTCAGCGCCTTCTTCTTGCTGAGCGCTTTGCGCATGCGCTTGCGCAGCCCGATCAGCTGCTCCACGAGCTCTTCCCGCTTCAAGTTCGGATCGTCCTTGGAATAGTCCTCGGGGTTCATCTCTCCGTCGATCAGCAGATCGGTCAGCCGCAAGATCTCGCGCCGGGCGATGGGCACGCGCAGCACCGAGTCGCGGTACGCGAACTCCGCCGCCTCGATCTTCTTCGCCAGCGCCAGCTCCTGCTCCCGCGTCAGCAGCGGGATCTGCCCCATCTGCCGCAGGTACATCTTGACGGGATCGTCCAACTGGCCGACTTCGGCGATCTCGGCCGCCTCTTCCTCGCGCTGCTCTTTTTCCTCGCGCTCCTCCAGCCGCGAGCTGGCCGCCGTCGAAGGCTTCTCGACGATCTCGATGTTCTCCTTCCCCAGCAGCGTCAAGAGCTCATCGATCTCTTCCGGAGAAGCGACGTCTTCCGGCAAGAGATTGTTGAGCTCGTCGTAGGTGAGCCGGCCCTTGTCTCGGCCCATCATGATGACTTGGGCGAGCCGCTCACTGATCGGTTTACGTTTGTTCGCGTTCGCTGTCTCCGCCATCGGCGTCTTGCCTCCCCCTGCCGCGTTCATCCGCGTTGGATTGTTTGGTATTCCGCTAAGAGTTTTCGCTCGTGCTGTTCGTCCTTGGCGCCCTGCTCCAACTGGTGGTGCAGCTTCGCCAACTGCCGCTGTGTGGCGCTGCGGCGCAACCGCCGCACACAATCCTCGAAAGCCGCATCTTTCGCTGACACGGTCTGGGCCAGTGCGACCAGCTCGGTCACGAGGGCCGCATAGTCAGGCTCATCGGCCAGGCGCGACACGATCTGCGCGGCGGACGTTGCTTGTCCCGGCGTCGAGTGCTCGCCGACAAGGCTCAGGAGCCGCTGCAGCCGCACGTCGGTCACATCCTCAAGCGCGAGGCGCCCCTGTAGAGCGCCGAGCCTGGCTGGCTCATCCAGGATGAGCGCGGTCAGCATCCGCTCAGACCCTGGCGGAACCGACGCCGAAGCCGCCGGCGCGCGTGGCATCTTTTCAGGTCGCGCGACCGCATCGCGCGGTTGCACTTTCGCCAGCTCTTCGGCGACCGCGGCCTCATCAAGCCGCAGCGTGCCGGCGACGATCCGCACGTATTCGCGCCGCAACATGGCATCCGGCACCTTGGCGATCGTGGGCAGCACAAAGCGCGCGACGCGCACTTTCCCTTCCGCCGTTGAAACCGGGTGCCGAGCCATGCCGACCTGAAGCAAATACTCGAGAATGCCGATGCTCTGCTGCAGGACCGCTTCAATCCCGGCCCGGCCGGAATTCCGCACGACGTCGTCCGGGTCCACGCCCTTGGGTAGCTGCGCGATCCGCACCTGCAGTCCGGCCTCGACGACGAGATCGATCCCGCGAAGCGTTGCCGCCTCGCCTGCCGCGTCCGCATCGAAGGCCAGAATAACCGTCTCGGCGTACCGCTTGAGCAGCCGGGCCTGCTCCGTCGTCAGTGCCGTGCCCAGCGGCGAAATCACATGGCGGATGCCGGCATCCGCCAGCACGACGCAATCGAAATAGCCTTCCACGAGCACGACGGTCTTGGCGGCGGCGATCGCTTCGCGCGCCTGCGGCAAGCCGAACACGTGCCGCCCCTTGCTGTACACCGCCGTTTCAGGGCTATTGAGGTATTTCGGCTCCTGCGCATCCAGGCTGCGCCCGCCGAACCCGATCACGCGCCCGCGCACGTCCTGAATCGGAAACATCAGGCGGTTGCGAAACCGGTCATAGTGACCTGACTTGCCCGGCACGACGAGTCCTGCCGCTTCCAGCTGCTCAGGTGAAACCTGGGTGGCCTTGGCCGCGGTCACTAACCCCCGCCATCCCGTCGACGACAGGCCGAGCCGGAAACGCTTGGCGGTGTCGGACGACACGCCGCGCTGTTGGAGGTAAGCGCGCGCCGCGCGGCCGCCTTGCGGCTCGCTCAAGCGCCGCTCAAAATAGATGCAGGCCTTTTCCATCAGCGCCAGCAGCCGTTCATGCTCGCCGCTGGAGGCGCCTGCGGCGGCCTCCGGAATCGAAATCCCGACATGATCGGCCAGCTGCCGGACCGCCTCGGGAAACGTCAGCCGGTCATGCTGCATTAAAAAGCTGAAGACGTTCCCGCCCACCCCACAACCGAAGCAATGGAAGATCTGCTTATCGGCGTTCACCGTGAAGGACGGTGTCCGTTCCTTATGGAAGGGACACAGCGCCTTGAAATGGCGTCCCGCCCGCCGCAGCGGCATGTAGCGGCTGATGAGCTCCGCGATGTCGGCCCGCGACAGAATCTCGTCGATAATGGATTCAGGAATTAACGGCATGAGGTATCCTGCGCGTCCCCCGGCTCGCCGTGTCCACCGGCGACAAACTAGCGGGACGGCTTTTCAGATGGCGACTTGGGGAGCGCTTTTGCGGGAGGAATGAGCGTCTCACGACGACGCGGCGCTCCTGGAAAGCGGTCCGCCACACTCGTGAGCTGGTCTTTCGCCAGGATGACGAGCCGCGGCCCCAGCACGGACTCTTGTTCAACGCTGTCCCGCAGATAGAGGAATCCGCTGGAGGTCAACGCCAGAAGAATAAATCCTGCCCACCAGAGTCCGCGAATCCCGCCGAGCACCAGTCCAAGTCCCTGGATCGCCCAGTGCAGACGCTCCCATTTAACAACCTGGGTCAAGCGCCGGCACAACTGATGAGCGAGCACCATCAAGATGACAAAGAGCGCCCAAAAGATCAGCCATTTTGCGAGGATTGGATCAAGCCGCATCCAAGGGGTCAGCCAGCCAGCAACCACTTCCCAGTAGTTTAAGGCTAAGGCGGTCGCGAAAATCGCCCCAGCCAGGTTGAGTAATTCCGCAACCAACCCGCGACCAAAACCGTTGTAACATGTTATCAATAAACAAATTACGATAACGAGGTCAACCCAATTCGGTAGCTTGGTCACCAGCACTCCTGCCTGTTTCGTCGTCGGCCGAAGTATACCATATGGCTTTTCACAGCGTCAAGGTAGCGCTACCTTATTTTTCACCACAGAGGCACAGAAAAGACACAGAGACACAGCGGGTTTGTGAGAGTTCTCCTCTGTGTCTCTGTGAGTTTCTGTGGTTTTGTGGTGTCGCGGTTAACGGGCTTGGGAAGCGCGGACTTTCACAATCCGCAGCTCCTCCATGACCGCATCGAAGCGCTGGAAGATCGTTTGCTGATTTTCGAGGATTTGCTCTTGCTGCTCGATGATCTCTTCCATCTTGCGCTCAATCCGCGCAAGATCAGAGGACTCCGCCGAGCTGCCGGATTTTTTACTGGAGGTGCTGCCAGCCGGACGAGACGAGCGATCGACCGGCTCCTCGGCTGAGAAAATCACTGAAGATCCAAGGGCCAAAAATCCAAATAACACGACGGCAATCAGCGCAACATGTCGCGGCTTGAGCAGACGATTGGACATCCGCATCGGTGAGACCCTCTCTCGGTCGTGTTACGGATAGGATCCTTCGGCAGGTGCCGCCGCCACCGCCGCCGCTTCCTTCTTTCGCTCGTCATTTTGCAGCGTGACGGTCAGAAAGATCAGCAAGTCCTGCTTGTTTGGATCGCTCCCACCGCTGTACCAGCGGTTATTCCTGAACAGCGTACCGACAATCGGGATGTCTCCCAGCAGGGGGACCTTGGTGTCAATGTGCTGTTCGCTGGTTTTGACAAGACCGCCGATGGCGATCGTCTCTCCACTTTGAATGCGCACCTGGGTCTCGGCGGTTTGGATGGTAAAGAGCGGCAAGCTCACACTCGTCCCGGTGCCGGTCTGATAGCTGATGCCGGTGGAGTCCGCGGTCACAATCTCGGGTTTCAGATCCACGACAATCTCAGCGCTTGGGTTCACATGGGGCGTGACCGTCAATACGGTGCCGGTATCCTTCGCCGTGTAGCCTGAGATCGTGGTGTTGCCCGTGGTCGGATCGATCGAGTAGTTCGGGATCGGATATTCCTGCCCGACGTGGATCTTCGCCTCTTGATTGTTCAACACCGAGATGGTTGGATTCGAGAGGATTTTAGTGTCCGTACGCTTCTGGAGATAGTTCAGCGTTAAAGAAAGATTTTCCAGACCTAATGTGCCGATATCAACTGCTTGGCCGGTCCGGGTCGCGGCCCGGTCGGTGCCGAAAAACCGGCCCGGCGAGCCAAGCGAAGAGCCCGCTTTGAAGGGAAACGTGTTGTCGATATCCGGAATCGTCTGGGTCACCGAATAGTTCAACACGTTCTCCCAATCAATGCCAAGGTTTTCGTCCTTTGAGAGCCTGGTTTCAACGATCTTGGTCATGATGAGCACCTGGGGCGTGCGCTGGTCCAGCCGCTCGATCACCGTTTTGATCTGAAAAAGGTTCGAGGGGATGTCGGTCACGATAATCGTGTTGGTCCGCTCATCGAACTTGACGCGCCCGCGCTCGGAGAGCATCTCCTTGATCACGTCCGGGACTTCTTTGGCCGTGGCGTAATTGAGCGGGAACACCTCAGTGGCCAAAGCTTCCCGCTCGATCGCGTCCACCGTCAGCACGCGGACGATGTTGCCTTTGCGCTCATAGGTGAAGCCATACGTTCGCAGGATGATGTCCAGCGCTTCTTCCCAGGGCACGTTCGTCAGCTTGATAGTGACCAACCCTTCGACGTCGGCCCCTGCCACGATGTCGACACCGCTTTTGAGCGAGATGATCCGCAGCACTTGGCGAATGTCGGCATCCTTGAAATCCACGCTGATCAGCGCGGCCTGGCCAGCGGCTGCCGGCGCGGGGGATGAAGCAGCAGCCGACTCAGGACTGGCGCTCGCCTCCTCCTCAGAGGCGGCTTCAACCGGAGCGGCCTCCTCAACGACCGAAGAGCTCTCCGGTGCCGGATCCGGCCCATCGACTTGCGCCCATCCCATCGGGCTGCCGACGACGACCCCCAACCCTACCATAACTATCGCCCAGATCCACGTGTGCGTTTTCACTGCGTCTCCCCTCCCCGTGTCGCGTCCGGACCCGCCTTGGACGCTGCCGGAAATTCAATGCGCAGCGTCTTGAGCTCTCCGCCGCCATCCAAGACGACCGCGTCTTGACGAATCTCTTTCACCACATACCCGGAAACGGTATCGCCGACTTTGGCCTCAAGATCGTTGATGAGCGCGATGGAATTGCCGCCGGCGTCCCACAGGATGCCGTACAGCGTTGGTGTCGACCCATCGCCGGTGGCTCCCGGCATCGTGCTCACCAACTTCCCTTCGCGCACGAGCGGCATAAACGGATCCCGACGCCCGGCTGAATCATAGGCAAATGTGGCGGGTTCCGCCGCCGGCTCGGCCGCAGCGCTCATCGCGCCGCAGACAAGGCCCAAAGCCGTGAGCAGGGCGAATTTGGCGTTAGGCATCGCTGTCCATTGACGCCGCCATGAAGGAACGGATGACCAGCTTGATCCGATGCCGCTTCGTTTCTTTGGGATCCGCGCTGATGCGCAGGCTAGAGACGCGCATCGGATGCGGCTGCGACTCCACTAGGCTCAAAAAAGACCCAAGTTGATGGTAACCGGCCAACGCGTCTATTTGAATCAGAATCTCTTTGTAGACCACCGGCGCTTCGGTTTTGGCGCCGTCGCTCAGGTCGGCCGGACGGCTTGGGTCGCGGTCACGCATGGGAAAAATCGTCTGGATCTTGACTTGGGTTTCGTTCGCCAGGTCGGACAGCAGCTTGATGGTGGTTGGCAGCTCCTCCTCCGAGGGCAACGCGCTGCGCAGCGTCGCGACCGCCTGATCAAGCTGTTGGGCCTGTTCGCGCAAGGAGGTTTCATTGGCCGTCGTCGCCTCGAGCGTTTGCACCCTGGCTTTGGCATCCCGGGCTTGCTGGCCGAGGTTGGCCGCATGCTGGCGCAGCGGGCTGAGCAGCATGAAATACGACGGAATCAGCACGATGAATGCGGCGATGAGCTTCAGAAGCTGCTGCCGCTCCCGCGGGGACGGAGAAAATGAGAATTTCATGGCGTCCCTGAAACCTCGTGCAAGCTGCAGTTCAGCGTGAATTGCACCACTTCCAATTCGCCTTCTGGAATCGTTTTGAGCGATTCGATCTGGACGTTCTTGATGGCGGCCATGAAATCCGGGTTCTCTTTCAATTGCTCCACCAGTTTGGTCGGCCCGGCGCCGCCGATCGATGATCCCTGGATCACCAGCCCTTTCGCGTGATCCAGCAGCAACTCTGTATACCAAATCCCCTCGGGAGTCGCATCCGAGAGGATGTTCAAGCGCTTGGCCCATCCGCCCTGGCTCTGCTTCATGCCGCGAAACGCGGTTTCTTCGGCCCGCAGCTGCTGCAGCTTGTGTTGGAGCTGATCGACGGCCGTCTGCCGCGGCTCCAAGACTTGCAACTTAGCGGTGAGTTGCTCGACCTGCCGGCGCCTGGTGCTGATCATGGTCCAATGCCACAGCGGAATCAGCACGGCAATCGCGAAGACGATCCACAACAGCGGCGCGCGATGAAATTGCTCAACCGTCGAGATGGTCGTTGGCCGGGCACCCGCGGGCAACAGGTTGATCTTCAGCATTAATCCGACCTCAGCGCCAGGCCGTAGGCCACCGCAAACTGGGCTGACAGCCCCTTCAGCGGCGTCCACTGAGACACCGGCTGCGCGAGGTGCGCCTTCAGCGCCTCAGCAAATGCCGCAGATTGCCCAAGCCCTCCGGTCAGCAAGATTTCGTCCGGTGGATGGCCGAAGCGATTCTCGAAGTAGTCGAAAGACAGCTGCAGCTCTGAGATCAGCGCTTCGCTGAGCAGCTTCAAGGCGCTGAGCAGTTCCGGGTTGGCGGTGCCCTGCGTCAACTGCTGCGTGACAGTCCCTTCCTCCATCTTCAGCTGCTCAGCGGCGGCGCGGATGAGCTTCTCCGCACCCCAGGGGATATCGCGCACCAGGTACGGCACCTGCTGCTTGAGAATCACGAGATTGGTCAGCTGCGCTCCAACATTGATCAGCG
>PCVX01000053.1:18181-26002 GCA_002796105.1 Candidatus Omnitrophica bacterium CG11_big_fil_rev_8_21_14_0_20_63_9 | reverse complement strand
GAAACTGTCTCGATGCCTCCTTGGGTATTGTAGGTGTACGTTGCCACTTCGCCATCGGGGTAGGTTAGGGTGACCAGGCGACCCAATAAGTCGTACGTCCGCTGGATCGTGTAGGTGGTACCGTCGATGATTTTGGTTTCCTTGATAAGACGGCCGAGGTTGTCATATTCAAATCGGGAGGAACCGGAACCATCGGTGATGCTGGTCAGTTTGCCCTTGGCGAAGGGCTGCGCAGGATCGTCATAGGTGTAGCGGACCGTGCCAGTCGCCTGCACACCGCTGTCGGCTTGCGAGAGGTTGTAGGACTTCTCGATGAGACGGTTGAGTAGGTCATACGTGAACGTTGTGGTCACACTGCGGGCATCGGTTTGGCTGATCAGATTGCCTACCCCATCGTACTCATAGACCCAACGACCCATGTCCGGGTCGATCATGGAGCTCTTGCGGCCCATCGTGTCGTAGTTGAGGACCGTTTCATTACCTGCCGCATCGATGACTTTCGTAAGGTGGTACACGTTAGAGTCCGGAAAGCCAAACCGGCCGTACTCGTAGCGCGTCGTGTAGATCTCGCCACCGTTGAACTCCTCCACCATCACCGTGCGCCCATAAGCATCTTGGGTGCGGCGTGTTTGGTGGCCATTAGCGTCAGTTGTGGTCACGGCCCAGTCGTCGTAACTGGCGGCTGTCACTGAGCCATCAGGGTCGGTGGTAGTGAGGACGCGCCCGAGAGGATCATACGCGTAGGACACAGAGGCCAGGCTGTAGGCTGAAGGCTCGAGGTTCAGGGAAACGTAGGCGCTTGAGGCGTTCGAGAGATATGGCACCCATTGCTTGATTACCCGCCCCAGCACGTCAAACTCAACAGCACCGGTGACGATCTGCTTGGTTGGGTCTTCGGCTGGTGAGCGTGTTTGGATCGTACGGCCCAGGCCGTCCGTAAACGTGTGGGTCGTCAGTACTTGGGGCTGGCCGGATTGGATGCGCTGATGGACGGTGGTCCTGATGGGCTGTGAGGCGAGGTCGTACTCGTAGCTCGTGGTTGGGAGTGAGGCGGTGTCGTTGGGGCCGATGATCTTGGTGACGCGCCCCAGGGCGTCATACTCGGTCACGGCTGTGACGCTGTTGGCATCGGTGCCGCTGGTGACGACACTGAAACGGGGATCATACGTCATCTGCCGCGTATGGCCGAGCGGATTGGCGACCCGGATCAGGTAGGTGCCGGTCGAGTCGTACGCGTTGGTGGTCGTACGATCCAGGTCATCGGTGACGGTGGCGACATTCCCGTAGGCGTCATACGTGATTCGGGTGATCGGGTTTGGGTCTTGATCCTCATGAGTATTCCAATACTGCACTTCCGCCGTGAGCCGGCCCAGGGGAGGAGGCGTTTGATCGATGTTTGGAAGCGCCTGGTTATCCGGAAGACGGCCATCGTAGTAAAACCATTTCTCGTGGGCGGTGCGGGCGTTCATGGCCATGGAGCTGATGACTTTGGTGTGGGCCAGCCGGTCAACAATCCACTCGTCCCGATTCGTGGCGTAATCGTTGAACGTATGCCGCTCATCGCCAATCACGGAGACGTCGCCCAACTCGTTGATTTGCGTGGGATTGCCGAACTCGTCGAACCAGCCGTACTGGAACTGGCCGGTGGTCGGCTCGTACTGGGCAAAGGTCGTGGCGGTTTGCTTGAAGGACTCATCGCCGTCGTACGTGTAGGTGTCGGTGCGGGCGAGAAAGACAAAGATGCTCTCCCAGTGCTCCGGGGTCGCCCAACGCCAGTCGTGCTCCTGTTTCGTCCACGGGTTGCCTGAGGCATCATGGACTTCGACCCGGAAGGGCCTTCCTTTAAGGATGGCATCTTGGTGAAACTCGGTGGCGGTGATGGTATTCAGCGCGTCATGCGCCTCGACCCGGGCGAATCCCCGGAACTCCCGTTCAGGGCCGTCGTAACGCCCGCCGCTGTACAAGTACGTTGTGGCATATTGATGACCCATGCCGTCATCGGCTGTCACCCGCGTGACGAGCGGCAGGACGAACGGAATCGTGCTCTCGTCCGCTTCAGTCGAGCGCTGATACTCGATGGTGGTGGTGCCGCCAACTCCGTTGCGGATTTCGTTGATGAGATCCGGAAAGCGGCCGCTGGAGAAGGCGATCTCCGAGCTGCCGTTGACGGCATTGAAGAGGGCGGGGTCGGCCAAGCCGTCACCGTTGAAATCGCCCACTTGCGGCTGGTCGTTAACGCTGCGCAGGCTGAACGTGACGGGCAGCATGACGGGAGCGCCGAATTGCCCCGCAGTTGACGGCGCATTGGTGAAGCGGCCGGTGGCGCGATCATAGAAAGCGATATCGGTCAGGCCGTCACCGTTGAAGTCGGCGGTCGTGTAATTACCGCTGCCGAAGCTGGTGATCCAAGCTGACGATTGTGGGGCGAACGAGGTGCCGGTAGACAGCGCGACGGATACGGTGCCGCCACTGGCCGTGGCGATGTCCGTCAGACCGTCGCCGTTGAAGTCGCCGGTCAATGGTGAAGCGCCGGCTCCCCACGTCAGGTCGAATGAGGGTGTTGCAGCGAACCAGGTCGTTCCCGGGGCTGCCTGCTGTGCGAGCGCGATCCGCCACACACCGTTCTGGTACGTGCCGAGGTCTGCGCGCCCGTCACCGTTGAAGTCGCCGACCAGCGGTGAGCCGGGTGCCGTCGTCATGCCGCCGGCCAGCACAAAACTTGAGCCGGTGGACACCGCGAACTGCCAGGAGCCCTGGTCGTTGACCGTTCGGTAAATTGCGATGTCGGTCTTGCCGTCACCGTCCCAGTCACCGACGATCGGCAGGTCTTCGGCGGTGCCGAAACTGGTGAGCCAGGTTTGTGTCGGTGTGAGGTTGCACATGCGGGCGCACGAAATCCGCCATGTGCCGGAAACCGGCTCCACCGTGATGAGATCGGTCGCGCCGTTGCCGTCGATGTCGCCGGCGAGCTGCGGCTCGATGAACTCGCTGGATGCGCTCATCGTCTCGACCATCTGCTGCAGGGGCGCGGCAAGCTGCGAAGAGAAGCAGTCATGCTCGTGGTATTCGGTGACGTGCAGGATGGTCCAGCCGGCGGCCAGCGAGACGCTTGACGGCGTTGCTAGACGCAGGCCGCCCGCATCTTCCTGCCAGAGACTGGCATTGCTGTCACACGCGCCCCGCGTGAGGTTCAAATTGAGCGGCCCGGTCGGCTCACTGACGTAGACCCAGGTCCACGCATGAACATAATGGTCCTGGCAGCCGGACAGGCTCAGCGAGCCGTCACCGCCGACGGCGACATTGACACACGCGAGCGTGGTGCTGGTCGGCCCAGTCAGGACCTGTGGGCTTTGCCACGGTATGCCGAGATAGGGAGGCGCCGGCCCCCAATTCTCATGGCCGAGGCTGGTGTTGGCGATGCGCACGTTCCAGGCAGCGGTACTGCTGGAGATGATGTTGCTGCTGAGCGTATAGGTTGTGGCCTCAGCGCCGTCGTAACCGAAGGTGGTTGGAGGCAGCGACGTGGCGCCATCGGCGCCCAGGCGGGTGACAGCGCTTAACAGGGACCGGCCGGTTCGGCTGCTTTGGACGTAGCTCAAGTTGTAGCGTCCGGCTAATGAGAGGACTCCGTCGATCGTCGCCTTGGCCTCGATCGCCTTGAGACGCTTGGCGATGCGCACGTTAATACCGGAGCGATAGCTCACCTCAACATCCGGCCGGTCTTCCAGGAGAAAGTCCACTTGATTAGCTGGTGCGAGCACTGTCGGTTCGTGGGCGGTGTAACTGATCTGCGCCGGATAGGGATAGCCGTCATGTTTCGTGTAGGAGATGCTTAAGCTGTTGCCGTTCAGGTCGAGCACCTTGTCGAGGCACCAGCGGAACACCCGGTTGCCATCCTGCAATTGGGATTGCGCGTCTTGTCCGAAGAAGTAGCGCGTGCCGGATTTATCTCTGACCTCCCACCCGCCGCTCCCAAGGGACCGGAAGTGGAGGAACAGCCCTTCATCCTTGGCGCGGTAGGTGCCATCCAGAATCTTCACAAGCTCTGAGCTTGTGCCTTGGAACATGAACGTGAAGATGTCAGATTCTCCGTAGGCCGGGGTGCCTTCTTTCGTCGAGCGCTCGATGTAACCGACATCGAGGTCCCACCCCACACCGACCCAGCTGTTCCGTCCGGATGACGAATAGCTCAGCGCCAGTTGCGGCTGCACGCCTTGGCGGCCCGGCGGGACGACCAGCGGGATGCCGGTGGTAGCGCGACCGGTGAACAGATCCGGCTGAAAGCTCTGCGCGGTGGCCACGCCGGGCGGGGGTGCGCTGCCGGAGGATGCGGTGGAGGAGCCAAGATGCGATGCGCTGGCGGGTGCTGGAAAGGTCAACTGGCCGAAGAGACAGGCAATGGCAGTAGCCAAGGAGACGATGCGGCGTCTCATCTACGGCAGCTCCGGTGGCATGAGATACAGGTAGACGGACTGAGCAAGCGCGTCTGAGCCGCCGGCATCGCGCACTTCCGCTAGAAGCGTGTGCGGTCCGCTCATGATGGTGGATGTCACCCAAGCATAGCTGCTCGCAGCACCCCAGGCTTGCTTAACGACGCCGTCCACCGAAAACTGATATTCCAGCGGGCTGGGATCGGTGTCGGTGACTGAAACGGAAATCGTGAACGTGCCGCCGGCGTAGAGCTGCGGTCCTGGAAAAGGGAAGATGCTGTTGAGAATGGGAGGCGTGGTGTCTGTCTCACCGGCGACGATGCCATCAGAGCTGCCGACCGGCCCCTGCAAACCGGCGCCGTTTTCGGCTTTGACGTTGATGTAATAACGCGCGCCGGAAGTCAGCGATAGTCCTGTGCGCGTTACGGCGGTGGAAAGCCCGATTGGCGTCCAGTCAACCGCCAGGGCGCCGCTCGGGCTATCGCGCGTGATTTGATAAAGGTAGCGGCCGATGCCGGATTGCTGGTCGCTACTGGGCGTCCATGTCGCGTGCAGCGTGGTCGTGGAGGGGGTGGATGGGCCGTCATCGGTGACGGCCACCACGGCAGGCGGCGTGACATCCACGGTGATGCCGTCAGAGAAGCCGCTGGCTGACCAGAGCCCCTCGCCATTACGCGCCTTCACTTCCCAGAAACACGTCACCCCGTTCGTCAGACCGTTCACCTGCGTTTTTCCTGAGCCTGAGACGAAACCGGACCGGGTCGCTTCAGTCGTTGTTCCTACGGATGTCCAGGCAACGATGACGGAGCCGCTGGGAGACCCTTGCCGGATCTGATACTGGTATTCGACGATCCCAGATTCGCCATCGGCGCTGGACCATGAGGCATGGAGGGACGTGTTGGACGTCGTATAGATACCATCATCAATCACCATCGGAATGGATGGGGGCGTGCCGTCCGCCGCCCACAAGAGGGGGCAGGCGGCGACTAGGCAAGTCAAGAGCCCGAAAACGCGTTGGGATCGCATCACCAAGACCGTACCACATGAATCAGTAATATGTCAATATTAATTTGATTATAATGAAAATAATCTGATCGCGAAGCTTTGGCGGCAGGAGCAGGGTCCTTTTCCTGCTTGTGTTGCCCCATCCGCCTCCGTATAATACCGCCTCATGAGCCTCGCCAACCAAGTGGCCGTCATCACCGGCGGCGCCCGCGGGATCGGACGTGAAATTGCCCTCGCATTTGCCAAGGCCGGCGCGGATCTCGCGCTCTTCGATGTGAACCCCCAGCAGCTGGAGCAGACTGCCCAGGAACTGCGGGCGTTGGGGCGCCGAGCGGAAGGCCTCGTGGTCGACGTCACCGACGGTAAACAGGTCGATGACGGCGTGGCAAAAGTACTTGACAAGCTAGGCCGAATCGATATACTCATCAACAACGCTGGCATCACCAAGGATGGTTTGTTAATCCGCATGGATGATGCGCAGTGGGACCGGGTGCTCAATATCAATTTGAAAGGCACCTTCCTGTGCACTCGGGCGGTCGCTAAGCATATGCTCAAGCAACGGCGGGGCCGCATCGTCAGCATCGCCTCGATCGTTGGGCTCATTGGGAATCCAGGGCAGGCGAACTACGCCGCATCGAAGGCGGGCATCATCGGGCTGACCAAGTCGGTGGCGAAGGAACTGGCCAGCCGCGGGATCACCTGCAATGCCATCGCGCCGGGCTTCATTAAGACCGAGATGACCGACGCGCTCCCGCCGGAGGCCAAGCAACGGCTGATGGATGCGATCCCGATGGGGACGCTCGGAGAGCCGCGCGATGTGGCAGAGGCTGCGCTGTTTCTCGTTAGCGATGCCGCACGGTACGTCACCGGCCACGTGCTGGTGGTGGACGGCGGCCTCGCGATGTAAGGTAGCGAACAAGGAGGAAGTGAATGGCTGAGGCTGTCGCGGATCGGGTTCGGGCGATCATCGCTGAGCAGCTTGGGGTCAAGTTGGAAGAAGTGACGGACGCGGCATCATTTATTGAAGACCTCGGAGCCGATTCGCTGGACACGGTCGAGCTAGTCATGGCGCTTGAAGAGGAGTTCGGCATCGAAATCCCCGACGAGGATGCCGAGAAGATGGCCTCCGTCGGCGACGCCATCAAATACATTGAATCAAAGACAGCCGGCGCCAAATAGTCTTCCGGAACAATTGAGGGCTTAGTCACGACGTCTCGCCGCTGGCGGGACGTTCGTGTTTTTAGCAGATGACGCGACGCGTGGTCGTCACAGGGCTTGGGGCAATCACCCCCGTGGGCAACGACGTGCCCGCGATGTGGGAGGCACTCCTGGCAGGGCGCAGTGGTGCCGGCCGCATCGCGTGCTTCGACCCCACGGCGTTTGAGTCGCAGATCGCCGCCGAAGTGAAGGGCTTCGATCCGCTGGCGTACTTGACGCCGAAGGAGGTCAAG
This sequence comes from Candidatus Omnitrophica bacterium CG11_big_fil_rev_8_21_14_0_20_63_9, assembly GCA_002796105.1. GTDB lineage: Bacteria > Omnitrophota > Gorgyraeia > Aquiviventales > Aquiviventaceae > 21-14-0-20-63-9. The sequence continues at coordinate 19,116 of PCVX01000053.1, read as the reverse complement.
CGGACCGAGCGTTTCACCCAGTTCGCCCTGGCCGCCTCCAAGCAGGCGGTCAAAGACGCCGGCATCTCCATTGGCCAGGAAGACCCCTTCCGCTATGGGGTGATCATCGGCTCTGGCATGGGCTCGATGCATTTAATCGAGGAGCAGCACAACGTACTGCTGGCCAGAGGGCCGAAAAAGCTCACCCCCTTCATGATCCCGATGCTCATCTGCAACATGGCACCCGGGCACGTGGCGATGGATATGGGCTTCAAGGGGCCGAATTTCTGCACGACGACCGCCTGCGCCTCCGGGGCGCACGGCGTCGGCGAAGCTTTCCGCTTGATTCAGGAGGGCAAAGCCGACGTCATGCTGGGCGGCGGCACGGAAAGCTGCATTACGCCGATGGCGGTCGGAGGTTTTTGCGCGCTCATGGCGCTCTCACGCCGCAACAACGACCCGACTACCGCCAGCCGGCCGTTCGACAAGGACCGCGATGGGTTTGTGATCGGGGAGGGCGCCGGGGTGATAGTGCTGGAAGAGCTGGAGCACGCCAAAAAGCGCGGAGCGAAGATCTACGCTGAGATGGCCGGCTATGGGATGACCGCCGACGCGTACCACATGACCGCGCCTGATCCGGAGGGCACCGGGGCGGCCAAAGCGATGGCGCTAGCCCTTGAGGATGCCAAGCTGCGGCCGGAGCAGGTGAGCTATATCAACGCGCATGGCACCTCGACGGAGCTGAACGACAAGATCGAGACGCTGGCGATCAAAAAGACGTTCGGCGCCTTCGCCAAGAAGGTAGCGGTCTCCTCGACGAAGTCGATGACCGGCCATCTTGTCGGCGCGGCCGGCGGCGTCGAGGCGATTATCTCCGTTCTGGCGATCCAGCGAGGCGTGATGCCTCCGACGATCAATTACACGACGCCCGATCCTGACTGCGACCTCGACTACGT
>PCVX01000053.1:0-18131 GCA_002796105.1 Candidatus Omnitrophica bacterium CG11_big_fil_rev_8_21_14_0_20_63_9 | reverse complement strand
CATAACGCCACCGTGATCTTCAAGAAGTTCCAGAACTAACTCCCTCACCTAAAACGCCACGTCCACGCCGGCGATAAACGTCGTCGGAGGCATTGGAGCTTCGCCAGCGCCGTTGAGGTTAGTTCCGTTGCTGGACTGGTAGGTGACGTACTCCTCGTTGGTGAGGTTGAGCACCTTCAGGTATGCGCTCCAATCAGCCCAGGAAAAGCCGGCAGAAGGCTCCGGCACATCGTACTGGCAGATCAGGTCCAGCACCCCGTAGTTGTCCGCCCCGCCCAGCGTATTGCTCATGTCATTGACCCGCAGGTAGTCCTGCACGAGCTGCCAGTGAAGGTCCATCCACAGGCCAGGCCAGGGCGAAACGCCAAGGCTGGCGTTGAGGATGTGCTCCGGCGTGCCTGGGATCGTCAGACCCGCGAACGTCCCCTTGCGAAACTCCGCGTCGACGAAGGTATACGTCGCCGAGCCCCTGAGCCGCTCGGCCCACATCCACCGGCTGGAGAATTCGACGCCGAACCGTCGGGTGTTGAAGTTCTGATTCGTTTGAAACGGCGTTGCCAGCGAGTTCAGCAGGATCTCGTCGTCGATGCGGGTATAGAACGCGGTCGCCGAGAAGGTGGCGGGCGAGCGATCGAGGCGCAACCCCAGCTCATACGTGTCAGCCTGTTGAGGCTCCAGGTCCGCGTTGCCGCTGAAAGAGCTGCCCAGGCGCGAGGAGAAATCGTCGACATTGGGCGCTTTGAACGGCCTGGCGTAGGACACGAAGACGTCCAGCATCTCAGGCACCGCATTGACGATCACACCAAGCTTGGGGCTCCAGCCTTCAAATCGCAGCGTCCCATCGAAGACCGGGAAGGTCAGCGATTCTTCATAGCGCGATTTGTCGAAGCGCAGCCCGGCGACAAGCGACACGCGGTCGCGGATCGTCAGCGTATCCTCGAGGTACACGCCGTAGGCCGAGCGGTTCGATTCGCTGTCCGCGCCCACGCCGGGATCGCCGGTCGTGGCTTTGTCCCGGCTGAGCTCCAAGCCTTGCACGAACAGGTTTTGCACCGAAGCGCCCGTCCATTCGTAGTCGGTGCGAAGATTGATCCCATGGCTTGGCGTGACGGTGAAGGGGTTGAAGTTGATCGAGTCTTCCGACAGCTGAACGCGCCGCTTCCAGTACACGGTGAGCAGCGTCGAGAGGCCGTCCCACGGCCCGCCGATGATGTCCAGCGAGACCTGGTCGTCCTCGTTGTTGTTGATCCCATGGAAGCTGTTCGTTTGCTGCTGGCGCTGCTGGGACTGTGCCAGCGTCAGCAGTCCGGGAAAGCCGGTCGTATCCTCGTGATGGCGGACGTGTAGCTCCGTCCTGAGGCTAGGGAGCACGTCCGCGCCGAAATGCGCGCCAACCGTCGTGTTGCGCGACTGCGAGAATTCCCGGTAACCTTCGACCAGGCTGCGGGTCGCGTCCATGCTGTACGAGAAGGGAATGCGGCGTCCTCTCGCCGCCACCCGGTACTGCTGCCAGCCGAAAGAGCCGGCTTCGGCGCCGGTTTCGGTTTCCAGGAGCTTCTCGCTGTCCTTCTTGGTGATGATGTTGATGACGCCGGCCAGCGCCCCCTCGCCGTAGATCGTCGCGCTGCCGCCCCGCAGGATCTCGATGCGCTCGATCTGAGCGGCGGGGATGGCCTGCCAGTGGACGTCATCGCCGGTGAGCCGGTTTTGCCGGATGCCATCGACGAGCACCAGCGCGTTAGTCCGGGAGCTATTGACGATGCCGCGCATATTGACGGTGCTGTCGGACCCCAGGCCGAACCCTTGCTGGTCGGAGAACGTCACGCCTTCGACGCGCGAGAGCACTTCCTGCACCGTCGAGGCTTTGGTCTCACGGATCATTTCCTCGGTCACGATCGTTGCGCTGCCAGGCACGCGGCTGAGCCGGAGGCCGTACCCAGGGATGCGCCTGGGAGAAACCAAGACCGAGCCCAGCTCGGTAGACGCCGGCTCCTGCGCCCAGGCGGGAAGCGCGATGAACGCCAACGCCGCAGCGATGGCGATTCGTGTTATTCCCATGAGAGCGTTCCGCCGGTCTGGTATTCAGTCACGCGCGTTTCAAAGAAGTTCTTCTCCTTGCGAAGGTCGATCACTTCGCTCATCCAGGGGAAGGGGTTGGAGGTCCCGTAGGGTTTGGGCAGGCCGAGCCGCTCAAGCCGCCGGTCGGCGATATACTCCACGTACTGCTTCATCATCTGGTGCGTGAGCCCCAGCAACCCGTTGGGCAGGCTGTCTTCGGCGTGCCGGTATTCGAGCCGGACGCCTTCTTTCACCGCCTCGAGCGCCCAGGCCTTGGCCTCCTCCGTCCAGACGTCCTGGTTCTCGCGGATGAACGCGTGGATCAGCTCTAGCCCGAAGTTCAAATGCATGCTTTCATCGCGCAGGATGTACTGTACTTGCTCGCACACGCCCGGCAGCCGGTTCTGGCGGCCGAAGGAGAGCAGCATGACGAACGTCGTGTAGAAGAAAATCCCCTCGGTGACGACGTAATACCCGATGAGGTTGCGCAACAGCCGGGAGCGGCCGCTGAACGACTCGGTTTCAAAATCCGGCTGGAGGATGTCGACGGTCAGGCGCGCCCCGAACTCTTCCTTATCGTGGATCGCGGGCACTTCGCGGTACATGTTCATCAGCTCGCCGGTGTCCATGCCCAGCGATTCCGGCATGTACTGGCCGTAGGCGTGGGTGTGGATCGCCTCCTCGAAAGCCTGCCGCAGGATGTACATGCGGCACTCAGGCGCGGTGATGAATTTGTAGATGGCCATGATGACGTTGTTGGCGACGATCGTCTCGGCGGTTGAGAAAAACCCCAGGGCGCGCTTGACCGCCAGCCGCTCGTCGTCGGTGAAGGCCTTCGGGTTGCGCCACTGCTCGATGTCGCGCTGCATTGAGATCTCCTGGGGCATCCAGTGGTTGGCGCAGGCATCGAGGTAATACTGCCACGCCCATGCGTACTTGATGGGGATGAGCTGGTTGACGTCCACCGCCTTGTTGTTGATGATGCGCTTGTCGTCCGCGCGGACCCGTGTTGCCGTCATGGCAATGATGTCGCCCATCGGCCGGACTCCTCTTGTTACTGGCACGCTTCGCAGTGCTCGTCGCCGCCCACCCGGCATTGCTGCGCGTCCGGGCGGGATGTCTGTCCCAGGGGGTTGCCGTACTTGTTCGCATCGACGGTGGATTTCTCGATGCGCGTCGCACCCAGCGAACGAAGGTAGTAGGTGGTCTTCAGCCCTTTCTCCCACGCCATGAGGTACATGGTATGGAGTTTTTTGCCGCTGGCCTCGGCCAGGTACAAGTTGAGCGATTGGCCCATATCGATCCACTTTTGCCGTCGGGCGGCGCATTCGATCAGCCACTCAAAGCCGATCTCAAAGGCGGTCGCGTAGCGGTCCTTGACCGCCTGCGGGATGCGCTCGATTTCGCGCAGGATGCCGTCGAAGTACTTCACGTCCTCCACCATCCGCCGGTCCCACAGGCCCAGCGCCCTGAGCTCATCCACGAGGTAGGGATTGATCGTCGTGAACTCCCCGGAGAGGTTGCTCTTCACGTAGAGGTTCTTGTAGGTCGGCTCGATCGATTGGCTGACCCCGATGATGTTGGCGATCGTCGCCGTGGGCGCGATGGCCATCGTGTTGCTGTTGCGAAGCCCATGGCGCCGGATCGCTTCGCGCACCGGCGTCCAGTCAAGCCGGCTGCGGGTGTCCACGTCGAGGAACCCGCCGCGCTCCTCGCGCAGCAGTGCGAGCGTGTCGAGCGGCAAGAGCCCCCGGTCCCACTTGGACCCGGGGAAGCTCTCGTACGCGCCGCGCTCTCGGGCCAAGTCGCTTGAGGCCAGCAGCGCGTGGTAGGCGATCAGCTCCATGCTCTCGTCGGCGAACTCGACCGCCTGCGGCGAGGCGTAACTGAACCCCTGTAGGTACAGCGCATCCTGGAATCCCATGACGCCCAGCCCGACAGGCCGGTGGCGTGCGTTGGCGGTCTTCGCTTCAGGGGTGGGGTAGTAGTTCAGGTCGATGACGTTGTCCAGCATGCGGATGGCGCTGCGGACGGTGGAGGCGAGCTGCTCGGTGTCCAGGCCGACCGGGGTGGTGTGCGCCGCCAGGTTGATGGAGCCGAGGTTGCACACCGCGGTTTCTTCGGCAGAGGTGTTCAGGAGAATTTCGGTGCACAAATTCGAGCTATGGACGACCCCGACATGGTCCTGCGGCGAGCGGATGTTCGACGGGTCTTTGAACGTGATCCAGGGGTGGCCGGTTTCAAACAGCATGCTGAGCATCTTGCGCCACAACTGGACCGCCGGTATGACCTTGAATTGTTTCAGCCGGCCCTCACGCGCCATCCGCTCGTAGGTCTCGTAGCGCTGCTCGAAGGCGCGCCCGCATACGTCGTGCAAATCCGCGGTTTCGTTCGGGGACAAGAGCGTCCAGTCGGTGTTGGCGAGCACCCGTTTCATGAACAGGTCTGGAATCCAATTCGCGGTGTGCATGTCGTGGGTGCGCCGGCGGTCGTCGCCGGTGTTTTTGCGCAGCTCGAGGAACTCCTCGATATCCAGGTGCCAGACTTCCAAGTACGCGCACACCGCTCCTTGTCGTTTACCCCCTTGGTTAACTGCTACCGCGGTGTCATTGGCGACCTTCATGAACGGCACGACGCCCTGGCTCTTGCCGTTGGTGCCTTTGATGAGCGAGCCGAGCGCCCGCACCGGCGTCCAATCGTTGCCCAGCCCGCCGCTCCACTTCGAGAGCATCGCGTTGTCTTTGATCGACTTGAAAATGTGGTCCAGGTCGTCCTGGATCGTGGTCAGGAAGCACGAAGAGAGCTGCGAGTGCTGCGTGCCGGCGTTGAACAGCGTCGGGGTTGATGGGACGTACGCAAACGTCGACATGACGTCGTAGAACTCGATGGCGCGCTCATGGCGCTGGTCGCCTTCGCGTGCCGCCAGCCCCATCGCCACGCGCATCCAAAAAATCTGCGGGGTTTCCAACCGGCGGCCGTCGTGGTGCAGGAAGTAGCGGTCATGCAGTGTTTGCAGCCCCATGTACGCGAACTGCAGGTCCCGCTCGGGGCGCAGTGCTGCTCCGAGCCGGGGCAGGTCGAAGTGCAGCAGCGCCGGATTCAGCCGGTCATGCTCGACCGCCTGCCGGATCGCGCGCTCAAACATCGCAGGATACGCAGCGCCGAGGGCATCCGGCGGGATGCTGCGTCCGAGCACCTCATGGTACAACCGGCGCAGAAGCAGCCGGGCGGCCACGAAGCTGTAGGTGGGATCTTCTTCGATTAAGGAGCGGGCCGCGAGGATCGTGGCCTCGGTCAGCTGCTCAGTGGTGATGCCGTCAAATAAGTTCGCCGCAGTGCGTTGGAGAATAAGCTCGACCGCCACGCGCTCCTCCAACCCGTGGCATGCGGCGGCGATGGAGAGCTTCAGCCGCTCCACATCAAACCGTTCGGTGGCGCCTTCCGCGGTCTTCACGCTCAACCGCTCCTGCCGCGTGAGCGGCACCGGCGCGGGAGGGTGGGCGCGCAGCCGGGCATGCTCCTGGCGGTAGCGGATATAGCGCCTGGCGATTTCGTGATGGCCGGCTTCCAAGAGCATCCGCTCGACCAGGTCCTGAATCGCCTCAATATCGAGCGTGCGCACGGCGGGGGTGCCGGCGCGCAGCGCAGCGACGACGCGGTCTGTCACATCGAGGATGGTTTGCTGCGTGGCGGTGGATAGGCGCGCCTCCGGATGCTCGGCCGCGAACGCCTTGCCGATGGCGATGGCGATCTTCTCCGGCTTGAAGCTCACGACGCGGCTATCCCGTTTGCGCACGGTGAGGCGTTCTGTTTCAAAACGCTTGTGCTCTTGGGCCCGGCGGTACGTATCGTAGCGCTCGGCGACCTGCGGGGCTCCGATCTCGCGCAGGTGCGCGATCACGGCATCTTGAATGTCTTCGATGAACACCACGCCGGTGGCTGTCGCCTGGGTGGAGCACCATAGGGTCACCCGCTGCGTGGCGGCGTCGACCTGGGCTTGATCGGCGGCGGGCAGGGAGGCTTCCGGAGGCAGTCCGATGTGCTCCTTCCAGGCGCTTTCAATGGCCCGTTGGATGCGCGCCTCGAAAAAGGGCACATGCTGGCCGTTGCGCTTCTTGATGGTGAGCGTGGCGACGTGCGGGGCGAGTTGTTCCATCCAGCCTCCTCGAACTAGGATCCTCCAGGCCGACGGAGGGGAGGGAGGCTGAAGAAAAATCCCGACCGGAAGAGCGGTCGGGTAAGGAGTGTGAGCTTGCGCATACACACGCCCCACCCTCGAGGGCCTGTCGTCACCACAGCCAACGTGACCTGGTCGGTCTTCTGACTTGGGGATCAACCTCTGCGGAAGCCTTCCCACCCGATCTTGCAGGGCAGTGGCGCGCGAACGCGCTGCTCCGCTTCGTCCCCCCACACAGCGGCGGGGCCGTCCCGGATTCTCACCGGGTTCCCTTTGCCGGGCTACGCGCCCGGCACCAGGTCTAGATCTTGTATTGTGTGTGCAGAATACCTACAACCGGTAGATGGTGTCAAGCAGCTTTTTGAGAATTTTTGCCTAACGAGTGGATTTCATACAGATCGGACAGTCCTTGGAGAACTGCAGGTAGCCGTCTTTGGACTTTGGGGTCCAGAAGGTCAGGACTTCGCCAAGCCCGGCAAAGGTGCGCTTAACCCCCTCGCCGACCCCTTTACCGATCCCGACGAACGCGTTGCCGCCGGCTTTGACCTCCTGCACGGGCTGGCGCAGCAGTTCGGTCCATCCAAAGAAGGTATTGGACGCGCCGCGCACCAAGGTGTTGCCGGCTTTGTCGCTATACGACGCGGAATCGGTGACGCGTCCGCAGATCGGACACGTCGTCGCGCTGGAGGCCTTGGAAGACGGCTCAGCGGCGGTCGTGGTCGCAGCGGGTTCAGCAGACAGCAACGAGGAAGCGGCGGTCAAACAGAGTAATCCGATACTCATGATCGGGAGCAAACGAGCAGGACGCATCACGCCCTCCTGGGTTGCGTCCATTATACTGTGCGCTCCGGCGAAAACAACAAGCCCTTGCGCATTGCTGCGCAAGGGCTTGGATGGAACGAAAACGTCAACCGCCTGTTACGAGCTCAGGAGTTGGGTGCCGCCTTCAGGAAGCGGAGCATCGATGCCAGTGATCGGGAAGGTGACGATATGTACGACACCGCCGAGCGTGTTCTCGATGCCATCCTTGAGTCCGATGCCCAGGCCGGTGAAAAAGTTCCCGCCGGCGGACATTGTTTCCTGGGGTTCGACGATGAGGTCGGTCCAGCCGAGCAATAGGTTCTTGATCCCGAAGCCGAGCTTCGAGAGCGCCCGGGTGCCGTAACCGACTTCACTGGTCCAGGGGCTGGCCGTATAGTCCTTCGTTAAGGACAGGGTGTACTTGGCGCCCCCACCCATGTCTGCCGCCTCTCCAACCGCTGGAAGGGCGACCGACAGTCCAACCAGCATGAGGATGCTGGCGACAACCCGCATGCGATTCCCCATTCCCACCTCCTGTGGTTGCGGTGACTCTAGCAGAATTTAGTGGGGAATGCAAGGGTTTTTCGGAGGGGGGGTTACCGCAAGGGGTTGGGGCTGTTGACACTCCGTCGTGGCGCATGATAGCATTGAACCACGATGAGCGCGCCGCCGCACGAAGGCAACGGCTTCATTCAAATGGACGTCAGCAAGATCCGCATCGATGAGCGGCGCGGGGAACAGGTGATCGTGCTCAAAGAGCGGGAGGGCAACCGCTTCATGCCCATCATCATCGGGATTTCCGAAGTCACCGCCATCAAAATGAAGATCAGCGGCATCCAGCCGCCCCGCCCGCTGACCCACGACCTGCTGCGGGACACCATCATCCAACTGGGCGCCACCCTGGACCGGGTGGTCATCACCAAGCTCGAGTTCAACACCTTCTTCGCCAAGCTGATCCTCAAGACGAAGGAGGGTGACCTCAAGGAGGTCGACGCGCGGCCCTCGGACAGCATCGCGGTCGCTCTGCGCGCCGACGCGCCGATTTTCGTATCCGAAGAGGTGTTGAACCAAGTCGCCTCCGGCTACGGGCTGTGACGCTCCTGATGAAGATGAAGCGGTGCTACTTCGTCCGTCACGGCCAGACCCTGTGGAACGGCCAAAACCGCCTCCAAGGCCACACCGACCAGCCCCTGAGTCCGCTCGGCCAGCAGCAAGCGCTTCGGTTGGGCGAATTCTTTGCCTCCACGCACGTCCAAGGGATTTACACCAGCGGGTTGCAGCGCAGCCTCCAGACCGCGCACGCGATCGCCTCAGGCAACGGCCACGGCGTCAGCCCCCAAGTCGAGCACGACCTGGCTGAAATGCACCTGGGGGCATGGGAAGGGTTGACGCCGGAGGAGATCGACGCGCGTTTTGAAGGCGCCTATCAGCAGTGGCGTACGCGGCCATCCTCGGTGGTCATTCCCCAGGCCGAGCAGGTCAGCGTGTTCCGGGGACGGGTGCGCAACGCGGTGGAGCGAATCGCCTCAACGATCGGGGAGGGAGAGCATGTGGTCGTGTCGCACGGCGGGGTGATTGCCGCGGTGCTGGCGGATTTGCTGGGCGCCGACTACGATCACTTGCTGCGTCGGCTGCGGCTGGATAACGCGGGGATTACCGCCTTCGAGTTCGGCACCGGCACGCCCCACGTGCTGTGGATCAACTTCACCGGTCACCTGCAAGCCCCCCGGGCCCCGCTGCCCGGCGGGTGGTATTAAGCCCGAGCCACGCCTTACCGCTTCTTCCGCTTCTTCCGCTTCGCCGGCTTCTTTTTTGTGGAGCTCTTCTTTTTTGGGGTCTTCTTCTTTGGGGTCTTCTTCTTCGGACCCGGAAACGGCTGGCTGAAATTGCCGTTCTTGGCTTTCACCAACTTGGTGAAGTCGGCGTAGCGCATCTTGATCGTTTCGGTGTGGGAGCCGGCGTTGAACACGATGTCCTGCGCCTGGCTCAGTGTCTTATCCACGATGACCGGCACCCCGTAGAGATTGCCGAAGGGCGACATCGCGCCGACCTCCACGTCAGGAAACGCCACTCTGATGTCGGCTTCCTTGCCGATCGACACGCTCTTGGTGTTCAGGGCGGCCTTGAGCTTCTTGAAGTCGATGAGCGCGATGGCGGGCAGGACAGCCAGCGCGATCCCTTGGTCGGTCTTCACCAGCACCGATTTCGCCAGCTGGCGCCCGGGGACGTGCTGCGCGGCCGCGATCTCCTGCGCGGTATAGACGACCGGGTGTTTGGCCACGGTGTACTTCGCCTTTGATTCGTCCAAGAACGCCTTCAGTTTCTGCGAGATCGCCATGTGGCTCCTCCTCCCTTGTGTATTCGTATCCTAGCGCAAGCAACTCGCGTTGACAACTACCTGATGGTAGAATGGCGAAATCCCTATGCGATTTCTGCGTGGGCTGCTCTGGGTTGTCGTCCTCATCGCGGCTATTGCGGGGGCTACGTACCTGACCGGCCGGTACGACGCCTCCGGCCGCTTCACCGAATTCTATCTCGCCGTCCAAGCCGCGCTCCCTGTCAACGTCGACTATGACCAATTCCTCGTCGCGCTCACCGTCGTCAGCCTGCTGACCGTGGCGATCGTCGTCATCGGCTGCAGCGCGCTCCTGGTGGTGATGGGGGTGCGGCTCTCCGCAGCGAACCAGCGGGCCGGCGGGCAAGCCACCGCCGCCAAGCGCGAGACCGAGCACGTGCGCGAGGACGCCAAGCGCCAGGACGAGCGGCTCATTGGCCTCAGCGCAGAGCTCACCAAACGCCTGGACAAGCGCGTGATCGTCCAGCGCATCGTCGAAGCGGCCAGCCGCATCGCCAGCGCTCCGCAGGCCAACGCGGTCGTTAGCCTCTGGCTCGTGCATCTTGAGACCGACACCATCCGCTTCGAGATCGGCCTGTACTGCGACGCGACCCACTTCGTGAAGACCGAGTTCCTTCCGACGGAACAGCCCTTCGCCAACGCCTTGACCACTATCAAGCCTGTGGTGAACGCCTCGTGGGACAAGCTGGGCTGCATCACGCCTGAGAAGGCGCCGCAGTTGGGCACTGCGACGTCGGCGATCCTGGTGCCGATGGTGATCGAAGGCAGCGTGCTGGGGTTCCTGATGATCTACTGCCACGCCGATGCGCTCAAGGCCTACCAAGAGCGCCCGCTGATGTCGCAGGCGGTGTGGGGCGAGCTGACGCTGGCGCTGGCGATCGCGGTGCAGGGCGAGGTGGCAATCCTTGACCGCCTCACCGGGGTGCATAACCGCGAATACTTCATGAAGCGGTTGGTGCAGGAAATCGAGCGCGCCAACCGGTTCCGCCTGCCGCTGTCGCTGCTCATGATCGACATCGATAACTTCAAGCAGGTCAACGATACGCTGGGGCATCCGCAGGGCGATGCGGTGCTGCGCATCGTCGCCAAGCTGATCAAAAAAGAGGTGCGCGCCGTGGACCTGGCCGGCCGCTACGGCGGCGAAGAGTTCATCGTGCTGCTGCCCGAGACCGGCTATGGTGAGGAGGGCACGAGCGCGACCGGAGCGCTGGTCGTCGCGGAGCGCATCCGCAAAGCGGTTGACGACGAATTCCGTGGGATGCAAAAGCCGCTGAACATTACCGTCAGCCTCGGGGTGGCGGTGCGGCGGTTCCCTGAAGAGCGGGAAGAAGATTTCAAGCTGCTGATCCAGCGGGCGGATGAGCAGCTCTACAAGGCCAAGACGACGGGCAAGAACAAAGTCTCCGTCGTGCTTCCGGAAAAAGAAAAGCCCCCGGTGGCCTCATGAGCGCGCCGTCTTATGATCTGGTGGTGATCGGCAGCGGCCCGGGCGGCTACGCGGCGGCGCTGGCTGGCGCGCGCCGGGGGCTGCGCGTGGGGCTCGTGGAGCGCGAGCACTGGGGTGGGGTGTGCCTGAACGTTGGGTGCATCCCGACGAAGGCGCTGGCATCAGTCGCGCACATGATCCGCAAGGTCCAACAAGCACAGCGGCTGGGCATTATGATCCGGGAGTGGGCGGTCGATTACCCGGCGGTGCGGGCGCGCAACGAGCGGATCGTGTCTACGCTGCGCCGCGGGCTCACGGAGCTGCTGCAGCGGGAGCGGGTGGAGCTCATCGAGGGCGTGGCGGCGTTTGAGCAGCCGACCCGGCTGGTGGTGACGCGCCAGGGACAGAGCAGCCGGATCGAAGCGTCGCGAATCGTGATCGCGACCGGCGGGCGGCCGGTTCCCGGGCCATGGACGTTTGATGAGCGCAAGATTTTGTCATATCGCGGCGTGTTGAGCCTGACGGAGATCCCGCGCGCGCTGTTGATCATCGGCGGCGGGGCGATCGGGTGCGAGTTCGCCTCGATTTTTTCGGCACTGGGCAGCCGCGTGACGATCGTCGAGCAACAGCCGCAGCTGCTGCCAGCGGACGATCCGGACGCGGTGCGTTGGCTCACGCGGCGCTTTCAGCAAGAGGGCGTGACGGTGTCGACCGGCACGACGGTACAGGAGCTTGCCGCACGCGGCAGCGGCGTGGCCGCCGCGCTGTCGGATGGGACGCATCTTGAGGTCGACGCGGCGCTTATCGCCATCGGCCAGCGGCCGAACATCGCCTCACTCCAACTTGAGGCGGGCGGGATCCAATCAGGACGAGGCGTGCAGGTCGATCCGTTCCTGCGCACGAGCCAGCCGCATGTGGCGGCGATCGGCGATTGCCTTGAGGGCCATGGGCTGGCGCACTGGGCCAGCGCCGAGGGTGGACTTGCGGTGCGCAATTTGCTGGGCGACCCCATGGGTGCGCTCGATGCGACCGAGGTGCCGCGGTGCGTCTTCGCCGATCCGGAGCTCGCGCACATCGGGCCGCTGGAATCGCAGGTGAAAGACCGGGTGCGCGCGGTGCGCTTTTCCTTCGGCGCGCTTGGCAAGAGCCACTGTGACGAAGAGACAGAAGGGTTCGTGAAGCTCCTGGTCGATCCGGCAACAGACCGGCTGCGCGGGGCCACGATCGTTGGGACGAATGCCTCCAGCCTCATTCATTACGCAGTGCTGGCGGTGCATCAGGGCCTGACTGCCAAGCAGCTCGCCAAGACGATCACCGCCCATCCGACCATGCCGGAGGCGATCACGGAAGCGGCCGCGAGTGTGTACGGCGAGTCGCTCGTCGTCGCTGCGAGGCCCCACACGCGGGCGCAGGTTCCATGACGCCCCGTCACCGTCGATTTCAACTGCCCCGTAAGGTATCCTTTGGAGTAGGACTGCTGTTGGGGGGCGCGGCGGTCGCACTGGCGCTGGAGCTGCCGTTCGTCAATTGGCAGCCGATTGCCGCACCCGTCGATACCGAGCGGCTGGTCATTCGCCATGATGCGAAAGGCGACGGGCGGTTTCTTGCCCCGCGCAGCGGCAACCGCGTGCATCGCGGCGTGGATGTGGCAGCTCCCCTGGGCAGCCCGGTGCGCGCGGTGCGCAGCGGCACCATCGTGCAGGTGGGGTTCCACCGCGGCTTCGGCCGGTACGTGGAGCTGGAGCATCGCGGCGGCCTGCGCAGCCTGTATGCGCACTTGAAGGACATCGGCGTGGAGGCGGGGCAGCGCGTGCGCCAGGGCGCGGTGATCGGGACGGTGGGCAAGACCGGCAACGCCCGCCATCCATGGATCGCGCCGCATGTGCATTTGGAGCTGACGCGAGGCGGCGTCCCGGTCGATCCGGCCTCGCTGGGATTGGTCTTGATCGATCCAGAAATGAAAGGATCAGCGAATGCCAGCCACGGCGGCTAATGCGATGCAGCTTGAAGGGGCCCGCGGCAGCGGCTGGTGGCTTCCCTCATGGGCTTCGCGCCGGATCGCCGCCGGCGTGACCGATCGCGAGACCCCGCCAGCGCTTCTGATCCAACAGCTGCCTCCGTCGACTCAGAGCGTGTCCGCGGAGCAGGTGCATGGCGCCGGCATCGCCATCATCGAACAGGCGGCTCACGCGGAGCGGGTCATCCCAGGCTGCGATGCGCTCATGACCAGCATGGCCGGTGTGGCGCTGCTGATCCGCACCGCCGACTGTTTGCCGATCTTCTTCGCCGAGCCTGCGCGCGGCATCATCGGCTTGGCGCATGCCGGTTGGCGAGGGCTCACGCAGCACTTGCCGGCGCGCATGGTGGGGGCGTTTCGTCACGCGTACCAGGTGCCGGCCGAGGCGCTGGAAGTCGCCATCGGGCCGGCGATCCGCGCGTGCTGCTATGACGTGGGCCTGGAGTTTGAGAGCCGCTTCCCAGGGTTCGTCCAGCCTGAAGAGGGGCGGCGACGCTGCGACCTGATCGGCGCGGCGGTCGCACAGCTCCAACAGGCGGGCGTGCGCGCGTCGCGCATCGTGGACGTGGAGCGCTGCACGGCCTGCGAGCCATCGCAATGGTTTTCGCTGCGGCGCGAAGGCCCTGCGACGGGCCGGCTCACGTCGCTGATTGCGCTGAGGCCGTAAGACTTCGATGCATCGAACAATCGGGTATCTGTCAAAACGCTTCGTGCAGGTGCGGCCCGGAGAAGGGCGCCGCGTCATCCTCACCTTCGCGTATTTCTTCCTCATCATCACCGCCTACTATGTGATCAAGCCGGCCAGCCGCTCGCTCGTCCTGGGAGAGCTCGGCTCGCGGATGGTGCCGTACGTCGATCTCATTTGCGCCCTCCTGATGGGCCCGATCGTAACGCTCTTCGCCCGCCTCGTGGACCGCGTGCCCAAGCCGCGGTTGGTGAGCTACTCGTTCGCGGTGGTGATCGCCATCACCCTGGGGTTCTGGCAGCTGCTGCGCTGGAACGCGCATTGGGTGGCCGGCGCGTTCTATGTGTGGGTGGCGATCTTTTCGGTCCTGGTCGTCACGCTGTTCTGGCTGGTGGCGAATGACCTGTACCGGCCGCGGGAAGCCAAGCGGCTGTTCGGGTTCATCGGCTCAGGCGGCATCCTCGGCGGCATCGTCGGCTCCTCGATTGCGGGGCTAGGCGCGCACGTCATCGGCACCAAACAGCTGCTGCTGGCCTGCGCGCTGCTCCTGGCGGCCTGCTGGTGGGTGGTGCAGCAGCTCTGGGCGCTTGCTCCCGAGCGGCTGAGCGCCGAAGAACCGGCTCCGCGGCCGGCCCGGCACGAGACCTTCCTGAGCAACCTGGGCGATTTCGGGAAGCTCTTGATGGGATCGCGCTACCTGCTGCTGCTGATCGCGCTGGTGGGCTTGAACAAGCTGGTGGCCACGCTGATCTACTACCAGTTCAACCCCTTCATCGAGCAGGCCTTTCCCGTGCAGGATGCGCGGACCGCCTTTACCGCGTTCTTCTTCGGCAGCCTCAACGTGCTGGCGTTCGTCATCCAATTCTTCTTCACGAGCTGGATCCTGCGGCGGTGGGGCCTGGCGGTGACGCTGATCGCGCTGCCGGCTGGGCTGCTCTTTGGCACCAGCGCGCTGCTCCTGATCCCGAGCTTGTGGATCGCGGCGATCACCGAATTGTACGACGGCTCCATGAATTATTCGCTGCAGCAGACGACGAAAGAGGTTCTCTACCTGC
Source organism: Candidatus Omnitrophica bacterium CG11_big_fil_rev_8_21_14_0_20_63_9 (assembly GCA_002796105.1). Classification (GTDB taxonomy): domain Bacteria; phylum Omnitrophota; class Gorgyraeia; order Aquiviventales; family Aquiviventaceae; genus 21-14-0-20-63-9. Next base: position 3,556 of record PCVX01000053.1, on the reverse strand, counting down.
CCATCGACCGCGCGATCCGCTACAAGGTCAAGCCGTTCATCGACATGGTGGTGTTCCGGTTCGGCAAGGGCATCGCCGCCATCATCGGGATCGTGATGCTGGACATGCTGCACGTGCCGCCGCGGTTCTTGAGCTGCGTGGCCATTCCCTTGATCATCACGTGGCTGGTCGTCGCGGTACGGCTGCGGCGCGACTATATCGGCACCATCCGCACGATGCTCCAGGCGCGGGCGGCCGCGCGGCGATCCCGCGGCGACACGTCCTCAACCCAGCCAGGGTTGTCCATTGGGCTGGGACATGCCTCGGCCGGCCAGAAAATGGCGCTGGTCGATCAGCTGGTGTCTTCGCCGGAAGGCGGGTCGGCTCAATCCAGGGAGCTGCTGGAGCAACTGCGGCTCTATGAAGTGCGCGCCACCACCTCGCTGCCCGCCGGGGAAGCGCGCCAGCTGAAAGCGATTTTGTGCGATCCCCATGAGCATTTGGCCCGCCGCTGCCAGGCGATTCAGCTCCTGATCCGCTCGGCTGACCAGGAAGTGATCGATACGCTGCTGGGCGTGGTGATACTGGAAGGCGACGCCACGCTGCGGCAGGAGGCGGTGCGGGCGCTGCTGACGCTGCGTTTGCGCGCCGGGCCTCGCCTGGACATCCCGATTGCGCCGATTCGCCGGCAGGTGGCGTTTGAGGTGGCGAACTACCAGCGCATCCAGGCGGTGGCGTCCATTTGCCAGCAGCATCACCACGAGCCATTGGCTGCGGATGACCCGGCGATGGCGCTGCTGAAAGCCCTGCTCGAGGAATCGGTCGAGCAGGTCTTCAGGCTGCTGATGCTGCTGTACCGGCCGGAAGACATCCACCTGATCTATGAGCAGCTGCGCGCTTCCGATGCCCATTTGCGGGCGGATGCGCTGGAGCTGCTGGACAATTTGGTCGATCCGGCGATGCGCACGGTGCTGTTTCCGCTGCTGGATGAGGACGCCTTCCTATCGCTTAGCGCGGCCGGCGACGGCGTGTCGATCCACGAACCGACCGCGGCCTTCCGCGTGCTGCAGGAAGCGATCTGGGACCACAACTATTGGCTCAGCATTACGACGCTGTGCGCCGTCGGACGGCTGCGGCTGACCACGTTGCGGCAAGAGCTGGAAAAAGCCTCGCGGCACACGATGCCGCTGGTCTCGTCGGCGGCCAAGGTCGCGCTGCACCTGTCGGCGCACTCGTGACTGCCCATCTCCGAACGCCCCGCGTCGCGCTGCTCCTCGCGTGCGGGCTGCTCGCCGGCGGCTGTGCGGCCTGGCCGCGCAGCTGGGGCCCGCAGCCGTGCTGTGTGAACGCAAAGCCTGCGGTAAAACGGCAACCCGTCGGGTGGCATCTGTTCGATGTGACCGTGGTTTCCCAAGTGAAGCGCACGTTCAACCTGGCTCGTGCCACCCGTCGTGTCGTCGGCTCGCCTGTGCGCGCGATGAACCTGGAAGACAGCTATGTGCCGGACAGCGCGTTCTTTCTCAACGGCGACCCGGCGGTGCTCACCCCTGAGCAGGTCCGGTGGGGGCCGACCCGGCCGGACGATATCGCCCAGCCGCCGTATACCATCAAGAAAGCCAAAACAGAAGGCAAGACGCCGGGGTTCTTCGTCACCGATGCGCGCGGGGTGAAGTATCTTTTCAAGCTCGATCCGAGCGATGCGCCTGAGCTACTCTCCGGCGCCGAAGTGGTGACGAGTAAACTACTGCACGCCTTGGGATACTACGTGCCGAGCTATGAAATCGTGCGGCTGCGTCCGGAGGAGCTGCGCCTCGAAGACGGGGTGATGGCCAAGGACGCGGGCGGCGTGCCGCAGCCTTTTACCGGCGAGGTGTTGAACCAGTTGGTGGAGCCGCGGCTGCGCGACGGTTTGCTACGCGTGGGCAGCAGCAAGATCCTCGAGGGCGAGATTCTCGGGCCGGTGCCGTTCAAGCGGTTCCGGGATTGCGCCGAGGTGCGGGCGCTCAAAGTCGCCTACGCCTGGGTGAATAACATCGATGCGAAGGACCATAACTCGCTCTTCGTCTGGGATGGGCAGCGGGCGGTCGCCTATCTCATCGACTTTGGCACGTCGCTGGGAGCGGACGCCGGGCTCGCCGCTCCGAAGGAGCCGTGCGAAGGGTGGGAGTATGTCGTCGATGTCGGGGAAGCGGCGTGGGATCTGATGACGCTGGGCATGCACCGGTCCGGCTGCAACCCGCGTGAGCGGCCGGCCGATGCCAGCGTCGGCCTGTTTACCGCGCGCATCGACCCGGACCGCTGGAAGCCGTACGTGCCGAACCTGGCGTTCCAGGAAATGAACCGCGATGATGCGAGGTGGCTGACGCGGCGCATGGCGCGCCTGAGCCGCACGCAGATCGAGGCGGCGGTAGCGGCAGGGCACTATTCGAACCCGAAGGATGCTGCGTACTTGGCGGAGACGCTGGATCGGCGCCGGCAGGCGATTATCGAGCGCTATCTGGATGACGAGGAGCTTGCGGAGGTGATGGCCAGATGATTCTCTCGTACCGGAAATACCACCCCATTATTCACCCCGATGCGTACATCGCGCCCAGCGCCGATGTCATCGGCCGGGTGCAGCTGGCTAAGGACTCCAGCGTGTGGTTCGGGAGCGTGCTGCGGGGAGACGTCAACCGCATCGAAATCGGCGAGGCCACCAACATCCAGGATGGTTCGATCCTGCACGTCGATGACCACCAGCCATGCCTGATCGCGGACCACGTCCACGTGGGGCATCATGCGAACCTGCACGGCTGTGTGGTGGAGCGGGGCGCGCTGATCGGGATCGGCTCGATCGTGCTCAGCGGCGCGCGCATCGGGGCCGGGGCGATCGTCGGGGCGGGGAGCGTGGTGCTGGAAGGCACCCGGGTGCCGCCGCGCAGCCTCGTGGTCGGCGCACCGGCGCGCGTGGTGAGAAAAATCAGCGCTCGTGACGTCGCCTACATCCGCAAGTGGGTCGCGAAGTACGTGCAATTGGCACAGGCTTACAAAGCAGGGAGGTGACGATGGATTGTCCAAAGTGCTCGGTGGGAAAATTAAACGGCATCTCCGTGACCGTTAATACGTTGTATCGATCGCAGGTGCTGCAGGGACAAGGAACCACGGTTCAACTACATCTGGAGCAGTGCTTTTCCTGCAATGGGGTTTGGTTCGATGCGGGTGAGCTAAAAAAATACCTCGCTGAGGAGCTTACGATTCTCGACTCGGCGCCAATTGCCAAGGAATTAAAGCGGGAACTCGATGAGAAGCATGCGAAATGCCCCAAATGCCAGGTGGAAATGGTCAAGCAGCAGGCGGAGAAGAATCGGTCGGTGACGGTGGATGCCTGTCCGCGCTGCCACGGCATCTGGCTGGATGCGGAAGAACTCGATCATTTGGAGCTGAAACAGCTTGGTCGCTTGAAGCGATTTGGGATCGAACTGGAGAACTTCTTCAGGTCGCTGATTGGCAAGGGAAACACCGAGGGCCTCTGATTACACTCGCTCTTTGCTAGCGATTGACGGAGGCAAAATTGGTGCGGAGGGGGGGAGTTGAACCC
>PCVX01000010.1:17521-18267 GCA_002796105.1 Candidatus Omnitrophica bacterium CG11_big_fil_rev_8_21_14_0_20_63_9 | reverse complement strand
GGCCATACTTTTGAAATTACCGATGTCGGCGTTCAAAATGGCAAAATTGTTCAAATTGGTAAATTATCTACGGCTAAAGCAAAAAAAGTAATTGATGCCAAAGGGCTTTATGTTCTTCCGGGAGCCATCGACACCCAAGTGCATTTTCGCGAACCAGGGCTTGAACACAAAGAAGATTTAGCAACTGGAACAAAATCCGCTGCCTTAGGCGGCATCACTACAATATTTGAAATGCCCAACACAAATCCCCAAACGATTACGGCTGAAGCTATTAACACAAAGCTAAAACTTGCCCATGGTAGAGCTTGGGTTAATTTTGGATTTTTTATTGGTGCTGCCAAAGAAAATGCAAAAAAATTAGCCGAGCTTGAGCGACTTCCGGGCTGCGTGGGTGTTAAATTATTTATGGGAACTTCCACTGGCTCTTTATTAGTTAAAGCCGACGAAGACATTCTCGAAGTCTTTAAAAATGGAACCCGCCGAGTGGCCATTCATAGCGAAGATGAATATCGCCTCATTGAGCGAAAGAAATTATTGGGTGATCACCCTGCTGTGCAAATGCACCCGGAATGGCGCGACGCTGAATCTGCCTTTTTAGCTACCAGGCGAGTTGTTGCGTTAGCTCGAAAGGCTAATCGCCTGATTCATGTCCTACATATTACTACGGCCGAAGAAATAAAGTTTCTTCATGAAAACAAAGACATTGCATCAGTTGAATGCACCCCTCAGCATCTTACGCTTTTTGC
>PCVX01000010.1:425-17430 GCA_002796105.1 Candidatus Omnitrophica bacterium CG11_big_fil_rev_8_21_14_0_20_63_9 | reverse complement strand
GCCACGAAGAGCCCGTGCTTGCCTTCAATGACCTTGATGTTCCGGACCACGAAGCAGTGGTCGAATGTCAGCGTCGCGTACGCCTTCAGCCGCTTTTCTCCAGCCGCCCGGGGATCGCTGGCTTCCGTCCCTGAGCCGCCTGAAGTGGAACGGGCGAACTCCTCACGGAGCGCGATCCGGACCTCGGTGATCTCCATCCCGTGCCCCCACGCGACTGTAATGAAGAAGGACGATCGGTTTGGATGATCTCAATGCGCCACGACGATGGTGCGCGTTGGCGCAATGTGCTGACGATGGCTTGTGCGTTGCGCTGATCGCGGCAGAGCCCGAAGACCGCCGGTCCGCTGCCTGAGAGCCGTGAGGCCAGGCAGCCGGCGACTTTGAGCTGTTCGCGGATGCGTGCTATGACAGGACAACGCTGGATCGCTTCAGGTTCTAGGTCGTTCCGCAACCCGTCAGCGAGCCCCGCCAATGCGGGGCCGTTGCGTAAGGCGTGCGCGACCATACTAATCGACGACGGCCCGGCTGTCAAGTGCCGCCTATCGAACCCTGCATACACGTCTTTCGTCGAAAGCTGAGCGTCCGGGACCACCAGCACCTGCGTCAGCGGCTTCGCATCGGCCAGCGGCTCAAGACGCTCCCCCCGTCCCCGCCCAATGGCGAAGGGTGTCTCTAAGAGGAAGAACGGCACATCCGAACCGAGCTGCGCAGCGAGTTTAGCCAACTGAGATCGCTCCCAGCGCAATTTCCATAACTCATTGAGCCCCAAGAGAGTACAGGCGGCATCGGATGAGCCTCCACCTAGTCCTGCGGCGACCGGAATACGCTTTCTCAGGCGGATGCGAGCCCCCTGCGAAACGCTGCTGGCGCGCTGAAGCGCGTTGGCCGCCTTCATGATGAGGTTGTCCTGCCCGCAGGAAAGCGCAGGATCGGTGCACGTCAACGTGAGGCCGGATGGCTGCGGCTCGAAGGTCAACTCATCGGCCAAATCGACGCGCTCAAAGACGGTTTCCAGCTCATGGAAGCCATCGGGGCGCTTGCCGAGGATGGCAAGATAGAGGTTAAGCTTGGCTGGTGCTCGCAGGCGGATCATCCGTGATGAGGCGGCGGGCCGCGCCGGTGGCGCTTAGAGTGGCTGCTTCAAGCGGAGGACATCCTTGGCGGCCTTGACCAGGTCCTCCGGCATGAGATGGAAGGCTTTGAGCAACTCGGCTGGGTCGCCGGAGGTGCCGAAGCGGTCCAGAACGCCGACGAAGCGCATGGGCACCGGATGCTCCTGGACGACGACCTCGGCCACCGCGCCACCCAGTCCGCCGACGACGGTGTGCTCTTCGGCGGTGACAATCGCGCCGGTTTCTCTGGCCGCCGCGATAATGGCGGCGCGATCGATCGGCTTGATGGTATGCAGGTTGATCACGCGGGCCTCCACGCCTTCCTTCGCGAGCTGCTCGGCCGCTTGCAGCGCGTGCAGCACCATCACGCCGCAGGCGATGAACGACACATCATCGCCGCCGCGCATCGTGAGCGCCTGGCCGATCACAAAGGCATCGCTGGGTTTGGTGACGATCGGGGTGGGCGCGCGGCCAAGCCGCAAGTACACCGGGCCGGGGTACGAGGCGCTGGCGATCGCGGCCCGCTTAGCCTCCAGCGCGTCGCAGGGCACGACCACCGCCATGTTGGGCAGTGAGCGCAGCACGGTGAGCTCCTCGAGCGCTTCCGCGGTGGCCCCATCCGCTCCGACAGAGAGACCCCCGTGCGAACCGGCGATCTTCACGTTGAGCTTTTGGTAGCAGACCGCCAGGCGCATTTGCTCAAGCCCTTTGCCTGTGACGAACTGCGAGAACGAGCACGCAAAGGGGATCTTGCCGCCAAGCGCCAGGCCCGCCGCGGTGCCGATCATGTCCTGCTCGGCGATGCCCACCGAGAAGAAGCGGTTCGGGAACTCTTTCTTGAACCACACCGCGCGGGCGGAGTCTTCCAAGTCGCCGGAGAGCGCCACCACGTTGGGGTTCGTCCGCCCCAGCTCGAGCAATCCCTCGCCGAATCCGTCACGAGTCGGTTTGAGCTCCGCCATCAGACCGCCACCGCGTCCAGCTCTTTGAGCGCGCGCTCAAGCTCTTCAGGCTTTGGCGCAACGCCATGCCAGCTCGGGTTCAGTTCCATGAACGACACGCCCTTCCCTTTGACGGTGCGCGCCACGATCACCTGCGGTTTGCCTTTGACGGTCTCGGCCTCGTCATACGCCTTGACGACCTGCGCGATGTCGTGCCCGTCGATCTCGATGGCATGCCAGCCGAACGCGCGCCACTTGTCCGGCAGCGGTTCGATGTCTTGGATGTCCTTGACGGGTCCGTTTTGCTGCAACTGATTGGCATCGATGATCGCGCACACCGCATCGAGCTTGTGGTGGTGGGCGGTCATCGCAGCCTCCCAGACTTGGCCTTCCTGGATTTCCCCGTCGCCCATCAGGCAGAAAATGCGCCGGCGGCGGCCGTCCAGCCGGTCGGACATCGCCAGGCCGTTGGCCATGGACAGGCCCTGTCCCAATGAGCCGGCGGAAATTTCAATCCCGGGCACCGAGCCGCGCTCGGGATGCCCCTGCAAGCGGGTGGGGTAGCGGCGCAGCGTCATGAGCTCTTCTTTGGGGAAATATCCCTGAGACGCCAGGACGGTGTAGAGCGCCGGGCAGCCATGACCTTTGGATAAGAGGAAGAGGTCGCGCTCCGGCCAGTCAGGCCGTTTCGGATCATGGCGCAGCTTATACCAGTAGAGGCCGACGAGCAGCTCGACCATCGACAGCGAGCCGCCCGGATGGCCGCTGCCCGCTTTCGCGATGGTCTGCAGGATGGTTTTGCGCAGTTCACGCGCGGTCCGGCGGAGCTCTGCGAGGTTGGGGCTGGAAGGCATGCTTATGGCGCCGCACTCGTGGCGGACGGCAGCCGATCGAGCTTCTCTTGAAGGGTGGGTTGTTCTGCGTCGAGTTCCAAGGCTTTCTCCCAGTTGGCGCGCGCTTTCTCGAATTCCTGCCGCTTGAAATACACGTCGCCCAAATGCTCGAAAATCACCGGATCGGTATCCAGCACGCCGGCGGCGCGCTCCAAGTAGATGATCGCTTCGTCCAGCTGCTCCATTTTGAAATACACCCACCCAAGGCTGTCCAGGTACGCGCCGTTTTCCGGGTCCATATCGAGCGCGCGCTCGATGAGCGCTTTCGCATCCTCCAAGTGCAGACCGGATTCCGCGTCCATGTAGCCGAGATAGTTCATCGCATCCGGATGGTCCGGATCGAGCTCGAGCGTGCGCAGCAGGCTGCCGCGCGCCTTGTCACGCCGGCCCAGCTGATCGAGCTGCGCGGCGAGATAGAAGTGCGCCTGCGCGTAGCCCGGCTTGAGCGCAATCGCCCGCTCAAACGCCCGCAACGCTTCCGCGTCCTGCTTGGCCTCTCGGTACACCACGCCGAGCGCGACGTACAGTTCGGGGGCCGCGCCCGCCTCGCTGAGTTCCTGCCCGAGGAAGTGCTCGGCGTCTTGATAGCGCCGCTGGGCCAGCCACACGCGCACGAGCCCCATCACCGCTTCCAGGTCGTGCGGGTTCAGGTCCAGAATCGTCTGATAGCTCGCCGCGGCCTCGGCGTATTGCTGCGCCGAGAACTGCGCGCGCGCCGCATGCTGATACAACCGCGCGTTCAGCGGATCCAGCCGCACCGCTTCGTCATAATGCGCCGCGGCCTGCAGCGGCTGTCCGCTGAGCTCATACGTCAGCCCCAGCGCCACGCGCGTCTCCACCGAGTCCGGCGCCCGCTCGACCGCCCGGGAGAGCTCTTCGATCGCGCGGCCGAACTGCCCGGTGCGCCCGTACAGGACGCCGAGGTTGAAATGAAGCTGGTTCGTCGGCCCGAAGGTGCGAATCAGCCGCTCGTAGAGCGCGATGGCCTTGGGCAGCTCGCCCTGCAGCACGTACAGGTCCGCCAGCGTGCTGATCACGAACTGATCGTCGGACTGCGTCGAGAGCAGCCGCTCGTAGTCGGCCACCGCCTTCTCGAGCTGGCCCTGCGAGGCGTGCAGCATCGCGAGCCATCGCAGCGCATCCGGCTGATTCGGATCCAGGTTGAGCGCGCGCGCAAACGCCTGCTGGGCGCGGTCCATCTGGCCCAGCTTGACGTAGGTCGCGCCGATGCGCACGTTCAGCAGCGGCGAGCGATGGTCTTGCTCCAGCGCCAGCTCGTAGGCGCGCAGCGCGTCAGGCAGTTGCGCGGAGCGCTCCAGCATCAGCCCGCGCACGTACTCGCCGTAGGCGCCGGCGCGATGATGCCGCCTGGCCGTCTCGGTGCCGGCGCATCCAGCCGCCAGCATCGCGCTAGCAACCCACAGACCGCCGAGGCGCGGCATCGGCATCACGCGATGATTTTGTTGAGCGGATACTCGATGATGTCCTGGCCGCCGGCCGCTTTCAACTTGGGAATGAGCGCTTTGACTTGCTGCTCTTCGATCACGGTCTCGACCGCCCACCAGGGGTCGCGGTCGTCCTTCGACCATAGCTTGGAAATCGTCGGCCGCTTCATCGCGGGGAGCGCTTCGATGAGCTGCTGCAGCTTGCGCTCGGGCACGTTGAGCTTCACGCCGACCTTGCCGTCCGCCTCGATCGCGCCCAGGAGCAGCGTCTTCAGGCTCTCGATCTTGGCGCGCTTCCACGCATCCTTGAGCGCCTCGGCGTTGGCGATGAGCTGCGTCGTGGACTCGCAGATCGTCTCGAGGATCTGCAGCCCGTTGGCGATGAGCGTTTGGCCGGTCTCGGTCAGCTCGACGATGGCATCGACCAGGCCGGCGCGCACCTTGCCTTCGGTCGCGCCCCAGGAAAATTCCACGTCGGCGGCGACGCCGTGGCGGGCGAGGTACGCCTTGGTCACATTCACCAGCTCGGTGGCAATGCGCTTGCCTTGCAAGTCCTTGACGCTGCGGATGCCGGACGCGGCCGGCACCGCAAGCACCCAGCGCACCGAGTGGCGCGTGCGCTTCGCATACATCAGCTCGGCCACGCGCTCAACGCGCGAGTGGTTTTCCAGGACCCAATCGTTGCCGGTAATGCCGCAGTCCAGCACGCCCTGCTCGACGTAGCGGGACATTTCCTGCGCGCGCAGCAGCATCGGGGCGAGCTCCGAATCGTCGATCGAGGGGGTGTAGGAACGCTCGCTGATCACGACTTTGAACCCGGCGCGCTCCATGAGCTTGACGGTAGCTTCCTGCAGGCTGCCCTTGGGCAGCCCGATGGTGAGGCGCCGATCGGAAGATGCAGCGGGTAGACCAGTTTTCGAGCGTTTCGTCGGCATGGGAGTCGGGCGCCGGAGGATGGCGACGGCGCCCAACGATTGTAGCCGAGGGTCGCCGGGGTGTCAACGCTCGCAGGCTTGCCCAGTGCTTCGCGGCACCCCGGCTCGCTCACGTGCGGCTTCCGGGCGCCCGGCTGCGGCGGACCGGCCAACGAACTCCTCGCCCCGCTCCCGGGGCTCGTCAGACAACGTTGGCCGTACTTTTAGGAATAGTCCGCCTCGCCGGGCTGAAGCCGCACACTTCGCTCGCCTAGGGGTGCCGCCGCACTGGGCCCGAAGCACTTGCTCAGGATGCGTTGCTGCCGTAGAATACAGCGCCATGTTCAAAGAGTTTATGCGCTCGCCGAAGTACCGCCGCCGGCTCAGCCTGATCATCGCCGGCTCGCTCCTGCTGCCCCTAGCCTTCTACTTCCAGGCCAGCAGCAAACCGCCGCGCGGCCCCGGGGGCGCGGCGGGCATGATGTTCGGCAAGCCGGTGCCATGGGACGTGTTCGAGGCCGAGCGCACGCAGCTGCGGCGCCTCTTCCAGCAACAATTCGGCGATGTCGCGGACTTCATGCTGCCGATGCTCACCCAGGCCACGTGGGACCGGCTGTTGCTGCTTGAGGAAGCCAAGCGCCGCCGCATGACGATCGATGACCGGGAGCTGGCCCGCACGATCGAGCAGGACCCGACCTTCCAGAAAAACGGCCGCTTCGACCTCCCCACCTACCGCGCGCTGCTGCGCGCCCAGGGCTTCACGCCGCAGCGATACGAGGAGCGCGTCCGCCGGCTGCTGCTTGGCCAAAAGCTCATGCAGGCGATCACCGAAGCGACCACCCTCACCGATGAAGAAGTCGAAGCTGCGTACCGCGCCGAGCGGGAGCAGCGCCGCGCGCTTCTGGTCATCGCGCGCCCGGATGCGTTCACGAAAGACATCGACAAATCGCTCACGGATCAGGACGTGCGCGATGCTTACAACGCGCATCCTGAATGGGTGCGCGTCTCTGAGCAGCTCACGATCCAGTACGCCGGGCTCTCGCAGGACGACGCGGCCAAGGGCGCTGAGGGAACGGATGAGGACATGGCGAGCGCGGCGCGGCGACGCTTGAATGCCCTGCTCTCAGATTTGGAAGAGGACATGGAGGCCAAGCGGCCGCTGCAGGAGATCGCCACCGCCCGCGGGCTTACGGTGCGCAGTGCAGGTCCGGTGGCGATCGACAGCGCGTGGGCGCCAACTGGTCCTGACCCGGCATTCCTTGATCCGCTGCGCGAGCTGCCCGAAGGCGCAACGAGCCAGGTCATCGAGCTCTCCAATGGTGTGTACGTGGCGCGTGTGGCCACGCGCGCCCCGGCGCATGTGCCGTCCTTCGAGACGGTCGCCTCGCAGGTCCGTGAACGCCTGACCCAGCAGCGCGCACATGTTCTCGCCCGCGAGCGCCTCGCTGCACTGCACGCGCGCCTTACCGGACAGGTCGCGCAAGGCGTGCGGGTCGAAGAGGCAATGTTGCATGAATCCTGGCTGCCCTCCATGAGCGTGACGCTCAGCAGAAACGGCGCGGTGGATCAAAAAATCGGGGTCGTGCCGGAGATCAACCAGGTGGTGTTCGCAACGCCGGTGGGACAGCTGAGTCAAGTGATCGAAACGCAGGCAGGATTTGTGTTCGTGCGGCCCGAAGAAGTCATTCCAGCAGACATGTCAGGATTTGCCGCAGAGAAAAACGCCTTCCAAGAAGAGCTGCTTGCCCGCAAGCGCACCGAGCAGTTCGAAATGTGGCTGCAGGACCTGCGCGAGCGCGCCAAGCTCCAAAGCTTCGTCGACCCGCCTTCCTCGTCCTAACCTCCCCGCGCGACCTCAACAATTACCGAAGAACGACCGACCACTCGGCGTCGGTGAAGGTAAAGGGCTTGGTGATGTAGGCGGCCGCGCCATACCGGATCGCCTGCTCGCGCAAGTCGGCGCGATCAAGCGCCGTGATGATCACGACGCGGGTTTCCGGCAGGAGCTGCTTGGCGCGCTTCAGGACTTCGATGCCGGTCAGGCCGGGCAGCAGGATGTCGAGCAGGATGACGTCAGGAACCTCGCTTTCGAGCCGCTCGATCGCCTCTTCCCCGCTGAAGCTGGAAACCACCGCGAACCCCCGCCGGCTGAAGAACTGCTGCAGGCATTCGCAGATATCCGGCTCGTCTTCCACGATCAGCATCCGCCGCAACATAACCTCCGGGGTAGAAAAAACGGCTGCCGATAACGCACGTCGGCAGCCTGGCAGTCCTGTTCGGACCCATGGCTTTGCGCCCCCCGTCTTCCGGCAGGGGTTGCCCGTTCGGTGTGCACTTACAAGTTAACCTGAGGGAGGAAAGCGCTGTCAAGCAAGAGGCAAGAATGCGGCGGGACTACGACTTCGCTTTGAAGGCGAGCAGGTCTTTGAGCTCGCGCATGAACTGCTCGACGTCCTTGAACTCCCGGTAGACCGAGGCGAAGCGCACGTACGCCACCGGGTCCAGGGCGTGAAGCTTCTTCATGACGCGCTCGCCGACCTCGCGCGAGGGCACCTCGCGCTCAAACTGCTGCGAGAGCTCCCGCTCCAGCTCATCGACCAGGCCTTCGAGGTCGTCCATGCTGACCGGCCGTTTCTCGCATGCTTTGACCAGCCCGGCAAGCAGCTTGTGGCGGTCAAACGGCTCGCGCCGGCCATCTTTCTTGACGACCATGAGCGGCTGCTCTTCGACGTGCTCATACGTAGTATACCGCTTGCCGCATTGGAGACATTCGCGGCGGCGGCGGATCGAGCCGCCGTCACCGCTGCCGCGGGAATCAACGACCTTGTCTTCCTGATGGCCGCAGAATGGGCATTTCATGAGGCTCTCAGTTCGGGATACAGCGGAAACCGGTCGGCCAGGGCCGCAACTTTTCCGGCCACCGCTGCCAGCGCGGCCGCATCCTGCCGTCGCGTCAGCGCCTCATCGATCAATTGCGCGATCTGCGTCATTTCGGCCTCGCGCATGCCGCGCGTGGTCACCGCCGGCGTGCCAAGGCGAATGCCGCTGGCCTTCCCCGGCGGCAAGGGATCGAACGGGATCGCGTTTTTGTTCACGGTGATCTTCGCCCGATCCAGCGACTCCTGCGCGTCCTTGCCGGTCAAGCCTTTCGGGGTCAGATCGACGAGCATGAGGTGGTTGTCGGTGCCGCCGGACACGATGCGGTAGCCGGCCGCGGTCATGCCCGACGCCAGCGCCCGCGCGTTGGCCACGACCTGCCCCTGATACGCCTTGAACTCAGGCGTCATCGCTTCCTTAAAGCACACCGCTTTCGCCGCAATCGTGTGCATCAGCGGCCCGCCCTGGTTGCCGGGAAAGAGCGCGGAGTCGATCGCCTTGCCGTACTGCGCGCGCGCGAGGATGAAGCCGCCGCGCGGCCCGCGCAGCGTCTTGTGCGTCGTGGATGTCACGAAGTCCGCGTGCGGCACCGGGTTCGGGTACACGCCCCCCGCCACGAGCCCGGCGAAGTGCGCCATATCCACGAGCAGGATCGCGCCGACCGCGTCCGCAATCTTGCGGAAGCGCGCGAAATCCAACACCCGCGCGTACGCGGAGTAGCCGGCAAGAATGAGCTTGGGTTTGTGCTGCTTGGCGAGCGATTCGATCTCGTCGTAATCGATCTGCTCGGTCTTCTGGCTCACCCCGTAGGGCACGATGGTGAAGAAGCGGCCGGAAAAGTTTTTCGGATGGCCGTGCGACAGGTGGCCGCCGTGCGCCAGGTTCATCGCCAGGATGGCGTCGCCCGGCTGGAGCATCGCGTAGAACACCACGATGTTCGCCTGCGTGCCGGAGTGCGGCTGCACGTTGGCGTACTCGGCGCCGAAGAGCGCTTTCACGCGCTCGATGGCCAGCCGCTCGGCCACGTCCACGAACTCGCAGCCGCCGTACCAGCGCGCGCCGGGGTAGCCCTCGGCGTACTTGTTGGTCATCACCGAGCCCATCGCCTCCATCACCGCAAGGCTCGTGAAGTTCTCCGAGGCGATCAGCTCCAGGTGGTCGTGCTGGCGCTTCGTCTCCTTCTGGATCGCGTCATATATCTCCGGGTCGGTGCGCTGCAGGGGGGATGTCATCGTCGCGCTTTGCATGTTTTCCTTTCGATGGCCGCAAGTTGCCGCACGCGCCGCTCGTGCCGGCCGCCGGCTTCAAAGGGCGTGTCCAACCACGTGGTGAGGATCGTTTTTGCTTTCGCCGGGCTCAGCTTCTCCGCGCCCAGCACCAGCACGTTCGCGTCGTTGTGGAGGCGGCTGCGCTCGGCGTCGAACACATCGCCGCACACGCCTGCGCGGATGCCGGGCACTTTGTTCGCGGCGATCGCAATGCCGATGCCGGACTTGCACAGCAAGACGCCGCGGTCAAACGCGCCCCGCGCCACCGCCGAGGCCACACGGTAGCCGATTTGCGGATAGTCGCAGGGCTCGGCCGAATGGGTGCCCAGGTCCGCCACCTCAAGCCCTTTGGCTTGCAGCACGCGCACGAGCGCGGCCTTCAGCTCAAACCCGCCGTGGTCGGCGCCGATCGCCACGCGCCGCACCAGCGGGCGCGCCGCGCGCCGGGTGGATTTCGCCTTCATGCGGCGTTGACTCCGAGCGACTTGGCGATGCGCTCCACGGCCTGGCGGATCTCGTTGAAGCACACTTCATAGATTTCCAGTGGCTTGCCGATCGGGTCCGGAATGCCCGGCTGGCCTTCCACCGCGCCCGGCGGCAACCCATAGGGCTTGAGCAAGTGCACCTTGCCCTTCGCGGAGGGTTGGCGCCGCAGCACCTCTTCTCCCTGGAAGGGTTCCATGACGAAAATCAGATCGGCGGCGTCTACCATGTCGGCGGTGAGCACCCGCGCGCGGTGGTCGCTACAATCCACTCCGATGTCCTGCAGCACGCGCAGCGTTTCCCGCGTGGGCCCCATGCCGTTGATAGCGAACACGCCGGCGGACTCCACCTGGATCGACGGGAACCCGGCGCGTTCCAGCACCTGCCGCATCAGCCCTGCCGCCATGACGCTGCGGCAGCTATTGCCGGTGCACACAAACAAGATTCGCTTAACGCTCATTGTGGGAGCGCGTTGATGATCTTAAAAATCGCCTCTTTCGCAATGGCGCCTTCGCGCCGGACCTCGACGCGATCGCCCACCACCTCCACCACGGTCGACTCGCGCCCGAGGCGCGTGGGGCCGCCGTCGAGCAGGCACTCCACGTCGCCATCCAGAGCCACCAGCACTTCCTTCGCATCGGTGGGCGGAGGAGAACCCGACCGGTTTGCGCTCGGGGCCGCCACCGGCACATCGCAGGCCTTCAGGAACGCATGGGCCACTGGATGATCCGGCAGGCGAAAACCGATGGTTTGGCCCTTGCCATCCGGGATCACAATCGTCAAGGGCCCGGGCCAGAACGCGTCCATCAGCCGCTGCGCGGCCGCCGGAATGGAGGGCACCATCGCGCGGACCTGGTCTACCGAGTGCACATGCATCGAGTAGGGTTTTTCCGGCGGGCGCCCCTTCACCTGGTTCAACCGGGCGATGGCGTTCGCGTTCGTCGCATCGGCGCCCAGGCCGTAGACCGTCTCCGTGGGAAACGCCACCAGCCCGCCGCTGCGCAGCCGCCGGGCGGCTTCCTGCAAGCCGGACGGATCGAGCGCATTGCCCGCCATGACGAAGATGCGCGGCTCAGCCATTCTGGGACGCGTGCAACCCCCGGTCGGCCTTAAGCGTTTTGTCCGTCAGCGTCTTCTTGTGGACGGCCAGCGCTTGCTGCAGGCGCGCGTCGCTCAGCGCCAGGCACTGGATCGCGAGGATCGCGGCATTCACCGCGCCGTTGATGGCGACGGTCGCGACCGGCACACCGGAGGGCATCTGCACCGTTGAGAGCAGGCTGTCCAGCCCTTTCAGGCTCTTACTCTCGATGGGAACGCCGATCACCGGCAGCGTCGTGTGGGCCGCCACGACGCCGGCCAGGTGTGCGGCCCCGCCGGCGGCGGCAATGATGACTTTCAGGCCGCGCCCGGCGGCCGTGCTGGCGTACTCGCTGACAAGCTCCGGCGCCCGGTGCGCGGACAGCACGCGGGCCTCTGAGGCAACCCCGAACTGCTCCAGCGTCTTTTGCGCTTCCTGCAGCACCGGCCAGTCCGAATCCGACCCCATGAGGATGCCGACGACCGCGTCCTTCGATGGCATGCTCAGCCTCCTGACTTCACCGCGGGGCGCTTCAGGGCGCGGTACGCGATGTCTTTGCGGTAATACATGCCGTCAAACGCCACTTTGCCGATCGCCTCGTACGCGCGCTTCACCGCGTCTTCCAGGTCCGCGCCGGTGCCGACGACGTTCAACACGCGCCCGCCCCAGCTGACAAAACGCGCTTTGTCCTTCTTCGTGCCGGCGTGGAACGCCATCACGTCGCGCCGGCCCGCGAAGGCATCCAGGCCGCGGATTTCCTTGCCGATCTGGAAATCGCCCGGATACCCCCCTGAGGCGAGCACGACGGACACACAGCTGCCCGACTGCCATTGGCACTGCGTCGTGGACAGCCGCCCCTCCACCGCGTCATCCAGCAGCGGGACCAGGTCGCTTTTGAGCAGCGGCAGGATGGCTTGGATCTCCGGATCGCCGAAGCGCACGTTGAACTCCAGCACCTTCGGCCCATCGCTGGTCAGCATCAGGCCGGCGAAGAGCACGCCGCTGAAGCTCAACCCCTCGCTGGCCATGCCCCGGATGGTCGGCAGGATGATCTGCTCCATCACCTGCGCGCTCAGCGCCGCATCGACGATGGGAGCCGGGGCGTAGGCGCCCATGCCGCCCGTGTTGGGCCCTTTGTCGCCGTCGTGGACGCGCTTGTGGTCCTGCGCCGGCAGCAGCGGCAGCGCGGTGACGCCGTCGGTAATCACGAGAAACGACACCTCCTCGCCCACCAGCCGCTCCTCAACGACGATGCGCTCTCCCGCCTGCTTGAAAATGCGGTCTTCCATCAGCAAATCAATCGCCCCGAGCGCTTCGCTGAGCGTTTGCGCGACGATCGTGCCTTTGCCCCCGCACAGCCCGTCCGCTTTCACGACGATCGGCGCGCCCAGCTGCCGCACGTACGCGCGCGCCGCCTGCGGATCGTCGAAGATCGCGAATTGGCCCGTCGGGATGTGGTACTTCTTCATGAGGTTCTTCGCGAATGCCTTGCTGGACTCCAACCGTGCGGCCGCCTTGGAGGGGCCGAAGATGCGCAACCCCCGCTTCTCAAAGAGGTCCACGATCCCCTTAGCCAGCGAGGACTCCGGCCCGACGACCGTCAAGTCGATGTCCTTGCTCTCGGCGAATTCGGCCAGCGCCTCGACATCCTCCGTGCCGATGTCGACCAGCTCGGCCAGTTCGCCGATGCCGCCGTTGCCGGGGGCGCAAAAGAGCTTCGTGACCTCCGGCGACTGGCTCAGCTTCCACACGAGCGCGTGCTCGCGCCCGCCCGATCCGACCACGAGGACCCGCATCTTATCGACTCCTTATGCGTTCAATGTAACCAATCGGCCACGCCTTGATGCGCGCGCGCGCGAAAAAGCGCACGATACGATCCGCATCCGAGGGCGCGCACGCAAGCGCCATGCCAATTCCCATATTAAACGTGTTGTACATCTCGTCCGTGCGGATACCGCCGGACCGCTGAATCGCCTGAAAGACCGCGGGAACCCGCCAGCTCCCCGGCGTCAGGCGCGCGCGCATGCCGCGCGTCTTGGCCACGAGGCTGGGGAGGCGGCGCGCCAGCCCGCCGCCGGTGACGTGCGCGATCGCATGCACGCGCACGTGCCGCAGCAGCTCCAGCACCGGCTTGACGTAAATCCTCGTCGGCCGCAGCAGCTGCGGGGCTAGCCGCTTCAGCTGCGGCGCGCTCAGCGCCCGGCGCACCAGCGAAAACCCGTTGGCGTGCACCCCATTGGACGCCAGGCCGATGATCACGTCATTTGCGCGCACGCGCGATCCGTCCAGCAGCCGGGATTGCTCCACCACCCCGACGCAAAACCCGGCCACGTCATACTCGCCTTCACCGTACAGCCCGGGCATCTCCGCGGTCTCGCCGCCCAACAGCACACAGCCGCTCTCGCGGCACCCCCGCACGATGCCGCGCAGCAGCGCGCTCATCAGCTTCGGTTGGATCCGTCCGACCGCGAGATAGTCCAAAAAGAACAACGGCTCGGCCCCGTATACCAGGATGTCGTTGGTGTTCATGGCCACGGCATCCACCCCGATATCTTCATGCCGGCCGGCCAGCTGCGCAACTTTCAGTTTGGTGCCGACGCCGTCCGTGGAAGCCACCAGGACCGGGTTGCGCCACCGCCCCGGCGGCAGGCGGAACAGCCCGGCGAACTGGCCCCGGTCGCGCAAGACTTCCGGCCGCATCGTCGTGCGGATGAGCGGCTGCATCCGCGCAAGCCAGCCATCCGCAGCCGCGATATCGACGCCGGCCCGGCGATACGTCACCGCGCCGGCCATCAGCAGTTTTCGGACCCCTGGCCGGCGTGCTTTTCGAGAGCGAACTTATCGCCCTCATCGCCGAAGGGGATGGGGTACTGCCCGCTCCAGCAGGCGGTGCAATAGTCGTCCGGCCGCTTCACCGCTTTCATCAGCCCTTCCAGCGACAGGTAGCCCAGGCTGTCGACCCCGATGAACTGGCGGATCTCATCGAGCGTCTTCGTGTTAGCGATGAGCTCTTTGCGCTTGGGGAAATCGATGCCGTAGAAGCAGGCGAATTTCGTCGGCGGGCAGCTCACCCGCAGGTGGATCTCTTTCGCTCCGGCCTCGCGCAGGCTCTTCACGCGCGCGCGGGTCGTCGTGCCGCGCACGATGGAGTCATCCACGATGACGAGCCGCTGGCCTTTGATGATCTCCTTGATCGGGTTGAACTTCACGCGCACTTTCAGGTCGCGGATCTCCTGCGCCGGCTGGATGAACGTGCGCCCGACGTAGTGGTTGCGGATCATCCCGATCGCGTAGGGAATCTTGGATTCCTGGCTGTAGCCGAGCGCTGCGAAGTTGCCCGAGTCCGGGATCGGCATCACCAGGTCCGCCTGCACCGGGTACTCCCGGGCGAGCTGACGCCCCAGCTTGATGCGCACCGACTGGACGCTCTCGCCGAAGACGTAGGAGTCCGGGCGCGAGAAGTAGACATGCTCGAAGAGGCAGTGCGAGCGCTGCTTCGGCTTAAAGGGGCTGAGCGAGCGCATCCCATCCGGGCCGATGACCACGACCTCGCCCGGGTTGACCTCGCGCAGGAATTTCGCCCCGATGATGTCCAACGCGCACGTTTCTGAAGCCAGCACGTAGGCGTTGTTCAGCCGGCCGATGCACAGCGGCCGGAAGCCGTTCGGATCCCGGGCCCCGATCAGCTCGCGCTCCGTCATGAACAGCAGCGAGAACGCGCCCTGCAAGAGCGGCAAACATTCGCTGAGGTCTTCTTGGAACGTTTTATTCGTCGAGCGCGCCAGCAGGTGCAGGATGATTTCGGAATCCACCGTCGTTTGAAAGATCGACCCGTTCGCCTCCAGCTGCTGGCGCAACTCGAAGGCGTTGACGAGGTTGCCGTTGTGCGCCACCGCCAGCGACCCTTTCGCATAGCTGACGACCAATGGCTGCGAATTCTTCAAGGTGCTGGAGCCGGTCGTGGAATAGCGCGTGTGGCCGATCGCCATGCGGCCCGGCAGCTGGTGCAGCGTCTTCTCATCGAACACTTCGGAAACCAGCCCCATCGCCTTGTGCGCATTCATCGTCTTGCCGTCGAACGTGACGATGCCGGCGGCTTCCTCGCCGCGGTGCTGCAGCGAGTAGAGGCCCAGATACGTCAGCCGTGCGGCGTCGCGATGGCCGTGGATGCCGAACAGCCCGCAATAGTGTTTGACCGACTCGTTCATGAGTGGAGCGCCTTGGATAAAGCCGCGCGCCAAGATGTGCTCAGATCCTCGATGGGGGCATCGATCCAAGAACCAATGATCAGACGCGTGCCGCCGACCTTGCCGATCTCGGCGGCTGGCACGCCCAACTGCTTGGCCAGCGCCAGCAGCGGCTCGATGAAGCCGCGACCGCAGCTCACCACGATGCGCCCGGCTGACTCGCCGAAGAGCAGCGCATCGATGCGAATCTTCTGCGGGCTGCGGATAATCGCTTCTGCGCGTATCGTGGCACCCATCAGCCGGTCGTCGTCCGTCATACAGCTCTCGGCCAGCGCGATCGCCAACCCGCCGTCGGAACAGTCGTGCGCCGAGCTGAGCCAGCCTTGGCGCGCCGCCTTGACCATGAGTTGCTGGAGTGAGCGCTCAGCGGCCAGATCGACACGCGGCGACTTGCCCGCCTTGCGCCCGTGGATGATGGCAAGGTACTCGCTGCCGCCCAATTCCTCGCGCGTCTCGCCAAACAGCAGGATCGCCTCACCTTCGCGCTTGAAGCTGCTCGTAATCGCTCCGCCTTGCTCGATCACGCCGATCATGCCGATGACCGGCGTGGGATCGACCGCACCATTTGGCCCTTCGTTATAGAAACTCACATTTCCGCCGGTCACGGGGGTACCAAACGCGCGGCACGCATCGCTGATCCCGCGCACGCACTCCTTAAACTGCCACATGATCTCCGGGTCCTGCGGGCTGCCGAAGTTCAAACAGTCGGTGACGGCCAGCGGTTCGGCTCCGACGCAGACCAGGTTGCGCGCCGCCTCAGCCACGGCGGCCTTACCGCCCTCGTACGGATCGAGATAGCAGTAGCGGCCGTTGCCGTCCGTGGTCGCAGCGAGCAGCCGGTCGGTGCCTTTGAGCCGCAGCACCGCCGCATCGGATCGGCCAGGCAACGTGACGGTATTCGTTTGAACCATGTGGTCGTATTGTTCGAATACGTAAGATTTATCCGCGATTGTTGGGGCGCCAAGCAGCTGCGTCAGCACGCCGGCGTAATCGCGCGGCTCGCTCACGCGGCTCAGGACCAGCTGCTGCGCTTTCGCGAGATACCGGGGCCGTCGCACCGGGCGGTAATAGACCGGCGCGTCGTCCGTGAGCGCGTCTACCGGGATGTCGGCCGCAACTGTTTCGCCGTCCCGCACGCGCATGCGGCCATCCTTGGTCACCCGGCCGATCTCCACCGCGTTCAATCCCCACTTGGCGAAGAGCTGCTTGATGCGGTTCTCGCGGCCCCGCTTCACGACGAGCAGCATCCGTTCCTGCGACTCGGAGAGCATCACCTCGTACGGCGTCATGCCCTCCTCGCGCCGAGGCACCCTCGCCACGTCGATCTCAATGCCGAGGCCAGCACGCGCCGGCATTTCGCACGTCGAGCAGGTCAGCCCAGCCGCGCCCATGTCCTGGATGCCGACCACATCGCCGGTCTGGAGCGCTTCCAGCGTCGCTTCGATCAAGCATTTCTCGGTAAAGGGATCGCCGATCTGCACCGCCGGACGGTCTGCGTCGCCGTTGACCAGCTCGCGCGACGCGAAGCTGGCCCCACCCAGGCCGTCGCGGCCGGTCGAAGAGCCGACGTACAGCACCGGGTTGCCGACCCCGCCGGCCGCGGCGTGCGCGATCTTGCGGTTGGAGACTAGCCCGATGCACATGACGTTGACCAGCGGGTTTTCCCGGTAGGAGCGCTCGAACATGATCTCTCCGCCGACCGTCGGCACGCCCACGCAGTTGCCGTAGCTGGCGATCCCCTCCACCA
>PCVX01000010.1:0-411 GCA_002796105.1 Candidatus Omnitrophica bacterium CG11_big_fil_rev_8_21_14_0_20_63_9 | reverse complement strand
AAACGCGTTCGTGCATCATCGAGCGGGCCGAACCGCAGCGAGTCCAGCACCGCGATCGGCCGGGCCCCCATCGTGAAGATGTCGCGGATGATGCCGCCGACCCCGGTCGCCGCGCCCTGCACCGGCTCCACCGCCGAGGGGTGGTTATGACTTTCGCATTTAAAGGCGACGGCCAGTCCGTCGCCGAGATCCACAACACCCGCGTTCTCTTTGCCGGCGGGCACGAGGATGCGCGCGCCTTTGGTGGGAAACGTCTTCAGGTACGGCTTGGAGCTGCAATAGGAGCAGTGCTCGGAGTACATGACGCCGAAGATGCCGACTTCGGTCATCGTCGGCTGGCGGCCGAGCACCTTGACGATGTGCGCGTACGTCTCGTTGGTCA
This sequence comes from Candidatus Omnitrophica bacterium CG11_big_fil_rev_8_21_14_0_20_63_9, assembly GCA_002796105.1. Lineage (GTDB taxonomy): Bacteria > Omnitrophota > Gorgyraeia > Aquiviventales > Aquiviventaceae > 21-14-0-20-63-9. The sequence continues at coordinate 29 of PCVX01000010.1, read as the reverse complement.
GGTTGTGCGACTTGGCCACGCGCCTCAGC
>PCVX01000032.1:380-4030 GCA_002796105.1 Candidatus Omnitrophica bacterium CG11_big_fil_rev_8_21_14_0_20_63_9 | reverse complement strand
GTGGAGATCGTGTTGCCCGCGGGCACGTTCATCACGATGATGCCGCGCTTGGTGGCGGCGTCGGCGTCGACGTTGTCCAACCCCACGCCGGCGCGGCCGATGACCTTGAGGTGGTCGGCTTTCTGGATGACTTCGGCGGTCACCTTGGTGGCGCTGCGCACGACCAGTCCGTCATACGGCCCGACGATCTCCGCCAGATCCTTGCTGGACAAGCCGGTCTTCACGTCCACCGTCAGGTCTGGCTCGTCCTTGAGGATCTTGATGCCGTCTTCCGAGAGATGATCGGCGATGAGGACTTTAAGCTTCGCCATCAGCGCACCGCCCCGGCAACCGCCGGCTGTGCGAACACCGCTTGCGCCGCCTTGATCCCGCTGCCCGGGGTGAACTTGTAGCCCAGCGCGCCCAGCGCGTCTTCCAGCGCGGCGAACCCGGCTAGCACGTCCTCTGGTGAAATATAGCCCATGTGGGCGAAGCGGAACAGCTTGCCCGCCATCTCGCCCTGGCCGCCGGCCACCATGACCTTCGAGCGGTCGTACATCAGCTTGGGAATCTGCTTGCCATCGATGCCGGCGGGCGCATTGATCGCCGTGACACCGTTCGACGGCCGCTTGGCAAACAGCGTCAGGCCTAGCGCTTCGGCGCCGGTTCGCGTCGCCTTCGCCATCAGCGCGCAGCGCTCGATGGTCTGTGGCAGACCGCGCTCCAGCACGATCTTGAGCGCCTCGTCGAGCGCGACGACCAACGATACGGCGGACGTGAAGGGCGTGTCGTCATCGGTGAGCGCTTTCTGGTACAGCCGCAGATCGGTGTAGAACCGCGGCGTCTTGGACTGGCTGACCAGGTCCAGCGCGCGCTGGCTCAAGCTGATGAATGCCAGCCCCGGCGGAAGCATCAAGCCCTTTTGCGATCCGGTGACGACCACGTCGACCCCCCACGCATCCGCGGGGCACGGATCGGCCACCAGGCCGCTGATCGCATCGACGACCAGGACGGCCGGGCTCTTGCGCGTGATGGCCGCAATGGCCTGGATATCGTGCACGACGCCGGTGGACGTTTCGCACAGCGTCGCAAAGACCGCCTTGGCCTTCGGATGAGCGGCCAGCGCTTTGCCCACCGCGCCCGGCTCGACCGCATCGCCGTAGGCCACCGGCACCGTGATCGCGGTGATGCCGTAGGCCTTGCACAGGCCCTGCCAGCGCTCGGCGAACTTTCCGCCCAGCAGCACGACGGCTTCATCACCGGGCGAGAGCAGGTTGACGACCGCGGCTTCCATGGCGCCGGTGCCGGAGCTGGTCAAACACGCGATGGGCTGGCTCGTTTCCATCACCTGCTGCATGCCCTGCAGCGCGCGCTTAAACAGCGTCCGGTACTGGCTCGTGCGATGGTGGATGATGGGCCGCGCGAGCGCTTCCCGCACTTGCGGGGGCAACGGTGTCGGCCCTGGGGTCAATAGAATGTCAGCGCGTGCCATGCAATACTCCTCTAGCCGTAGGGGTAAGGGGCGGGAGACAGGGGGCGAGGGAGCGGATGTCTTTCCCTTGCCCCGCGCCCCACGACCCGTGCCCCATTATTTTTTATGCGGTTTGCCGTAGATCACTTCGTCGACGATGCCGTACGTTTTCGCCTCCTCGGCGGACATGAAGTAATCGCGATCCGTATCCTTTTCGATCTTCTCCAGCGGCTGGCTGGTGTGCTTGACGAGCAGCTCGTTGATCTTCTCGCGCAGCCGCAGAATCTCCCGCGCCTGGATCGAGATGTCCGAGGCCGCCCCCTGCACCCCGCCCCAGGGCTGGTGGATCATGATGCGCGCATCCGGCAGCGCGAAACGCTTGCCTTTGGTGCCGGCGCACAGCAAAAGCGCGCCCATGCTCGCCGCCTGGCCGACGCAATAGGTCGCCACCGCCGGCTTGACGAACTGCATGGTGTCGTAGATCGCCAACCCCGCGGTCACCGACCCGCCCGGGCTGTTGATGTAGATGCTGATCTCTTTGTCCGGGTCCTCGTTTTGCAAAAAGAGCATTTGCGCGATGATGAGGTTAGCGATGACATCGTCGATGGGCGTGCCGATGAAGATGATGCGGTCCTTGAGCAGGCGGGAGTAGATATCATAGGCCCGCTCTCCGCGCGGAGATTGTTCGACCACCATCGGTACCAGGACTTGCCCTTCACTCGTCATGCCCCGCCCCCCTTGTGAGCTGTTGGTGCCGCAACCGCTGCGCCGTCTTCAATGGATGCCGCCGAAAGCAACCAGGTGATCGTTTTCTCTTGTCGGATCGTCGAAACCACCGAGGGCCACAGGTCGTGGCTGTCAAAGAATTTGCGAACCTCCGCAGGGTCCTTCTTCCACCGCTGCGAGAGCTGCCACAATCGCGCGACCAGCTCATCCTGCGTCACCGAGATGGATTCCTGCTCGGCGATGCGGTCCAGCAGAAAGCCCAGCTTGACGAGCCGCTCGGCGCTGGTGCGCAGCTGCTCCGTGAACGTGGGCGCCTCGTCTTCTACCTGAGCTTCGGTCTTGCCGGAGAGCATCAGCCGCACCTTGAAATCGCGCGCGAGCCGCTCGGTCTGCCGCGCCACCAAGCGAGGCGGCACATCGAAGGCATGCCGGCGCAGCAGCTCTTCGCACAAATCGTTCTCGAGGGCTTGGCTCTGGGCGGCGCGCCGTGATTCGCGCAGCTTCGCCTCGACGTGGCCCTTCAACTCTTCGAGCGTCTTAAAGCCAAGATCCTTCGCGAGCTCGTCATCCAGCGCCGGAACCTTCCGCTCTTTCTCTTCCTGCCCCTCGGCCTTGGGCACCAGCTGCGCCATCGACTCCTGCAGGTTCTTCAGCGAGCGGTCCAGGTCATCCGGGGTTACCTCCACCGGCGGCCGCTTCAGCGCAAGCCCTTTGTACTGGCCCAGCGCGAACGCCGGCTCGACCTCGACGAGCGCTTCCAGCGTCAATCCCTGCGCGTCGGCGTAGTCGGCCTTGGTGACTTCAAAGGGGCCCACCGGCTTGAGCTGATGCTCTTTCGTCACCTGCTCGAACGCCTGCCGGGTCGCCCGGTGGAGCGTTTCATCGTGGATCTCCTTGCCGTACTGCCGCTCTATGAGATCGGCGGGCGCCTTGCCTTTGCGAAACCCGGGCAGCGTGGCCTGGCGGGCGAACTCGGCGACGATGGTGCTGCGCAGCGGGGCAAGGACATCGGGCGTGACGCGTACGCGCACGGATTTTTGGCACGGAGCGGTCTCGGTGATCGAGGCGCGGTCCGTCGCGGCTGGGGGTGACGCAGTTTTGCGGAACAAGGCCATCTCTTCGTCTCTCTATGGGGTTGGATCGACGCTCGAGTTACAGACGAAACTTCTCGCCCAGGTAGATTTCCCGAGCGCGGGGATCGGTGATCAGTTCGTGGGCGGTGCCGGCAATCAGCACGCGCCCTTCGGCCATGACGTAGGCCCGATCGGTGATCTCCAGCGTCTCACGCACGTTATGGTCGGTCAGCAAAATGCCCAGTCCGCGCCGCCGCAGCTCGCGGATGATTTCTTGCGCTTCAAACACGGTGATCGGATCGATCCCGGAAAACGGCTCGTCCAGCAGGATGAACTGCGGGTTGGTGACGAGCGCACGCGTGATTTCCAGCCGCCGCTTTTCGCCGCCGGAGAGCGTGAAC
>PCVX01000032.1:0-285 GCA_002796105.1 Candidatus Omnitrophica bacterium CG11_big_fil_rev_8_21_14_0_20_63_9 | reverse complement strand
CGTTTCGGCATCAGTAAGATCAATACCGCTACGCTGATCAATGCCGGTGGGGAAAGTCTCGCGCGGCGCATTCGCCCGGTCGATCGCCACGACGGTCCAGCCCTGCTTTTTGGCCAGCCTGACGGCGGCCTCACCCAGAATACCGAACGCGCCCGAAATCGCGATGACCTTGCCAGACATGAAGACCTCCTTTTGTTTGCGCCGGACACTAAAGCATTTTCAGCGACAGTGGGAACCGGCTTCGTGGTTCGAAAATGCGGAAAAGCAAAGGCTGCAGCCTTTTCA
>PCVX01000043.1 GCA_002796105.1 Candidatus Omnitrophica bacterium CG11_big_fil_rev_8_21_14_0_20_63_9 | reverse complement strand
GAAAGCGCGCGTCCTGGAACCACGCCAGCTTGTGCGGCGGCACGTACGGGGTGTTGGTCTGCGGGTTCGTGCCGGGATGCAGGTTAAAGAAGATGAAGCTGCTGCCAAACCCCGGGCCCAGCTCGTAGATGGTGTAGCTGCCCTTGGCTTCGCCCGGCTTGAGGAGCGCGAAGTCCGCCGCGCGCATGCCATACACGTCCAGCTCACCCTCCTGGAACTTCAGCAGCTCCACATCCTGCGTTTGGACGATGAGCATGCGCACTTCGTTGAGATACGGCAGCGGGCGCCCCTCGGCATCTTGCCGCCAGTACCGGTTGTTGCGCACGAAACGCACGTACTGCCCCGGCAAATAGGCGGAGAGCTTGAAGGGGCCGGTCCCGACGATCTCCTCGGCGGGCGCATCCAGCCCCCAGGCCGAAGGAAACGCGCCGGCCTTGACGATCTCGCGCAGCTTGTGCGCCGGCAGGATCTCCTGTCCCAGGGCGCGCAGGAACGGCGCGAACGGCACCGGCAGCGTGAATTCCACCGTGTGCGCGTCGAACGCCTTCACCTGGATCGGTTTGTCATCGATCGTGAAGATGTCGCGGGAGCTGGCAGGCACGTCCGGGTTGTAGATGAGCTGCTCGAACGTGAAGACGACGTCCTCCGCGGTAAAGGGCTGCCCGTCAGACCAGCGCACTTCTTCGCGCAGATGGAACGTCCAGCGCAGGCCGTCCTCGCTGATGTCCCAGGAGGACGCCAGCGACGGCTCCACCTCGGTCGTCACGCCGTTCGTCTTGGTCAGCCCTTCGAAGATCAGGTTGGTGACGGCGGTCGTGGAGGTTTCTTTGGCGACGATGGGGTTGAACGACTTGGGGTCGGAGATCGTCGCGAGGACGATCTTGCCGCCGTGCCTGGGCGATGGAGCGAAGGATGACGTGGTGGAAGGTTCGGCCTGGGGCGGCTCAGGCGGCGTGGGTTTGGAGCAGGCTTGAGCCAGCAGCAGCGAGCAGCAGGCAACCCACGTCAGCGGGCGGTGCAGCACGGCGAACCTCCGTTACGGGGTGCTGGTGGACTCGGTCGGCGCGATGGGCGCGGGAGCCGTCGATTCCGGAATGGACGTTGCAGGTGCAGGCACCTGGCCTTCCGGCGTGAGCGGGACCTGCTGTTGGAACTGCTCCAGCTGGTCCATCACCGATGGGCCTTGAGCGGTCGAGAGCGAAGCCAGCGAGAGGCACGTGACCATGAACAGCCCAGCGCACACCGCGGTGACGCGGGTCATGACGACGTTGGCACCGCCGCCAAAGAGCGATTGCGCCGCCGCGCCGCCAAGCGCCTCACCGAGACTGCCGCGGCCGCCCTGCAAGAGCACCACGCCGATCAGAAAAATCGCCACCAAGACATGGACCACCAGTAGAAAGCCGTACATCATGATCGGTTAACCACCTTTGTTTGACTCGCAGCCGCCGCTTTGACGATCGTACCGAACGCGTCGGCCTTTAAGCTGGCTCCCCCCACAAGCGCGCCGTCGACATCCGGCTGCTGCAGCAGGATGGCGGCGTTGCCAGCATTCACGCTGCCGCCGTATTGAATCCGCATGGCCTCCGCCGCCTCCGCGCCGCAGCGCTTGCCGATCCATTGGCGGATGAACGCGTGCGCCTCCTGGGCCTGCTCCGGCGTCGCGTTGCGGCCGGTGCCGATCGCCCATACCGGCTCATAGGCCACGATGATCTTGCCACAATCCCACCCCTCGCATGAGGCAAACGCGCCGGAAAGTTGCTTCGTCAAAGTCTCAAAGGTTTTTCCACCGTCTCGTTCGGCCAGAGTCTCTCCGATGCACACAATAGGCGTTAAGCCATTTGCCATGGCCGCGGCAAGCTTGCGCTGCACCATGGCATCTGTTTCGCCGAAATGCGTGCGGCGCTCCGAGTGGCCGATGATGACGTAGCGGCATCCCGCATCGGCGAGCATCGCCGGCGATACTTCGCCGGTAAAGGCACCCTGCGCCTCCCAAAACAGATCCTGCGCGCCCAATCCGATGCGCGAGCCTTTCAGGAGCTGGCCTACCGTGGAAAGCGCGGTAAACGGCGGGCATACCGCCACCTCGACCGCATCGCTCTCGCACGACCCCTTCAATTGTTGGACCAGGTTGGACGCCTCGGCCAGCGTCAGGTGCATCTTCCAGTTGCCGGCGACGATCGGCTTGCGCATCAGCGGGGCGACGTCACGGCCGGTTGACTCGCGGCCGCATCCTGCAGGACCGCGATGCCCGGCAGCACCTTGCCTTCAAGAAATTCCAGCGAGGCGCCGCCGCCGGTCGAAATGTGGCTCATCTTGCCGGCCAGCCCGAGCTGCTGCACGCACGCCGCCGAATCACCACCGCCAATGACGGTCGTGGCCCCGAGCCCGGCGAGCGTCTGCGCAATCGCCTTGCTGCCTTCCGCAAAGCGCGGCTGCTCGAACACGCCCAGCGGGCCGTTCCAGACCACTGTCTTGGCACCTTTGAGCGCCTCGGCAAACCGCTTGCGGGTCTCAGGGCCGATATCGACCCCTTCCCAGCCCTCAGGAATCTTGCCGACCGGCACCGTTTGGACCGGGCTGCCCTCGTCAAGCGAGGTGGTAATCACGTGGTCAACCGGCAGGAGAAACTCCACCTTGCGCTGCGCGGCTTTGGCCAGCAGCTCTTTGGCCAGGTCGATCTTATCCTTTTCCAAACGCGAGTTGCCGATCGCATGGCCTTGCGCCTTCAAAAACGTGTACGACATCCCCCCGCCGACCAGGAGCTTGTCGACCTTCTCCAACAGCCGCGTGATGACCGCGATCTTGTCCGACACCTTCGCGCCACCCAGGATTGCGACGTAGGGCCGCGCAGGATGAGTCAGCGCACCGTCGAGATACTTGATCTCTTTTTCAATGAGGAAGCCGGCCACGCCCGGCAGGATGCGCGCCACGCCCTCGGTCGAGGCGTGCGCGCGGTGCGCGGTGCCGAAGGCGTCGTTCACGTACACCTGTCCCAGGCGCGCGAGCTTCGCTGAAAACTCCGCGTCGTTCTTCTCTTCCTCGGCATAAAAGCGCAGGTTCTCGAGCAGCAGTACGTCGCCCGGCTTCAGCGACGCGGCGCGCGCCTCAACCTTCTCGCCGACGCAGTCATCCACGAACGCCACCGGCTTGCCCAGCAGCTCTCCAAGGCGCGCGGCGACCGGGGCGAGCGACATGGAGGGGTTGCGCTTACCGTCCGGGCGGCCGAGGTGGCTCATGAGGATCACGATCGAGCCTTGCGCGAGGCAGTGCTGGATGGTGGGCAGGCTCTCGCGGACGCGCGTGTCATCCGTGATCCTGCCGGTGCCCTTCTCCAGCGGGACGTTGAAGTCCACGCGGATCAGGACCCGCTTGCCCCGAATATTCACATTTTTCACAGTTTGTTTCATCATTGCCTCATGCGTCCGCAGTCCATGGACCACGGTCCACAGCCGTTCTGTGGACGGTGGACTATCGACTGTTGACGCCTCAAACGCCCGCCGTCGCTTTGGCCGTAGCGGGCGAGCTGGATGCCAGGCCCTTCTTCGCGATGTACTCGATGAGGTCCACCACGCGGTTGGAATAGCCCCACTCGTTGTCGTACCAGCCGAACGCCTTGATGAGCGTCTTATCGATCACCGCAGTCATCGTCGCGTCGAAGATCGAGGAGTGCGGGTCGCCGTTGAAGTCCTTCGAGACCAGCGGGGCGGTATTGTACTCGAGGATGCCCTTCAGCGGCCCCTCGGCCTGCTTCTGGAACGCGGCGTTTACTTCCTCGACCGTCGTGGGCTTTTCCACCTGGCAGGAGAGATCGACGATAGACACATTCGGGGTCGGCACGCGGATCGAGGTGCCGTCGATCTTCCCCTTGAGCTCCGGGAACACCACGCCGACGGTTTTCGCCGCCCCGGTGGAGCTGGGGATGAGCGAGAGTGCCGCCGCGCGCGCCCGGCGCAGGTCCTTGTGCGCAAGGTCGAGCAGGCGCTGGTCGTTCGTGTAGGAGTGGATGGTGGTCATGTACCCGCGGAGG
>PCVX01000081.1 GCA_002796105.1 Candidatus Omnitrophica bacterium CG11_big_fil_rev_8_21_14_0_20_63_9 | reverse complement strand
CCTCCTGAAGCGCGGCCTGTCGGCCACGATTACCGAGTTCCTGCTCGCGGCGGAGTACATCCTCAGCCAGGGCAACTTCAACGTGATCCTGTGCGAGCGGGGCATCCGCACGTTCGAGACCACGACGCGCTTCACGCTCGATTTGAACGCCATTCCGGTGATCAAGCACCTCTCGCACCTGCCCATCATCGTCGATCCCAGCCATGGCACCGGCTCATGGGAGTACGTCGAGCCGATGGCCAAGGCGGGCATCGCGGCGGGCGCGGATGGCGTGATGATCGAGGTGCACAACAACCCGGAAGTGGCACTCTCGGACGGGCCGCAGTCGCTGCTGCCCAAGAAATTCGCGCGCGTCATGGTGGAAATGGGCAAAGTCGCCCGCGCCGTCGGCCGCACCCTATGAGAAAAAATAACCTCAGGGGCAGGGGGCGGGAGACAGGGGGCGGGGGAAAGTCTGTTCTCCCACGCCCCTAAGTGTGATCATGGCATTATTTCGCCAGGTGACGATTGTAGGGCTTGGGTTAATCGGCGGGTCGCTGGGCATGGCGATCAAGCGCCGGCGGCTGGCGCGCGAGGTGATCGGCCTCGGTCGAAAGCGCCCAACCCTTCTCGCCGCCCGCCGCCGTGGGGTCATTGATCGCGGCGAGACAGACCCCAAGCGTGCCCTGCGCGGCGCGGATCTGTTGGTGATCGCCACGCCCGTGGACACGATTGCGCCGTTCGCCGCCCTCTTTTCCAGATGGCTCAAACCCGGCGCCTTCGTGATGGACGTGGGCAGCACCAAGGCTGCCATCGTGCGCGTCGCCCAGAAGGAAATGCCTGACGGTGTCGCATTTATCGGCGCGCATCCAATCGCTGGCTCCGAGAAGCGAGGACTGGCCGCAGCGAGCGCCACGTTGTTCGAAGATGCCGTCTGCGTGCTGACCCCAACTCCCCGAACACCGTCCGCGGCCCTCTCGCGCGCCCGGCGGTTTTGGCGGGCGCTGGGCAGCGACGTGATCACGATGAGTCCGCAGGCGCATGATCGGCTGTTGGCCTCGACCAGCCACTTGCCCCACGCGCTGGCCTACTGTCTTTCACGTAGCGTCGAGATCAAGCCGTTTCGGCGCGCCCCGCCCAGCCTGCTCGATATGACCCGCATCGCCAAAAGCGACCCAGAACTGTGGGATGACATTCTGCTGGCCAATCGCAAGGAGCTGCTCTCGGCGATGGCGCGCTTTGAGCGGTCGTGGCGCGCGCTGCGTTCGCACGTGCGATCCGGGCGGCGCGATGCGCTGCGGCGGTTCCTCATCCAGGCGCAAACCAAACGCCTCCACTTCGATGGCTTGGACGCGTAGCAAGCCGCCGTCTTCTGCGACCGGCCCCATGATCGTCACCATCGACGGGCCTGCCGGGGTGGGCAAGAGCACCGTCGCGAAGCTGCTGGCCAAAGCGCTGGGCATCATGTACCTGGATACCGGCGCGACGTACCGGTCGCTCGCCTATGCCGCCACCCAAGCGAACGTCAACCCCGTCACCGACGTGAAGCAGCTCATCGCCATGGCCAAGAAGCTGCCGTTGCACCTGCAACAGACCGATGAGGGCGAGCTGCAGGTGTTCCTCGACGGCCGCGAGGTGACCAAGCAGATCCGCACCGAAGAGGTGTCGGAGGCGGCCGCGCAGGTCTCGCAGCATACGGACATCCGGGCGGCGATGGTCGAGCTGCAGCGCAGGCTGGCCGACAAGCACGGCGTGGTCGTCGAGGGCCGCGACACCGGCTCGGTCGTGTTTCCCTATGCGCCGTACAAATTTTTCCTCGACGCCAATCCCGCCATCCGGGCCCGCCGCCGGCAGGAAGAGCTGGCCTTGGTGTATGGCCGCGAAACGCCGCTGCAGCAGGTGCAAGAGCAGCTCCATTTCCGCGACAGCCTGGACCGGACGCGCCGCGTCGGGCCCCTGGTGCGGCCCGAAGGCGCCATCGCGATCGACACCTCCCATCTGGCGGCTCCGGAGGTGGTGCGGGTGATGCTGGAGCATGTGCGAAGCCGCACCGGATGAGATACTGGTTTTACTACACCGTCCGATTTCTTCTTCGAGTCTTTTTCCGCGCCGGGTTCGGATTTGAAGTCCGTGGACGCCACCACCTGCCGGCGCATGGCGGCTACCTTCTCGCCGCCAATCATCTCAGCTACCTCGACCCGCCGGTCATCGGGGCCGCTTGCCCTCGACCAGTCGGGTTTATGGCGCGCGAGAACCTCTTCAGGCATCTCTTGCTGGGGGTGTTCATGCGCGGCGTGCATGTGATTGCGCTCCAGCGAGGGGAAGGGGACCTTGAGGCGATCCGCGAGGCGGTCGCCCGGCTGCGCCGCGGCGAGGTTGTGGCGATCTTCCCTGAAGGCGGCCGGCAGTTTTCCGGCCAGTTGGGGAGCGCCAAGCGCGGGGTCGGGGTGATCGCCACCAGCGCGCGCGTGCCCATCGTGCCGGTCCTGATCCGGGGGACCTTCGAGGCGCTGCCGCCCCACGACCGCCGGCTGCACCGGGCGAAAATTCGGGTTGCGTTCGGACCGTCGATTCCGTATACTGGGTCGCCTCGGTCGTCGAGCACGGTTGTCTCCCCGGAATCGCTGAATCGACCTGAGATGGTTGCCCGCCGTCATCGCCACCAAGAACTGGCCGATGAAGTCACTCGGAGCTGGCGGGCCTTGCTTGTGGAGCCTTGGAAGGATGTCTGACAACCTTCCCACAGATAGTCGAGATCCGATGAACCCAACCCTGGAAACCGCCCCGTCCGCCAATCTGTCCGAATTGTACGCCCAGAGCCTGCGCGTCATCACCGAAGGCCAGATCGTCAAAGGCCGCATCATCAACCTCACCCAGCAGGATGTCCTCGTGGACATCGGCTTCAAGTCCGAAGGGCTCATCTCCCGGTCCGAATTCAGCGACCCGGCGAGCCTGAAGGTCGGCGACGAAGTCGAAGTCTACGTCGAGAACGTCGAGGATGAGCAGGGGATGGTCATCCTCTCCAAGCACAAGGCCGACCGCCAGAAGGGGTGGGAGCGGATCGTCAACAACTTCAAGGAAGGCGACATCATCGACGGCCGGCCCGCCCGCAAGGTCAAGGGCGGCCTGATGGTGGACATCGGCATCGAAGCGTTCATGCCCGCCTCGCTGGCCTCCTTCAAGGGCTATGCCAACCTCGATGCGCTCGTCGGCCAGCAACTGAAGTTCATCATCCTGAAGATCAGCCGCGCGCGCAAGAACATCGTCGTCTCGCACCGCGATTACCTCGTCAAGGAGAAGGACCAGGTCCGCCAGAAGCTCATCGAGTCGCTGACGGTCGGCGAGCGGCGCAGCGGGACGGTGAAGAACCTCACCGATTTCGGCGCCTTCATCGACTTGGGCGGCATCGACGGGCTGCTGCACATCGGCGACATTTCCTGGGGCCGCATCGGCCATCCCTCGGACGTCTTGGCGGTCGGCCAGCAGCTCGACGTCGTGGTGCTGGCGGTCGACCGGCAGGCGAACAAGGTGTCGCTCGGCCTCAAACAGCTCTTCCCGAGCCCCTGGCAGCATGCCGAAGAGAAGTATCCTGTGACGACAAAGATCAAGGGCAAGGTCGTCAACCTCGTGCCCTACGGCGCGTTCGTGGAGGTGGAGCCGGGGATCGAGGGGTTGGTCCACATCTCAGAGCTCTCCTGGTCGAAGCGCATCAACCATCCGTCTGAATTGCTCAAGGTCGGCGAAGAGATCGAGGCGGTCGTGCTGGCGGTGGACGCGAAGAACCAGCGCCTCTCGCTTGGCATGCGCCAGGCCAGCGGCGACCCATGGCAGACCGCGACGGAGAAATACAAGCCGGACACCAAGGTCGTGGGCCGCGTGCGCCAATTGACCGACTACGGCGCGTTCGTCGAGCTCGAAGACGGGCTTGAGGGCATGTTGCACAACGCGGACATCTCCTGGACCCGCAAGATCAACCATCCCTCCGAGGTCCTCAAGAAGGGCAAGATGGTCGACGTGGTCATCCTGACCTGCGAGCCGGACAACCACCGCATCACGCTGGGCATGAAGCAGCTGATGCCCGACCCCTGGTCGCAGCTGACCCAGCAGTTCCAGATGGGCTCGGTCGTCGAGGGGACGGTCACCAAGGTCGCCGGCTTCGGGCTCTTCGTGGAAATCTCCAAGGACGTCGAAGGCCTCATGCACCTTTCAGAGCTTGATCTGGGGCCAAGCGAGAAGCTCGACGAGCGCTACAAGGTCGGCTCGAAGGTGCGCGCCCAGGTCATCAAGCTCGATGAGCTGGAGCGCAAGATCGGCCTCAGCAACAAGAACCTGCCGCCCGCTTCCACCCCATGAGTAGTGGCAATCCGCTGGACGCGATCCGGCGGGGCGCTGTCGAGATCATCAGCGAGGACGCGCTGCGCGCAAAGCTTGCGCAGCCGCGTCCTCTGGTCATTAAAGCCGGCTTCGATCCCACCGCGCCCGACCTGCACCTGGGGCACACCGTCCTGCTGCGCAAGCTGCGCCAATTCCAAGACCTCGGCCACCAGGTCGTCTTCCTCATCGGGGACGCCACCGCGCTCGTCGGCGACCCCTCCGGCCAGTCGAAAATGCGCAAGCTCATGACGCATGAAGAGGTGGCAGCCAACGCTGAGACGTATCATCTCCAGGTAAAGAAGATCCTCGACGTGGCCAAACCAGGCACCTATCAACGCCGCTATAACAGCGAGTGGTTCGGTGGCAAAAAACCCTTTGGGCTCAAAGAGCTGGTCGAGCTCGCTTCTCGCTACTCCGTGGCGCGCCTGATCGAACGCGATGATTTCGAGAAGCGCCTGAAAGGCGGCCAGGAAGTCAGCATGCTGGAGCTGTTCTACCCGCTGATGCAAGGGTATGACTCGGTCATGCTCAAAGCCGACGTGGAGCTGGGCGGCACCGACCAAAAGTTCAACCTGCTGGTCGGCCGCGACCTGCAGCGGGCCTACGGCCAGGAGCCGCAGGTCGTCATCACCATGCCGCTGCTGGAAGGTACCGACGGCGTACAGAAGATGTCTAAATCGCTCAACAACCACATCGGCATCAGCGAGCCGCCCGAGCAGATGTTCGGCAAGACGATGTCGATCCCGGATGGGCTGATCGTGAAGTATTTCACGCTGTTGACCGACGCGCCGGCCGCGCGGCTGGCCGAGCTTGAGCAGCAGCTGAAGACCCGGGCGATTAACCCGCGGGACGCCAAAGCCGAGCTGGCGGAAACGCTCGTCGCCATGTACCACGGCAAAGAGGCCGCCGCTCAAGCCCGCACGGAGTTCTTCAAGGTGTTCTCCAAGCGCGAAGCGCCCACTGAGATGCCGGAGGTTCGCGTCGCGCCTGGCCCCGATGGCACGGTTGATTTCGTCGAGCTGCTGGTCGGGCAGGGCCTGGCCAAGACCAAGAATGAGGCCCGGCGGCTCCTGCGGCAGGGCGGAGTAAAGCTTGGCGGCAGCGTGGTGAAGCAGCCTTCACTGCCGGCGGCTTCCTGCGCGGGGGTCCTGCAAGTCGGTCCACGCCACTTCCGAAAGCTCGTGTCCGGTTGACAAACAGGCGCAACTCGCTATACTAACTTTCACGGCCCCGGTTCCCGGGGCCGAGTCCATAGAGGAGGTGAATTCCATGAAGTCTTCCGTGGTCATGCTCGCGTTGAGCCTCAGCCTGATCGGTGGCTTGTCAGCTTCCGCAGAGGAAGCGGCCCCTGTGGCGGCAGCCCCGGCGGAGGTCGGCCAGGGTGTCAAAGCGCTCCCCACCCTGGTTATCAGCGGCGAGGTGGTGTCCGTGGACACCGGCGACCCTGCGGCCCAGCAGTTGAAGGTCAAGGACCGCTATGGGTTTGAAACGCTGATTTATCTCGCGTCCAACACCGCGCTCACGCAAGGCGGCTCGACAATTCCGGCCACGTCGCTCACCCCGGGCAGCCCGGTCGAGGTCGAGTACAATTTCGACATCAACACGGCCAAGCGGCACGCGGTGTCCGTGAAGCTCTCCGTTCCTGAGGCGGCTCCGTCAACGGCCTCCACGCCAACGCCTGAAGCCGTTCCAGCTCCTGCACCAGCTTCTGAGGAAGCCCCGGCTCCGGCGCCCGCACCTGAGGCGACCGAGACTCCGGCCGAGCAACCTCAGCAGTAAACGTCCGGCCAATTTACGCGTTCCATCGCACGGCGGTCCCTTGTGGGGGCCGCCGTGTTGTGTTAGTCTGAGCTATGCCTGCTCGAACCGTGTCGCCTCGCATCGTCGTTCCAGCCTACGAGTACCGCAAGCCGGTGCGGGGCTCGCTGGTCTGGTGGGTCCGCCTCGGCGGCATCATCGCGTTCATCGCCATCCTGCTGTGGCAATTGCCCCGCTCACAAAGCGTGGCGCTCTCCCGGATCGATTTGCGCTGGCTGGGGTTTTGCATGCTCCTCACCCCGTGCCAACTGCTGCTGGAAGCGCTGGTCTGGAGATCGCTGCTGGCGATGCAGCGCATCCGCTACTCTTATCCGAAAACGCTGCTGACCTACCTGGCCAGCCAGTATCTCGGCCTGGTGACGCCGGGGCATGCCGGTGAGCTCCTCGCGGCCGGCTACATTTCCATGGATACCGGCATCACCTTCGGGTACGCGCTCTCGAGCATCGTGATGAAGAAGGTCCTGTTCTGGATTACGATCTTCGGGTTCGGCGCCTGGGGGATCCCGCTGCTTGCCGAGGTGACATTCCGCTACGGCGTGCAGAAATTGCTGTGGACCGGGCTCATCGGGCTGGTGGTGCTGGCTGCGGGGATTACCTTGTGGGTGTTTTCGGTGCGCCGGCTTACCCGCAAGTGGCAGCGCCTTTCTCCCTGGCAGGTCGACATGACCGAGTTCTGGGCGGGGATGCGCCAGCTCACGTCTTGGCGCCTGATCGTCCCGCTCGCGCTGGCCGCGCTGTCGTTCAGCCTGCTGTTTTTGCAGTTGGACGCTGCGCTGCGCGCCATCGGGGTCACGTTGGCGTTTCCGCTCGTGAGCCAGATCATGGCGCTCAGCCGCGTGGCGGCGCGCATCGTCACGGTGTCCGTGCTCGGGATCGGCTCGAAGGACGCGGCGATGGTGCTGCTGCTTTCGGGGCAGGGGGTGCCGTGGGAAGTCGGGCTGACGGCGGCGCTGCTGCTGTTGTTGTGCTCTTACGTCGTGACGCTGCTGCTCTCCGGCATTTGCTGGTGGATCAAGCCGCTCGTCATTCCTCGCGCTGCACGATCCAAGTAGCCAGGTAGCGGGTCATCGGCATTTGCAAGATCCACGGGTGGTCCGCCGCCTGCATCGACAGCGCCCGCACCCGCAGGCGCATCCCGCAATCGCCCGCGGCAATCCGCAAGACCTCCTCCGCGATGCTCAGCAAATGGTACGTGCACAGGCTCAGGACGAGCGTGCCGTGCGGCTCCAGCATCCGCAGCCCGTTGACGACCAGATGGTGCAGCGCCTGCCGCCCCTTCAGCGCGTCGCCTTTGCTTTTCGCCAGCGAGGCCGGGTCCAGCAGCACCCAGTTGAACCGCTCGCGGCTTTTGGCTTTCGCCTCAAGCCAATAGAAGGCGTCGCCGGCGACCCACTCGATCCGTGCATCAACGTGGTTCAACTCCGCCTGCGCTTTCGCCAGCGCCACGCACGCTTCCTCGCGCTCCACGCACACGACCCGCGCGTCTTGCGATGCCGCCGCGATCCCGAACGCTCCGGTATAGGCAAACACGTCGGCCACGCGCTCACCCGGACGGATCAGGCCGCGCACAAGCTGGCGCGTGTCCCGCTGGTCGAGATAAAATCCTGTCTTGTGTCCGCGGTACGGGTCAACCAAAAAGCGCAGGCCATGCTCTTCGATCTCCAGGCGCTCCGGCACCGTGCCGTCGAGGACCTGAGTGAGCGGCGGCAGTCCCTCCTCCTCGCGAAACTCCTTGTCGCTGCGCTCCAGGATCCCGCGGGGATGTACGAGCCGGCGCAGCTGTTGGACCACGTCGGGTTTCCATCGTTCCATGCCGGCGGTGCGCACTTGAAGGACGAGATGTTCCGCGTATTGGTCCACAATCAATCCTGGCAGGGCGTCTGCTTCGCTGAACACGAGCCGCTTCGCGTTCGTGCCGGTGATGGCGCGGCGGCGCTCGATCGCCTGCGAGAGCCGCTCGGCCAGGAGGGCGCGGTCAAACGGCCGGGCCCGGTCCAGGCTCGCGGCGCGCGCGGCCACGTGCGCGGTCGAGCTATAGAAGGCGTAGGCGATGAACCGCCCCTCCCGGTCGATCAGCTCAACCAGCTCCCCGTCGGGAACCGGCTCGCCCGGCGCTTGCAGCTCATCGCGGAAAATCCAGGCGTCGTAGTTGCGCACCCGTTTTGCTGCCGTCGGAGCAATCACCAGTTGGGGAATGTTCATGGGACCATTCTACAAGAACTTCATGGACTGCGCTGGCGGAAGGACGGGGGATGTTTCCGAGAGGGAGGCCCGGAGGCGCCGTCGTGCCACGTCAGCGCCGCGAGGGAGGGTTCCCCGAGGGAACAGCCCCCGGCCCACCCGCCAGCGCTTCCTGGTCATAGGGGTTCTCAGAGCAGCGTATATTGACATCGTCATTCCAGCACCGTAGATTAGCTCCACCATGACACCACCAGTCTATTTCAAGCAGCTCCAGCTGGGGCCGATGCAGAATTTTGTGTACCTCATCGGCGACCCCAAGACCCATGAGGCCGCGGTCATCGATCCGGGGTGGGAGGTGCCGGTCATCCTCAAGACGCTGGATCAGGATGGCTACCGCCTCACCAAGGCCTTCGTCAGCCATTACCACTTCGACCACGTGCAGGGCCTGGACGATCTGCTCAAGGCGGTGGATATCCCGGTGTATGCGCACCGGGAAGACCTGCCGCTGATCGAATCCGGCCGCTCCGGCCTCAAGCCGGTCGGGGGCGGGGAAGAGATGCTCATCGGCCGCGTGCCGGTGACCCTGATTCACACGCCGGGCCATTCAGCCGGCTCCCAGTGCTTCCTGGTTAACGGCCGGCTGCTGTCGGGCGACACGCTGTTCGTGGGGGCGTGCGGCCGCTGCGATCTGCCGGGCGGCGATCCCGCCCAGTTATATGAAAGCCTCACGAAACGGCTGAAACCGCTCGATGACGACACCATCCTGTGTCCCGGCCATAACTACGGCCACGTACCGGTCACGCCGCTTCGCGATGAGCGCCGCACCAACCCGTTTCTTCGAGCATCCACCCTGCACGATTTTCTGCGCATGACCGGTTTTGCCTGATGAGCGGGGCGGCGATCGCGCTGAAAGAATGGGCGACTGTGCTCGAAGCGATGGGCAGAGGCGAGCAGCTCCTGCTCATCCGCAAGGGCGGGCTCATCGAGCCGGGCAGCGGCTTCGAGCTGCTCTCGAACACCTTCGTGTTCTATCCGACGTTTGAGCACCAGGCGGTGAACTACCTGCGAGCGCCCTACCAGCGCTACTTTGAGGAGGCCACGCAGCGCCGGGCGGTCGAAGGGCAGGTGCGCATAGAGCTGTTTGGCGTGGCGGTGGCCTCGATGCGCTCCACGGATCCTGACCTCCTCGGCCGGCTGGAAGCGTTTCACATTTATAACCGCGAGTTTCTCAGCCAGCGGCTGAAATGGCAGCCGGACCAGCCGCTGATGGTCGTGCTCATCCGCGCCTTCCGGTTCGCTTCGCCCGTGACGCTGCCGGTCCTGCCGCGGTACGCCGGATGCAAATCCTGGGTGGAGCTGGACTCGCCGGTGCCGCTGGCCACGGCGCGCCCCGTGCTTGAAGACGCGGACTTCAAGCGCCGCGCCGCAGAGCTCTCCGCGATCCTGCCGCTGGCCTGAATCCTCTCATGCGTGTGCTCGTGATCGGCGCGGGGGCCATCGGCAGCACGCTCGGCGGCTTCCTGGCCAAGGCAGGCCACCGGGTCGTCTTGCTGGGCCGGCCGTGGCACCTGGACGCCGTGCGCCGCAGCGGGCTGCGCATCTCCGGCTTGTGGGGCGAGCATGTCGTGACATCGCTGTCGCTGGCCACCGATCCCTCCGGCGTCGATCGCTCCGCGCCCTTTGATTGGATCTTCGTGTGCGTCAAGGCCCACCAAACCGCTTCGGCCGCGGAACTGCTACCGCAATTTCTCGGTCCGCACACGCTGGTGTGCGCCTTCCAAAACGGCTTGGGCAACTATGAGATCTTGTCCCGCTCGATCGCGCCTTCGAAAATCGTCTTGGGGCGCATCATCTTCGGGGTGGAGCTCGAGCCGGGCCATGTGCGGGTGACCGTCTGCGCCGATGAAGTGTTGATCGGCGCCGTCGACCGGCGGGTGCCGCGGGAGCGCCTCAGCCAGTTGGTGTCCACCCTCCAGTCCGCCGGCATCCCCACGCGCGCAACCGCCACGATTTTGACCGCCTTGTGGGCAAAGGTGCTCTACAACTGTGCGCTCAACGGGCTCTCCACGCTGCTTGAGGTGCCCTACGGCAAGCTCCTCGAGCACCGGGGTGCGCGGATCATCATGGAAGGCGTGATTGAGGAGGCGTACCAGGTGGCCTCCGCGCATGGCGTGCGCCTGGAGCCTGCCGGCGCAGAGGCGTACCGCAAGCTGCTCTTCAAGCGTCTGATCCCGGACACGGCCGCGCACCGCTCCTCGATGCTGCAGGATGTCCGGCGCGGCCGTCCCACCGAAATCGACGCGCTCAACGGCGCGATCGTCCGGTTGGGTCAGCAGGCCGCCGTTCCCACCCCGATGAACACGCTCCTCACCCGCCTCGTCCACGCCAAAGAGCAATTTCTGCGCGTGTGAGATTTTGGTATACTAAGGCCTCGCATGTCCGCTGGTTCCCGCCGAGGACTCGTCATCATCAATACCGGAGACGGCAAAGGCAAGACAACCGCCGCTCTTGGCCTGGCGTTTCGCGCGCTGGGCCACGGCTGGAAGGTCCTCGTGATTCAGTTTTTCAAAGGGGATTGGCCCGTGGTGTTTGGCGAGCTGGAGATGAGCAAGCGGCTGTCCCCGCAGTTTGAGGTCCTGCAGTTGGGCAAAGGGTTCGTGAAGGCCATGGGAGACCGCAAGCCGTTCGAGGAGCATGTGGGAGCCGCCAAGGAAGCGCTGCGCGTGGCCCGAGAAAAAATCACCTCCGGCCACTATGACCTGATCATCCTGGATGAAATCATCTATGCCATCGATTACGCGGGCGTGCAGCTCATCCGGCTCGAGGACGTGGTGGGGCTCATCGAGGCCAAGCCGCCAACGCTCCACCTGGTCCTCACGGGGCGCAACGCGCCGCAAGCGCTCATCGACCGGGCCGACCTGGTGACGGACATGCGAGAGATCAAGCATCCCTGGCAGCAGAAAATCCCGGCGCAATTGGGAATCGATTATTAAATGAAAAGACTACCAAGCCGCACGTTGCTCGAGGGGCCGGACCGCGCCCCGGCGCGCGCGATGCTCAAAGCTGTCGGCTTCACCGATGCGGACTTGAAGCGGCCGTTGATCGCGATCGCCAATACTTGGATCGAGATCATGCCGTGCAACTTTCACTTGCGGCGCCTGGCGGAGAAGGTGAAAGCCGGCGTGCGCGCGGCAGGCGGCACGCCCATCGAATTCAACACGATCGCGGTCTCAGACGGCATCTCCATGGGGACGGAGGGGATGAAGGCCTCGCTCATCAGCCGGGAAGTCATCGCCGACTCCATCGAGCTCGTGGTGCGCGGCCATCTCTTTGACGGCGTGGTGGCGCTGTCGGGATGCGACAAGACCATCCCAGGCACCGTGATGGCGCTGGCCCGGCTCAATTTGCCCTCGCTGATGCTCTATGGCGGCTCGATCGCTCCCGGGCGGTTCGACGGCCGTTCCGTGACGATCCAGGATGTGTTTGAGGGGGTGGGATCGCGCGCCGCCGGCCGCATGACGGAGAAGTCGCTGCGCCGGCTGGAAGACTGCGCGTGTCCGGGCTCGGGCGCGTGCGGCGGGCAGTTCACCGCGAATACCATGGCGATGGCCTGCGAATTTCTCGGCATCTCGCCGATGGGGAGTGCCAGCGTGCCGGCGGAGGATCCGCTGAAGAATGACGTGGCATTTGAGGCCGGCAAGCTCGTGATGGCATTATTGCGCCGCGATCTTCGGCCGCGCCGCATCCTCACGCGCCAGGCGCTCGAGAACGCCATTACCGCGGTGGCGGCCACCGGTGGTTCTACCAACAGCGTGCTCCATCTGCTGGCGATTGCTCGGGAAACCGGCGTGCCGCTACGCATCGATGAGTTTGACCGCATCAGCCGCAACACGCCTCTGCTAGCCGACCTCAAACCGTGGGGCCGGTATGTGGCGACTGATCTGTACGCGGCGGGCGGCACGCGGTTGGTGGCCAAGCGGCTGCTGCAAGCGCGGCGCCTGCGGTCTTCCGCGCTGACGGTCAGCGGCCGCACGATCGGTCAGGAAGCCAAGACAGCCAGAGAAACGCCCGGGCAGCACGTGGTGCGCCCGGTGCGCAAGCCGCTCAGCCGACACGGCGGCCTCGTGATTCTGCGCGGCAACCTCGCGCCTGAAGGGTGCGTGGTGAAAATCACCGGCCACGAGCCGCTGCATCATCGCGGCCCGGCCAAAGTGTTCGATTCCGAGGAAGCAGCGTTTGCTGCGGTGCAGCATCGGCGGATCAAGCGCGGCGATGTGGTGGTGGTCCGATACGAAGGGCCCAAAGGCGGACCGGGAATGCGGGAGATGCTCGGCGTCACCGCCGCCATTGTCGGGCAAGGGTTGGGTCAATCGGTCACGCTGCTCACTGATGGCCGCTTCTCCGGAGCGACGCGCGGCCTGATGGCCGGCCACATCGCGCCTGAAGCCGCCGACGGCGGCCCGATTGCGCTGCTGCGCAACGGTGACCGGATTTCCTTCGACGTCACACGGCGCCGCCTGGATGTGGAGCTTTCTCAGGCGGAATTGCAGCGGCGTCGCGCCCGGTGGCGCCCGCCTGCGCCGCACTACACCGGCGGCGTCATGGCGAAATACGCGGCGCTGGTGTCGTCAGCCTCCGAAGGCGCTGTCACTGGAACTCCAGCGGCTGGGCGCAAGCGTCGCCGTTGACCTGGCTTCCGATTCTTTGATATTGTTGACTGCTTGGGGACGTGGCGGAACTGGCATACGCGCAACGTTGAGGGCGTTGTGGGGAAACCCATGGAGGTTCAAATCCTCTCGTCCCCATTTTTTGCTATACTATCCCTGCTAATTCGCCTCCAGCTCCTCGCTCGCATGCATTCAGTTCCCTCGTGACCCAGGGGAGGATCATGACCTCGCATCGGTTCGTGGTAATCGCAGCACTCGTGCTGTGCGGTGGGACTGGGCGCCTCGAGGCGGCTGACGACGGTGCGGCGCGAGCGTCGTACGTCACGCCCAAGACGGTCGATGGATGGCTGCAGGCGGGCACGGATGTCCTGTGGCTTGACGTCCGTGAGCCGGATGAGTTCATCGCCGGCCATATCCCGGACTCGGTGAACGTTCGCTACGACCAGGTTGGTTCAGCCATCGACCAACTGCCGAAAGACCGCCCGATCGTGCTCTATTGCATCCATTCGGCTCACCGGGCACCCGAGGCCGCCAGCGCACTCCTGTCCCGCGGTTTTACCAACGTCCACGTCCTGGAAGGCGGCATCATCGCGTGGCAGGTTGAGGGGCTGCCGATCCGCTCGAGCGACATGGCCGGCTCGCCCACGATTCTCATGAAGACCGAGCGGTGCGAGGACGTCGCGCAGCCGTAATGATTCTCCCCAGCGCTCAGCGAATCATCGGCTCCTGGACGCTGGGGTTGTTGCTGTTCCTGTTGGTTCCCCGCATCGCAGCGGCCGATTCCACTCCTCCGACGACGCCCGTCGTCACCGATGACGGGCAATACACCACCTCCACCACGACGCTCCACGCCAGTTGGACCAGCAGCGATCCTGAATCCGGCATCGTCGAGTATCAGTACCAGGTGCGGCAAGTTTCCTCAACTGGAGCGATCGTCGCCGATTGGACATCGACCGGAACGGCCACGCAGGTCACCCGTTCCGATTTCGTCTCGATGGTGGGCAAGAGCAAGGTCAACGGGCTGATCGAGGGCCGGACGTATTACTTTCTCGTCAAAGCCAGGAATGGCGACAACCTCTGGTCCGCGGTCGGCGCATCAGACGGCATCACGGTCGATGCCACCCCGCCGTCGGGCAGCGTCTACGTCAACGACAACGCCACGTATGCCGGATCGCCGGCCGTCACGCTCGGTCTGAGCGCCACCGACAGCGTCTCATCGGTGGCGCAAATGCGCTTCTCGAACGACGGCACCGCGTACTCCGCCCCCGAACCCTACGCCGCAAGCCGCGCGTGGACGCTTTCAAGCGGAGACGGCGCCAAGACGGTCTGGGCGCAATTCCAGGATGGGGCGGGGAACTGGTCGCAAGCCGCCAGCGATGCGGTCATCGTGGACAGCTCACCGCCGAGCGCGCCGGTGGTGACGGACGACGGCGCCACGACCAGCTCGCTCGCCCAGCTGCATGCCGCCTGGACCGTTTCGAGCGACCCGCAATCCGGCATCCAGGCCTACGAGTACCAGATTCGCGTCGGCTCGCCCACCGGCGCGATCATCCGCGACTGGACCTCGGTGGGCGCGACCACCAGCGTGACCGCCACCGGGCTGACGCTGGCTCCTATGACGACATACTTCATCGGCGCCAGGGCGGTCAATGGGGCCGGCGTGGCCTCTACGGCAGGCTTCTCCAACGGCATTACCACCCCTGATATCGGCACGACGGTGGGTGGCGCGATCACGACGAACGCGCGCTGGTCATTGGCCGGCAGCCCTTACCGCGTCACGTCGACCGTGACGGTCTCCAATAATGCCACGCTGACCATCGATCCGGGCGTCGTCGTCCGCTTTGCGGCGAATACCGGCTTGGTGCTTGGAGGGGCAACGCCCGGGACGCTCCTGGCACGAGGCGCGGCGGCATTGCCGATCACCTTCACGACCGACAACGCGGTTCCGGCGCCGGGGCAATGGAACGGCCTCTGGTTCGATAACACGACGTCTCACTCCATCGTGGATTATGGTGTGGTGGAGTTCGGGGGCGCAGGGTCAAACAATACGAACGTCCGCATTGATTCGGCGATTCCCACGATGATCCGCTCGACGATCCGGCGCAGCGATGGCTACGGGCTCTTCGTCACCGGCGTGCGGCCGGTCATTACCGACAATGTGTTTGCAGACAACGGCGGCTATCCCTTGCACGTGGAGGTGGCCAACTTCCCCTCACAGTTGGGCAGCAACACATTCACCGGCAACGGCATCCAAGCCATCGCCCTGATGGGGGGAACGCTAGGTGCCGACCTGACGCTGCCCTCGCCTGGCGTTCCATACGTCATCATCTCCTCGGTGACGGTGACAAGCTCGTCAAGCTCGTTTCCTCCCGTGACGTTGACCATCGCACCGGGCACGACGCTAAAATTTTCCGCCAACACGAGCTTGATTTTCGGCTCAGGTTCGACGAAGGGAGTGCTCAACGCCGTCGGGACCGCTGCCCAACCTATCACGTTCACGTCCGCCAGCGCCGCCCCGGCGCCGGGGCAATGGAACGGCGTGGCATTTGAGAGCACAACTCCCGCCTCCGCGATGGACTACTGCATTGTGGAATACGGCGGTGCTGGAACCAACAATGCCAACATCCGCCTCAACGGTGTCCCTGTGGTGGTGCGGCATTCCACCATTCGCTTGAGCGACGGGGCAGGCGTGTGGCTCAACAACGCGCGGCCGGTGCTCGAATACAATACGATCACCGCGAACCAGCAGGGAGTTCTCGTGGCGTCGGCGAACGGGTTTGAGCGGATCGCGCACAACACGATCGTCGGCAACAGCGCAAACGGCGTCGCCAGCCTGGATGGCGTCAACGCGGTGCTCGTGCGCCTAAACTGGTGGGGCGACGCGGCAGGTCCTTCCGGGAGCATGGTCTCCGGGTTCGTCGGCTATGCGCCCTGGCTGAGCCAGATACCCTCAGAGCCGTTTCGCTGGGATGACGTCCGCAGTCGTCCTGACCTGTTTAACCCTTTGGGCGTGAAGACGACATTTGGCGGGACCTTGTCGGCGCCCGCGAACTGGACCTTGACCATCAGGGACCAAACCAATGCGGTTGTGCGCACGCTCAGCGGCACCGGCAGCCCTTTCCTCCAGGACTGGGACGGCCGCAACACCGGGGGCAGCGTGCTGCCCAACGGCATCTATCAGGTGGCTTGGACCGCCACCAGCGCTGGGACCGGCCAAGTCGCGGCCGCCGCGGCGAGCCGGATCGAGTTGAACAACACGTTGGCATACGCGCAGATCACCTCTCCAGCATACAACGCGGTGGTAAACGGCACGGTCAATATTCTTGGCACCGCGGCCGGATCGAACTTCAGCTCCTATAAGGTGGAGTATTCCTCCGGTATCGCCGGCGCCTGGACCTTGCTGTCCTCTTCATCGACGCCGGTGACTAACGGCGTGCTGGCCACCTGGAATACCGCGTCGCTGACGAACAGCTTGTACTCCCTGCGTCTAACGGTGACGCCCACAAGCGGTCCTACGCTTGTGGATATCGTCAACGTGCGGGTGCTGCCGTCCTCGGCACCGGTCATCAGTAATGTCTCTGTGAGCCCGATGGCCATCGACCCGTATCTCAACGAAGTGGCAACGCTCGCGTACATGCTCAGTGTTCCGGGTGATGTGACGATCCGCTTCTACCAACACTGGGATGGGCAGCTCATTCGAACCCTGACCCTGCCGCAGCAGCCGGCCGGATTCAATATCGCCACGTGGGATGGCCGTAACGACAGCGGGCAGGTGGGCGAATGTTGCGGCTACTACTTTACGATTCAAGTCCTCGACTCGCTAGGTCGCACGGGGACGTATAACAACGCAACATCGCCGAACTATGGATCAACGGCTCCTTCAAGCTCCGACCATCAGGTGAGCGCGGCGAATTTCGACCCCTACAAGAACCAGCGGCTTCAGCTCAACTACCAGTTCAATGGCGCTCCCGGGGACCTGAAGGTCGTGATTCGTAATAGCAGCAACCAGACCATTCGGACGCTGTTCTGGTGGACGCATGTGCCGGGCTCTCACGTCCTGTACTGGGACGGTCGGCGGGACGACGGCAGCTTCCATCAAGGCCCGTTTGACGTCTATTGGGACGTGCCGCTGCAGCTGGCGGAAAACGTGATCATCCTGCAGCGTGCGCCGCCTGGCAACGCCCGCTTCAGAGCGGAGCCCTACCTGTTCCAGCCGGTGTTGGGGGAGATCAGCACGTTCTCTTACCAACTTACGCGCGACTTCGTCGTGTCCCTCGAGCTCATCGATCCCAACGGCAACACGGTCCGCACCCTCGTGGACAGCGTGCCGCAGCCTGCCGGCGTCCATGTCGTGGAATGGGATGGGCGCACCGACGACGGCCGCGTGGTGGCCGTGGAGGGCGACTATCGTGTGAGGCTGGAGGCCGTCGATCCGGTCTCAGGGGCACTCTATTCAGGGAATGCGGTCGTCCTGGTCTACCGCCCATGAGGTGGCGGGTGGGTATTCTGACAGGGTGGCTGGTCATCGGCTGGATCCCTGCAGGGTGGGCCGCCGAGCAACCGGCGCCAAGGTCGGGGCAACTGCTCTATAGCCGGCTCACCAGCGGGACATGGCAGTTGTGGCTGACGGATTTGGAGACAGGGCGCAAGACCCAACTGACCGACGATGCCGGCGATAAGCGCTATCCAAGCTGGAGCGCTGATGGGGCGGTGACCTATCACACGAGCAACCATGCCTCCTACCGGGTGCGCGACCGTGAATCCCAGCCGCTGCTGTCCTCGTGGTGGCCGGCGCGGGACGTCGCGTGGTCGCCGGATGGCTCGCAGGTCGCGTTTGCCAGGTTTCGCACCGACCTGGTGGACAGCGCGAATATTTGGGTCGCCGATGCCGATGGCGCCAACGCGCGGATGCTGACCCGGAACACCGGCATCCAATACAACCCGTCCTGGTCGCCGGATAGCCGCGCGCTGGCCTACGTCGCGGGGCAGGGCTATGGGACGTATGAGGTGTACATCATCGGCATCGAAGGCGGGGCTTCCAAACGGCTGACGACGAACGAGGCGCACGAGTTTTTGCCGGCTTGGTCGCCGGATGGTTCGCAGATCGCATTTGCGTCCGATCGCACCGGTGATTATGAAATTTGGATCATGCGGTCGGACGGAACCGGGCAGCGGCAACTGACGTATTCGCCGGGGCTCGATACGCGGCCGGCCTGGTCGCCGGATGGCCAATGGATCGCGTTCACCTCGAACCGTTCCGGACGGTTGGGGGTGTGGGTCATGCGCGCCGACGGCAGCGATTCTCAGGCGCTTGAGACGGATGGAGAAGGCGCATGCGACGCGGCTTGGCGCGCTGGCTGATGGCGTTTGAGGTCATGTTGGCGGCTGGCTGCGCGGCCGGCCGGCAGACAGCACCTCGGCCGATGGCAGCTGTCTCCGCGCTGCCGCTGGCGATCAGCGCCGTCGCCGTGGAGCCAAAAACGATC
>PCVX01000054.1:13763-18329 GCA_002796105.1 Candidatus Omnitrophica bacterium CG11_big_fil_rev_8_21_14_0_20_63_9 | reverse complement strand
CGCGCGGATCGGACGGCCGATGAGGCCGGGCTCCGGAGCGCCCAAGAGCGCGACGGCGGCCCGGTTGACCGACCGCACCGCCCCCTCGGGCGTGGTAACGATCAGCGCGTCGACCATGGACGTGATGATGTTGTCGACGTAGCGCTTGGAGACCGTCGTCAGCTCAAGGTCTTCGGTCATGCGGTTAAACGCCCTGGCCAGCTCGCCGATCTCATCGCCGGAGGTGACGCTGGTGCGATGGCTGAGCTGTCCGGAGCCGACGATCTTGGCATCTTGGGCCAGACGCATGACCGGCCGCGCGATCGTGCCGGCCATGACCGCGCCCAGCCCCACCGCCAGCAGCGCCATGACCAGTGCGGTGACGAGGCTGAGCGCCACCGCCGCGTCAACGGCGCGGCTCACGATCGTCCGCTGCTGCTTGAGCGTTTCCAGTTCGGTTTCGATGCTGCGGTCGATCGCCCGCCCGAACCGGCGCTCCACGTCGCTGAGCGCGTGCAGCACCTTGCGCGCGTCTTCCGCGGGGGCTCCTTGAGCTTGCAGGCGCAAGAAGTGCTGGCCCAGTTCGGCCATCGCGTCCACCGCCTGCGCCATCCGGGGATCCATCGATTGGGTGGCGGTTTCGCGGCTGACGCCCTGGTAGAGCTTGAGCCATTGTTGGGCTTGCGCAGAGGCTTGAAGCAGCTGGTCTTGCGGGGAGCTTTCTGAATCAGCGGAAGGTTCGGACGCCGCGCGGTAGACCGCCGCGGCCATGCCTAACACGGACGCCTTGATTTGCCCCAAGGCCACGAGCGTGGGCGTGGTGAGGTTGGCGAATGTTTCGACGTGCCGCTGCGCGATGCGGGCCCGGGTGACCCAGGCAAGGCTGGCCGCGCCGACCGCCACGGCGACCGCCAGAAACCACAGGCTCAGGCGTTGAGTGAGGCGCATGCGTCCGCGCCGGATGGCGCAGGACCCCTGAAATTAGTTGAGATCAAGGTCCGTCGGAACGTCGCTCTCGTCGGCGGGCTCCGCATTGAGCTCCTGGACCAGCTGCTCCAGCTCGCCTTTTTGCGCCCGCTCATCGATCGTGTCGAAGAACGGGTGCTGGAACTTGGGGTCCTTGGCCCGCAACGCGCGGTACAGTTTCACGGTGGAGTCCAGCGCGGAAGGCACATCGGCCAGCTCATCCTTGGCCCGGTCAGGGTGGTCCAGGTCGTAGAGCGTCGCTCCGGCCAGGTAATGCGCCATGAGCATCGAGTCATACGACGACTCCGTGAACTCGAAGAATTTCGGGCTGATGGTGATGAAGATGCGGTCGGACTCCTTGGCGAAATTGACGACGTCTGTCTGAGCGCTGAGCGCTTCTTCGGAGAGCGGGTCCGCGAGCATCTGGGCGATTTGCCCTTTGATGCGTTGAACCTGGTCTTGAGCGGCTGCAACCGGTGCGTTCTCGGCCGCGCCGGCCACCCCTGCCGCGCTCGCCCAGAGCGCGAGCCCTGTCACGATCACTGCGTAACGCATGCCTACCTCCTGTCGCGTCATGGAATGCTGACGTCTGCGCCGTCGCTGGCATGGCGGGATCCGGTCTCGCCGAAGAGTTCCGCCAGAAACGCGGTCATCGCTTCCCACGATTGGCGGTCAGCGTTCTCATTATACGCCATCCCCTGGGAAGGGTCATTGCCCGCCTCCTGCACCGTGAAGCTGTGCACCGCGCCGGGATATTGCACCAGCTCGTAGCGGACCCCCGCCTCCTGCATTTCCTTGATGAACCCCTGCACCTGTTCTTGCGAGACGAATGAATCGCCCGCGCCGTGCAAGACGAGCACCCGCCCCTTGATCTGCCGGGCGTCCTTGGGGTTGGGCGTGTCCAGCCCGCCATGGAAGCTGACGACGCCCAGCACATCCGCGCCGCTGCGCGCCAGCTCCAGCACCGTGGTGCCCCCGAAGCAGTACCCGATCGCCGCGATGCGTGTGGGGTCGACTTTCTCATGCGCCTTGATCCACTCCAGCGCCGTCTGGATCCGCGCGCGCATCAGCTGCCGGTCCTTGCGATACGTGCCGGACAGCGCGGCGGCTTGCTCATGATCCTCCGCCCGCACCCCCTTGCCGTACATGTCGACGGCGAAGGCGACGTAGCCCAGCCGGGCCAGCTGATCGGCCCGACGCATCGCGTAAGGCCCTAGCCCCTTCCATTCATGCACAACCAGCACCACCGGGCGGCGCTCGGTCAGATGCCCGTCATACGCCAGGTAGCCTTCCAGCAGGATCTCACCGTGCGCGTATTCGACCGTTTCCGTGTGCAGGTGAGCCTGTACGGAGGGCGTCCATCCCAGCACGAGCCCTGCCGCCACGATCCATCCCCATCGCCGACGTGCGTTCATGTCACCACGCCTCCCGTTGTGCCAGCTGCAACAGTTCAGCGAAATTGCCGACCACAGGCACCGAGGTGTCCTTACGCAGCGCGTCGTCTTCTTCAAACCCATGCGTCATGGCGACGGTCAGGACGCCCGCGTTGCGCCCGGTGTGCAGGTCGATCAAGCTGTCCCCAATCAGCACCGTATCGCCCGCCGAGGCATCCGCCTGCGCCATGAGGGCGCGGATCGCGGTGGGGTCGGGCTTCTTCGGATAGTCGGACTCGCCTCCGACGATCGCGAAGAAATATCCGGCGACCCCGAGCGTCTTCAGCAGATCCGTCGAGAACGGGTTTGGCTTGTTGGTCAACACCGCTTGCCGGCGCGCCTTGAAATGCTCAAGCATCGCCGCCGCCCCGGGATAGAGCCGGCTGTGATCGGCGAAATGCTCGGCATAATACGCGCGGTAGATCGCCACCCCGTGGTCGATGCGGCGCGGCTCCGAGGTCTGCAGGCATCGGCCGACCAGGTCGCGGACCCCGCTGCCGATGTACCCCCGCACGCTGTCGCTGGGCACCGCCGGCCGGCCGAGCGCGTGGAGCATGTGGTTCGCCGCGGCCGCGATGTCGGCCAGGGTGTCAACGAGCGTTCCATCCAGATCATACACAATCAGGCGCTTCATGCCTACCATGACGTGAGGTTACACGCTGAAGCGAAAGTGCATGAGATCGCCGTCTTGAACGACGTACTCCTTCCCTTCCAGCCGCAGCTTGCCGCGCTCGCGCGCCACCGCCTCGCTGCCGCAGGCCAGAAAATCGTCATAGCCGATCACCTCGGCCCGGATGAACCCCCGCGCGATGTCGGAGTGGATCTTCCCGGCCGCTTCTTGGGCGACGGTGCCCCGGCGGATCGTCCAGGCCCGGTCTTCTTTCGGCCCGACGGTGAAAAACGTGATCAGGCCCAACAGCTCATAGCCGCCCCGGATCAGCCGGTGCAGCCCGGGCTCGGAGAGACCGACCGCCGCGAGATACTCGACGCGCTCCTCTTCGGTTTCCAGCGCGGCGATCTGGGCTTCGATGGCGCCGCAGATCGGCACGACCACCGCGCCTTCCTGGGAGGCGATGGCCTGCACCGCGCGCAGCGCCGCCGAGGACGGCTTGGCCGCATCCGCCTCGCTGACATTGGCCACGTAGAGCACCGGCTTGGTCGTCAGCAAGTTGAGCGGCCGCACAACCTCCCACTGGTGTGCGGCCATCTGCCGGGTCACCGTGCGGGCCGGCTGGCCCTGATCCAAGGGCTTCAGCACCCCTTGCAGGATCTCGATCGCGGCGGCCGCTTTCTTGTCGCCACCCTTGGCCAGCTTTTCCGTCCGGCTGATGGCCGAGCTCACGACGCCCAAGTCCTTGAGTGCCAACTCGGTATTGATGACCTCAATGTCCCGCGCAGGATCCACCCCGCCATGCACATGGACGACTTCGGAATCGTCGAAGCAGCGCACCACGTGGGCGAGCGCTTCCACCTGCGCGATGTGGCCCAGGAATTGGTTGCCCAGCCCTTCCCCTTGGCTAGCACCCTTCACCAGCCCGGCAATGTCGACAAACTCGACGACGGTCGGCACGACTTTCTCCGTCGGTACCAGCTCGCTGAGCTTGGCAAGGCGCGGGTCGGGCACCGGCACGACGCCGACGTTCGGGTCGATGGTGCAGAAGGGATAGTTCGCGGCGGGGACCGCCGCGCGGGTGAGCGCGTTAAAGAGGGTGGACTTGCCGACGTTCGGCAAGCCGATGATGCCGCAACTGAAGCCCATGGCGTGTCAGCGGCCCGGCACCGGCCGCCGCTCCTCTTGAATGCCCCGCACCACGCGCACGACGAACGAGCGCGGCATGAGGCGCACCAGCCATACCAGCAACCTGTTGCGGAACCCGGGTACAACGATTGCCTTACCCGCCATTAACCCGTCAAAGCCGGCTTGCGCGACGTGTCTCGCGTCCATGATCCGTCCGCTCATCAGCCGCGTGTGCTCGACGCCGGCCTTACGCTGGAATTCCGTCGTCGTGGGACCGGGGCATAGCGCGGTCACCGTCACGCCGGTCCCGGCCAGCTCGTTGGCGATCGCCTCGGAGAACGAAAGCACGAAGGCCTTGCTGGCGTAGTACAGCGCCATCAGCGGGCCAGGCTGAAAGGCCGCGGTGGAGGCGATGTTCAGGATTTTGCCCTGGCGGCGCTCGATCATCGA
>PCVX01000054.1:215-13743 GCA_002796105.1 Candidatus Omnitrophica bacterium CG11_big_fil_rev_8_21_14_0_20_63_9 | reverse complement strand
GGTGGGCGAGCGTCATGATGTTGAGTTGGAGGAGCTGTTGCTGTGCGGCCCAATCGCCTCTGGCGAATTCCCCGTACAGGCCGATGCCGGCGTTATTCACCAGGACGTCGACCGCGAGCCCGTGGCGCGCCAGCGCCTGGGCCACCTGCTCAGCGGCTGATGGGCTGGACAGGTCTTGCGGGATGACCGCCACCTTCGTGCCGTGCTGCCTGGTCACGAGCTCGGCCAGCGCGCCGAGCTTTTGCTCATCCCGCGCGACGACCACCAGGTGATAGCCGCGCGCGGCGAAGATCCGGGCGAGCTCGTAGCCGATGCCGGTGGAGGCTCCTGTGATGAGGGCTGTCTGCGCCATGGGGTCGTCGAGAGGCTTATCGTCCGGTGCCCGGCGGAGGAGGCGGCGGTGTTTGCGGCAACTGGCGAAACTCGCTCGGTGTCAGCTGGACGAACTTCTCGGGCGGTTCGTTGAACTGGCGGGTGCCGGGGTTGAGCAGCTCCTTGATGTCCAGCCACATCCCGTCGCGCGAGTAGGCGGCGATGTCGTGCCGCTGGGTGTCCATGCGGATCGCGTCCTCCGGGCATGCCTCGACGCAATAGCCGCAATAGACGCACTTGCCCAAGTCGATGTCGAAGCTCTTGGGGACTTTTTCGACGTTCGGGTCCGGGTGCTCCCCCGCCACGATGTAGATGCACCGGGCGGGACACACCGTCTCGCACATCATGCAGGCCACGCAGCGGGGCGTGCCGTCCTCGCGCTTGGTGAGCCGGTGGCGTGTGCGCAGCCGCGGCGAGGTGATGCGCCGCTGATCCGGGTATTGGATCGTCACCGACGCGGGCTGGTCGCGGAACAGGCCCAGCCGGTGCGCGATATGTAAAAAGAGGTTGCGCCAGAAGTGCATCGACGTGATCCACAGCCCCTGCGCGATCGCCGGCAGGTAGATGCGCTCCCACCACGTGAGCGTGCGGCGCTTGTGGGCGTCCCGGATGCGATGCAGGAGCTGCTCGCCGAGCGTGCTCATGGATGGGCTGACCCCACGACGATGACGACGCTCGTCACCGCAATGTTGAGCAGTGAAAGCGGAAACAGGATCTTCCATCCCAGGTGCATCAGCTGGTCGTAGCGGAAGCGCGGCAGCGTCCAGCGGATGAGCATGAAGAACCAGATGAACGCGACGACTTTGACGGTGAACGAGAGGAGCCCCAGCCCGACGTACGCCAGGTGCGGCACCGGCACGACCGCGCCCCAGGGAAACACAAAACCGCCCGGCTGCAGATACGGCACCTGCCAGCCGCCGAAGAACAGCGCGGTGGTCAGCGCGGCCACCAGGACGACTTCCACGAAGTCGGTCAGGAAGAACAGCCCGAATTTCATGCCGCTGTACTCGGTGAAGTAGCCGATGATTTCCGGCTCGCCTTCCGGCAGATCGAAGGGCACGCGCTTGGTTTCGGCGAGTGCTGCCGTCATGAAGACGATGCACCCGACCGGCTGCAACAAGACGCCCCACCTGGGCAGCCAGCCCCAGAGGAGCTCGCCTTGCCGCTCGACGAGCAGCCCCATATCCAGCGTGCCGTAGCACACCACCAGCCCGATCAGCGACACGCCCAGCGCGATCTCATACGCCAGCATCTGCGAGGCGGCGCGCAGGCCTCCCAACGTCGAGAGATTGTTGCCTGACGTCAGGCCGGCGAGGATCACGCCGTACACGCCGATCGAGGCGAGCGCGAGGATGAACAGCAGCCCCGCGTTGATGTCCGCCACCTGCAGCGGAATCTGCCGGCCGCCCAGGATGAGCGGCGGCCCGATCGGGATCGCGGCGAACGCCAGGAGCGCGAAGAACACCGAGAGAAACGGGGCGAGCGTGTGCAAGAAGCGGTTGCCCTTGGCCGGAATGATGTCTTCTTTCGTCAGCAGCTTGATGACATCCGCCAGCGCGTTGAGGATGCCGAGGCCTCCGAGCTTGCGCAGCACCCAGTTGACCGGCCCACCCCCCAGCCACCACGGCACGGTGAAATACGCGCGGTTAGCACCAATGCGGTCCTGCATGAGCGCGCTTTGCTTGCGCTCAAGCCAGGTTTGCATACCCGCCAGGTTCAACACCCCGCCGAGCACCGCGCCGCTTACCGCCAGTTTGATCAACAGCTCTTCCCACATCTCACGCTTTCAGCAACACCCCTTGGTCGCCGATCAGTTGATACGACAGCCCGTTGAACGCCGGCTCGCGCGCGGCCAAGTCGGCGAAGATGGCCGGGGCGTCAGGATACGAGAGCGCCACACCAAGCCGCGCGGCCATGTCCTGCATGATTTCCCAATCTCCGCGCGACTGGGCCCAAGGGCCCAGCGCGGCATGGATGCGCTGCACCCGGCCGTCCACGTTCGTGAGCGTACCGTCTTTTTCGGCGCACACGGCGCTGGGCAGCACCACATGGGCGAGCTGCGCGGTCAAGTGATCGTTAGTCCCCTGAAACACCAGCAGCTCCAGCCCCTTGGCCGCCTCGCGGATCTTGGCCTCACCGAAAATGGTGGACAGATCCTGCGTAAAGACCCACAGAACCTTCAATTGTCCCTTGGCGGCCTTCTCGAGCAGCCCCTCAGCGCTTTCTGCAATACCGAGCGCTTGCGCGCCCTTGGCGTTGGGCGACTTGTCGGCCTGCAGCAAGAAGTTATCGCTGGCACCGTTCTTCGGCCGCTGGAACACAACCTGGCGGACGCCAAGCTCCGCAAACAACCGTTTGGCCACAAACAGGTCTTCGTTGGTTAAGTGGCTGGAGAGCACCACTCCGACCTGGTCTAACTGCTTCGCATCCCGCAGCCGTTTCAGCGTCGCTCCAATCAGATCCACACCCTCGTCCCAGGTCGCAGTCTTCGGCGCGCCTTGATGTCGAAGCTGCACCTGTGTCAGGCGGTTCTCATCGATGAACTTGTACCCGTAGCGGCCCTCGTCGCACATCCACCACTTGTTGACGTCGGGGTTGTAACGGGGCTTGAGGCGCATGACACGCTCGCCATTGGCAATATGCGGCCGCCACTGCCGCTCGCGGTTGTAGTGGATCTGGATGTTGCAGCCGCGGGAGCAGCCGGTGCACACCGAGTTCGTGGCTCCCAAGTACCAGACGCGGCACTTGAAGCGGAAGTCCCGGTCGGTCAGCGCGCCCACCGGGCAGATGTCGACGACGTTGCCGGAGTAGTTGTTGTTCAGCTCCTTGCCGGGCTGCACGCCGACCTCGGCATGGTCGCCCCGGTTGAAGATGCCCAGCTCGCCGGTCTTGCTGATCTCATCGGTGAAGCGCACGCAGCGCGAGCAGAGGATGCACCGCTCCGCATCCAGCATCACCGTTGGGCCGATGGGCACCGCCTTGGGCTTTTTCTGCTTGGTCTCATTGAACTTGGGATCGTACAAGCCGTGCTGCATGTAGTAATCCTGCAGCCAGCACTCGCCGGCCTGGTCGCACACCGGGCAGTCCAGCGGGTGGTTGATCAGCAGGAATTCCAGCACATCGCGGCGCCCGCTGAGCGTCTTATCGCTGGTCGTATTGACGACCATGCCGTTGGCCGCAGGCGTGTAGCAGGCGATCTGCAGCTTCGGCGTGCCGACAATTTCGACGAGGCAGATGCGGCAGTTGCCCGCGATCGACAGCCCCGGGTGGTAGCAGTAAAACGGCACCGGGCTGTTGGCTTTCTCGCACGCCTGCAGCACCGTGGTGCCGTCCGGCACGGTCACCGTCTTGCCGTCGATCGTCAGCGTAATTTGTTTGGGTGTCTCAGCCATGCGTCCTATCGGAGCCACAGAAGCCACACGGAAAGTCCGATGCCAAGGCTGAACAAGAAGATGCCGAACCTGCGGTGGCTCTTCCGGAACTTCACCTCATCCTCAACGACGAATCGGACCCCGAACCCTTTCCATGACCAGTGGAGCAGCCGTAGGTAGCGCTCCGGCTTGAAGATAAGGAAGTATCCCAGCACACAGTAGCTGCCCCCGACCAGCACGGTCATGAGCAACACAACGGGATTCATCGTCACCTCCCTCATCGTTACCTCGAGCTCCAGACGTTCACCGCCAGCGGCTCGCGAGCGGGCGCAGGCGTTAGATGGCAGCGCTTCTCGCGCACGTGGAGCTCAAACTCCTCGCGGAATTTCGAGATGTAGCTTTGCACCGGCCAGGCGGCCGCATCCGCGAACACGCAAATGGTTCTTCCTTCCATATTACTGGCGACCCCCATCAGGATGTCCAGGTCCTGCGGCCGGCCCTGCCCCTTCACGATCCGATCAATGATCTTGAAGATCCATCCGGTGCCCTCGCGGCACGGCGAGCACTGGCCGCAGGACTCATGCGCGAAGAACTTGGCCGCGTACCAGAGCGCTTGCAGCATGCACGTGGAGTCATCCATCACGATGATACCGGCGGAGCCGGCCATCGTGCCGGCGGCCAGCAGCGAATCGAAGTCCATCCGCACGCCGACCTCATCCGCGCGCAGGATCTTGGCGGAAATCCCTCCGGGGATCACCGCCTTGAGCGTGCGGCCCTCGGGCACCCCGCCGGCCGCCTCGATCAGCTCGCGCAGCGTGACGCCCTGCGAGGCTTCATACAACCCGGGCTTCTTGATATGGCCGCTGATGGAATACAGCCGCATGCCGCCGGTCTTGCCGTAGCCCAGCTTGGCGAACCACTCACCGCCTTTGTTCAGGATCGTCGGCACGCACGCCAGTGTCTCGACGTTGTTGATCACCGTCGGGCTGCCGAAGAGGCCGGCGATCGCCGGAAACGGCGGCTTGAGCCGTGGAAATCCCTTGCCGCCCTCAAGCGAGGAGAGCAGCGCGGTTTCCTCGCCGCAAATGTAGGCGCCGGCGCCCCGATGCAGGACGATCTCAAGGCTCGCGTCGGTGTTGAAGATGTGCTGGCCCAAAAACCCGTATTTGTACGCTTCATCGATCGCCTGCTGGAGGATGCGCGCCGGTTCGGCGTACTCGCCGCGCACGTAGACGTACGCTTTGCGGCAGCCGGTCGCGCGCGCGGCGATGATCATGCCCTCGATCAGGCGGTGCGGATCTCGCGCGATGATGTACCGGTCCTTGATCGTGCCGGGCTCCCCTTCATCCGCGTTGACCACGAGGAACTTCGGTTTCGCCGACTCCTTCGGGATGAAGCTCCATTTCTTCCCCGTTGGAAACCCGGCCCCGCCCAGTCCGCGCAGATTCGCCTTGGTGACTTCGGCGATGACCTGGTCCGGCGTCAGCTCAGCCACCGCCTTGCGCGCGGCCTGGTAGCCCTCATCGCGAACGTACGTCTCGATCAGCGTCGAATCTTTGAAATTGAACCGCTTGGAGAGCACCGGCTCGACCAGCCCCACGGTGCCTTGGAACACCACCGGCAGCTCCGGAAGCGCCTCAGGCGTCTTCAGCAGCGCATCGATCACCTGGGCGCTGACCGGCCCCACATACTGATCGTTCACCTGCATCACCGGGCCGGCTTCGCACGCGCACAAACACTCAACCGCCGACAAGGTGAATTTGCCGTCAGGGGTCGTCTGCCCCGGTGTGATGCCCAGCCGCTCCGACAGCGACGCAAGGCATCCTTCCGCCCCGCGCAGCGCGCAGGCGATGTTCTGGCACACTTGGATGTGGTACGTGCCGACCGGCTGTTGGTGGAACAGCGTGTAGAACGTCACGACTTCATGGATGTGGACCGCGGCCACACCGACCAGGCCGGCAACCCATTCCTCCGCAGCGGTGTTGATGAAACCGAAGCGTTCCTGCACCAGGCGAAGCAGCGGCAGCGTGGCGGCGCGCGGAAACTCGTATTTCGCGAGAATCTGCTGGGCCGACGCATCCAGCGTCTTCAGCTGCGCTGGACTGATCTCTTGCCGCTTGACGTCCGTCGCTGGTGGTTGCATCAGTGGTCCAGCTCCCCGCCGATCATGTTCACCGAGCCGAAGGTGGGCACGATGTCCGCCACCGTATCGCCGGCCAGCAGTTCCGGGAGCGCCGACATGATGGGAAAGCACGGCGGGTGCACGCGCACGCGATACGGGCGGTCCGAGCCGTCGCTCATGACGTAGAAGCCCACTTCGCCGTTTGCGCCTTCCACCGCGCTGTAGTGCTCGCCGGGCGTCGGGCGGATGCCATGACCGAGCATGATGAGTTTGAAGTGGTTCATCAGCCCTTCGATGTTGCCGTAGGTGTCTTCCTTGGCGGGCAGCACCGCGCGCCGCTCATCCGCATTGACCACGTCGTGCGGGCCGCGCGTCGATCCTTCGAGCGTGGGGTCGAGTGTGACGCGCGCCTGCTTGAATCCGGCCACGCGGCCCATCTTCGCCTCATCGACCATCACATCCGCGGGCAGCACGTTCCCCTGGTAGTCCACGTTCAGCGGCCCGGAGGGGATCGTGGCGAGCGCCTGTTCGACAATGCGCATGCTCTGCTCCATCTCCTCCATGCGCACCAGGTACCGGTCGTAGTTGTCGCCGTGCTCGCCCGTCGGGATGTCGAAACGGAAGCGGTCGTAGACAAAGTAGGGATTGGCCTTGCGTACGTCGAGCGCCAGCCCGCTGCCCCGCAGGAACGGCCCGGTGATCCCATAGCTGACCGCCCGCTCCTTGGAGATCACGCCGGTGCCTTGCATCCGGTCCATAAAGATGCGGTTGCGGGTGAGCAGCGCGTCACACTCCAAGAGCACTTTCCGCACGTCTTCCAGCGCGCGCTTCGTGCGCTGCGCGAAGCCGTCAGGCAAATCGGCTTTCACGCCGCCGACGCGGCCGTAGGAGATCGTCAGGCGCGCGCCGGTGACCGCCTCGACCAGCTCCCAGAGCCATTCACGCGCCTTGATCATGTAGAGAAAGACGGTGAACGCGCCCAGCTCCATCGCGGAAGCGCCCACGCACGTCAGGTGGTCGGTGATGCGCGAGATCTCGCTCATAATGACGCGGATGTATTGGCAGCGCTCGGTCGCTTGGATGCCGAGCAGCCGCTCCACCGCCAGGCAGTACCCGAAGTTGTTGATCAGCGGCGAGACATAGTTGAGCCGGTCCGTGTAGGGCATGACGTTGTTGTATGGGCCTGACTCGGAGTGCTTTTCGAACGCCCGGTGGAGGTAGCCGATCTCCACCTCGGAGTTCACGACCCGCTCGCCGTCCAGCTCGACGATGAGCTGGATGATGCCGTGCATCGCCGGGTGCGACGGCCCGATATTGAGGAACATGTGCCGCGTCTCGGTGACGCGCGCGGACGCTTCAAGGGCTGTTGGCGGCATTGGCGGGGGTCTTCAGGATCGGTTGACGCTTGTTGATGGGGTAATCCTTGCGCAGCGGATGGCCCTGAAACTCCTCGTACAGAAGGATGCGCCGCAGGTTCGGATGGCCGGTGAAGCGGATGCCGAACATGTCCCAGATCTCGCGCTCGTACCAGTTGGCTGAGGCCCAGATGCCGGTGAGCGAATCGACGACCGGGTCGGCCGACGTCAGCGGGATGCGAAGGCGCAGCCGGTGCGCATGGCGGCTGGAAAAGAGGTGGTACACCACGTCGAAGCGGTAGTCGTCATTGGACACGCCGCGCTGCCACGTCTCTGCGGTGGGCTTGGGCGTCATGTAATACGGCAAGGGCGAGGGGGTTTTCAGCGTCGGCGCGCTGCTGAGCGTGCGGCCGAACTTCAGGTAGTCGACCGCGCTGATGTCCATGAGAAAGTCGAAGCTCATGGCCGCATCGCTTTTGAGCCAGCGGGCGATGGGCAGCAAGCCCTCGCGATGGATCACCGCCGTCTCCTGCTCCCGGTAGCGCTGCGTGGCGATGAGCTGCGAGGCAAACTTGGCTTGGACGGTGTGGGCAAGTGCGGGCATACGATGCGCGCTCAGGAAGGTTACAGATGCGCGTCCGGGCGGTGCGGCACCTGCAGCTCGGGAGGACGCACCGACAGCCCGGCAGCGAGCGTGGTACCGGCCCCTTGGGCGATTTTGTCCTGCAGCTTCATGAGTCCATCAAGGACGTTTTCCGGTCGCGGCGGGCAGCCGGGGATGTACACATCCACCGGCATGATCGTATCGATGCCCAATACCGTCGTGTAATCGTCGTAGAACCCCCCGGTGCACGTGCACACGCCGAACGCGACCACCCATTTCGGCTCGGCCATCTGGTCATAGAC
The DNA here is from genome assembly GCA_002796105.1 of Candidatus Omnitrophica bacterium CG11_big_fil_rev_8_21_14_0_20_63_9. GTDB lineage: Bacteria > Omnitrophota > Gorgyraeia > Aquiviventales > Aquiviventaceae > 21-14-0-20-63-9. The sequence goes on along the minus strand of PCVX01000054.1, from coordinate 5,617 downwards.
GCGCCGCAGGACCGGCGCCATCTTCTGGCTGATCGTGCCGACGACGAACAAGACATCCGCCTGGCGCGGCGAAAAGCGCGGGAACCCCGCCCCGAAGCGGTCCATGTCGTAATGGGACGTCGCCGTGGCCATGTACTCCATGCCGCAGCAGGCGGTCACGAAGGGATATTGGAAGATGGAGAACTTGCGCGCCCATCCCAGCGCCGCATCCACGCGCGTGGTGACCCAGTTGAGCTGTGAGAGGTCCGGGGCGGAGGCCATTACTTGAATTCCAGCGCGCCCTGCTTCCAGGCGTAGACGAACCCCGCGACCACGATCAGGAGAAACAGCCCCATTTCCACCAGGCCGAACCAGCCCAACTGCCGCACGAGCACCGCCCACGGGAACAGGAACACGAGCTCGACGTCGAACACCACGAAGAGCATCGCGGCGACGTAGAAGTGGATGGGCAGCCGCCCGGCGGGCAGCGCGATCGGGTCCTTGCCGCATTCAAAGGGCTCGGCTTTAACCGCATTGGGGCGCTTGGGGCCCAGCACGGCGTTGGCGAACAGCATGATCAGCGCCACGCCGGCGGCTAAAGCGCCAAGGAGCAAAATGGCTGCGTATTCGATCATTGTGGGGGCGGAAAACCGGACGGCAAGTTTGTGATTTTTTTCACAGACAGCCTAAGTATAGTAACATTCTTTCGCCCGGCTGTCTAGGGAGGGCTGGTCGGGAGGCGGCTTATTTGTTGTAGTCGAGGCCCCGCTCGAGGAACTGCTCGTCCATCCGTTTGGGGGAGAAGTAGCTGCGGACGAACGTCTTGAGCGGTTCGATGTCGAACTGGCGGCAGCTGTAGACGTCGATCGAGATGAAGTCTTTCGGGGTCAGGGTGTGGAGCTGGATGCCGCTTTCGACGAGGGGAATCCAGCCGCTCAGGCCGGCCTTGTCCGGAAACCGCTTGCCGTCGGTGCGGAAGATGTACGGCGGCGACTGCGGCTCGACTTTCAGCACCCGCACGATCTCCTCAAGGAAGTTGTAGCACAGCGTCAGGTCGTCACAGGCGCCCTTTTTGCAGTCGTACAGGTCGAGCAACAGCTGGTAGCCGAACGGTGCTGCGGCTTGGCGTTTGGACTTTGCAGCCTCGACGCTGGGTGCGTCACATACCTGGGTCATACACGAGCCTCCTGTGTCGGCACAAAAACAGACACCCCGACGGCGATCCGTCGGGGTGGGACGTCGGCCACGTTCGTCTGATGTGAACTGCTATCGTCCATGCCTCTCTTAGCGTCACTGGGGAAGGTCAAGATCGGTTCAATACTACACCTTGCGGCCTTGGTGTCAATATCAAATCCTCGTCATTTCCATCGCGCCAGTTCTCGGCGCAGCAGCTCCAGCGGCAAGCCGATGACGTTGGTGCGCGAGCCTTCGATGCGCTCGATGAGCTCCCCGCGATCGGCCTGCAGCGCGTACCCGCCGGCCTTGTCCAGCGGCGAGCTGCGCGAAAAGAGCCGGCGGATGGAGACATCGCTCAGCGGTTTGAACGTCACCCGCGAGCGCGCGTACGAGGCGCGAAAACGTCCTGTCGCAGGATCCAGGAGGCACAGCCCGGTGTAGACCCAATGGCTGCGGCCGCTGAGCGCGCGCAGCAAGCGGCGGGCGTGCGCCATCGTCCGGGGCTTGCCGATCACCCGGCCGCGGAAATAGAGAAACGTATCGGCGCCGATGACCAGGCCTTGCGCCCTAGCCGGCACGCGCGCCTTGCGAGCCTTGCCGATCGCGTTGCGCATCGCGTTGCGGGCGGGCGTGGCGCGGCGGCGGATCGTTTCGCGGTGGGACGAAGGCACGATGCGAAAGGAGCGGCGCAACCGCTTCAGGAGTATGCGGCGGCGCGGAGACCGCGAGGCCAGGTACAACATCAAAACGCGACAATCAGGTCGCGCATCTCTTCAAGCGACTGCGCCTGATGCATGCGCCCGCGAAAGGCTGCAGCCCCAGGGGCGTCTCGGAAGTACCAGCAGAGGATCCGCCGCAGCGGGCCGACCGGGTGCGCGTCATACCGGGCCTGCAGCTCCAGATGGCGCAGCGCCACCGCCTTGCGCTGGGCCAGCGTGGGCTTGGGCGGCGTCGGCGCGGCCCCAAGCGCCGCCTCAACCTCCTGATAGATCCAGGGATTGCCGAGCGCCCCCCGCCCGAGCATCACCCCGTCGCAGCCGGACACCGTGCGAAGGCGCAGCGCACTGGCCCCATCCATGACGTCGCCGTTGCCGATGACCGGAATCGACACCGAGCGCTTCACGCGGCCGATCGCTTCATAGTCGGCGCTGCCGGTGTAGCCTTGCTCGCGCGTGCGGCCGTGCACTGAGACGGCGGCCACGCCGCAGTCCTGCGCGATGCGGGCGATGCGTGCTGCCTCTTCCCCGCTGCCATCGCTGAACCCCAGCCGCATCTTGACCGTCACCGGGATGCGCTGCACCGCCCGGACCATCTTGGCGAAAATCTTCCCCGCGGTCTCCGGCTCGCGCAGCAGCTTCGATCCTCCGCCGTTGCTGACGATCTTCGGCACCGGGCAGCCGAGGTTGATATCCACGAGAGCAAACCCCATCGCCTCGATGCGGGCGGCGGCTTCTCCCATGACGTCCGGGTCGCAGCCGACGAGCTGCGCGCCCACCGGCCGGTCCTCCGGCAAGGTCTGCATCATCTCCAGCGTCGAGCGTACGCCGCGCACGAGCGCTTCCGAGGAAATCATCTCGAGAAACGCGAAGCGCATGCCGTGATCGCGCGCGATCAAGCGAAACGGCAAGTCTGTGCAGTTCGCCATGGGCGACTGCACCACCGTCGGTATCTCCAACCCTCTCAGTCGGATCATCGTCGACGACAATTATGCTATACTTAACGCTCTCATGGCAACTTCGCGTCAAAGCCTCAAGCGGTTCCTATCCTACGTGCGGCCCTACCGGCGGCTCTTGGCGTCGGCGATCGCCTGCGGAATCGTCCGCTACCTCATCCCGCTCGCCTTGCCGTGGACGGTCAAGATCCTGGTCGACGACTTCTTTACCGCCGGCTCCCGGCGGCCCCACGTCGAGCTGCACTGGCTCATGGCCGGGCTGTGCGGGCTCTATGCCATCTACGCCATCGCCAGCTACTGGCGCTCGTACCTGGCGGGCCGGGCCGGGCACCGCCTCATCTTCGACCTGCGCCAGGGGCTCTACCTGCACTTGCAGCGCATGAGCCTGAGCTTCTTCGACCGTCAGAAAATCGGCGCGGTCATCTCCCGCATGACGACCGACATCGCCTCGGCGCAGAACTTCGTGGGCGCGGCGTTCGTGAACACCATCATGGACCTCGCATGCGTCGCGGTCATCATCGGCGTGCTCTTCGCCGCCCACGTCGAGCTGGCTTTGGTGTCGCTTGCCGTGCTGCCCTTCTATGCGTGGGTGAGTTTCCACCTGCAAAAGCGCATCAAGGAAAAAAGCCGCGCCATCCACCACCAGCTGCAGGAGATCTCGGGCGACTTGCATGAGCAGTTCGCCGGGATCTCCACCATCCAGGCGTTCACCCAGGAGGAAGCCGAAGCTCGCGAGTTCCGGGTGCAGAGCGAAGAATATTTCGAGACCGTGATGGGCAACGTGCGGCTGCAGTCGATTGCGCTGGGCGTGACTGGCTTCCTCACCGCGCTGGGACCGATCCTCGTGTTGTGGGTGGGCGCGGCCGAAGTCTGGTCAGGGCAGATCACCGTCGGTACGCTCATGGCGTTCTATGGCTACCTGGGGATGCTGTACCAGCCGATCCAGCGCCTGACAGAGCTCAACCTCATTCTGGCGAACAGCCTCGCGGCCATGGACCGGATCTTCGAGGTGTTCGACACCTTCCCCGAAGTGCAGGAGCACCCTGGCGCGAAACCCTTGCCGCGCGTGCGCGGGGAGATCCGCTTCGAGGACGTCAGCTTCCGTTACGCTCAGCGGGAGATAGTCCTGGAGCGCTTGGAGCTGGTCCTCCCGGCGGGCACGACCACCGCGCTGGTTGGGCCCAGCGGTGCCGGCAAATCCACCCTGGTCAAACTGCTGCCGAGGTTCTACGACGTCACCGGTGGCCGCATCATGATCGACGGCTTCGACCTGCGCCAGGTGACGCTGAAGTCGCTGCGCGAGCAAATCGCGATCGTCTCTCAGGAGCCGATCCTCTTTAGCGGGACCATCGCGGAGAACCTGCGCTACGGCAGGCCGTCGGCGACCGATGACGAGATGCGCGCCTCCGCCCGGGCCGCGTTCGCCGATTCGTTCATCCAGCAGCTCCCGCAGGGTTATGAGACGGAAATCGGCGAGCGTGGCGTGCGGCTCTCCGGAGGGCAGAAACAGCGGCTGGCGATTGCGCGGGCCTTTTTGAAGGATGCGCCGATCCTCATCCTCGATGAGCCTACCTCGGCGCTGGATCCCGAATCGGAACAGCTGGTGAAACAGGCGCTCAACCGGCTGCTTGAGGGCCGCACAGCGCTGATCATCGCGCACCGGCTCTCCACGATCGAGCATGCCGATACCGTCGTAGTGCTCGACAGCGGGCGCATCATCGAGCACGGCCGCCACGCAGAACTGCTCAAGCGCCCGGGCGGGCTGTACCGCCGCTACGCCGGCCACCAACTCACCTCATCCCTGCTGTAAAAAATTGGGGACGTTTCTCATTTTTGAAAATGAGAAACGTCCCCGTTGTTTGTGGCGAGAGCGTATTAGCGCTTGCGGCCGAGGAACGCGGAAGAGTACAGCAAACCGGCCGCCGCTCCGCCGAGCAGCGGGCCGATCCAATATACGATGTGGTTGTCCCAGAAGCCTGCGGCCAGCGCCGGGCCGAACGCGCGCGCCGGGTTCATCGCCGCCCCGGTCAGCGGCCCGCCCATGAGGATGTCGAAGATCAACACCGTGCCGATGCCAAAACCTGCGATGGCGTTCCAACTGCCCTTCGGGTCCACCGCAGTGCCGAAAACCGTCAAGACAAGGAAGAACGTCAGCACCGCTTCCAGCAGGATGCCTTGGCCGAAGCTGAAGCCGGTGGCCAATCCCGCCGCGCCCAGGTGCACCGCTTGCCAGACAGGCTCAGGCACGATCACCCGCAAGAGCGCGCCTGCCGCAACCGCGCCCAGCAGCTGCGCGGCGATGTAGACGCCGACCTTGCCAGCCTCAATACGCTGTCCGACGAGCAACCCGATCGTGACCGCCGGGTTGAAATGCCCCCCGGAAATATGGCCCAGCGCCGAAATCATGACCGCCAGCACCATGCCGTGCGCGAAGGCGATGCCCAAGAGTCCCACCGCGCCTTGCGTCCATGCGTTGGTGCAGACCGCCCCCGCGCCGATAAAGCACAGCGCAAAGGTCCCCAGGAACTCTGCGACGAACGACCGTGCCGGCTCTTTCACCGCCTACCTCCCGTGG
>PCVX01000054.1:0-180 GCA_002796105.1 Candidatus Omnitrophica bacterium CG11_big_fil_rev_8_21_14_0_20_63_9 | reverse complement strand
CCGCTATGATAACATCCTCTGATGTGGCTGCCCATCCTGATCGTCAGCGCGATTTGCCTACTCGTCAACATCCCCATGGGGATGATGCGCGAGCGCTATCCGAAGTTTTCCTGGCAGTGGATCCTCTGGATCCACGCCTCGATCCCGCTGATTATTGTCCTTCGCATCGCGCTGCACCTG
>PCVX01000041.1:18761-36698 GCA_002796105.1 Candidatus Omnitrophica bacterium CG11_big_fil_rev_8_21_14_0_20_63_9 | reverse complement strand
TTTGGATGAGAACAGCGGGATGTTAATTAAACTGGATTTGAGCAAGGGAGACACCATGGACATGACCGACATGTTATTCGACCTCGATATGCTTTGGATTTCACCGGAAGACGTCATCGTCCATGTTGCCAAGAATGTCAGTAAGGATACGCCGAAAAAACCCATTAAGAACTTATCGCGTTCTCCTGGAAAGACTTATAATGCCAGCCATGTTCTTGAGGTCAATGCCGGGTATGTTGACCAGCATCAAATAAAGATTGGAGATAAATTAATTAGGGGTGGTAGCTCTGATGAACATGGGGCCGGTGGCAGTTCTCACGGGTACATTGCCCCCGTTATCGCGATCGCCGGGGTCGATTTTAATGTCATGAAATTCCTGGCAATAGCAGGGATCGTGGCAGTGGTTTGGATGGGATATAAATGGTTAAGAAATAGAAAACCATATCGGGTTTTAGGTGCAGGCCTGGTGGTTGCGGTATATACGCTGCTTGGGATAGCAGCTCCTGTATATGCGCAGGATGATGAAACCGAAGCGGCCCAAGATGATAAAGAGCGCATTGGTCATTTAATAAAACAATTAGATTCTGTCAACAGGGATACTCGCATGACCGCTGCAAAAGCACTGGGTAAGATTAGAGACCCGATAGCAGTGCGGGCATTAAACAGAGCGTTGAGAGATAAGGAGTGGGGGGTCCGTGCTGAAGCTGCGCAAGCGTTGGGGGAAATAGGCACAAATGATGAGCTGGCGGTGCTTGAATTAATCGAAGCATTAAAAGATGAAGTTCAGCCTGTTCGTGCATCCGCTGCAGCGGCGTTAGGAAAAATAGGGGACGAACGGGCGGTGCCGGCATTGATCGATTTAATGAGGAGAAGATGGCCTTACCGTTTGACTGAAGCCGAAGATGCGCTAGTTAAAATTGGGAAAGCGTCTGTTCCCGAATTAATTAAACTTCTACAAAACAACGGTTTTGGGGAGGAGCGCTGGCAAGTTGCGAGAGCGTTAGGGAGAATAGGTGATTCAAGAGCGATGCCGGCACTCACTGAGACATTAAAGGATGATTCTGATCATGTTCGCAGTGCAGCAGTGGGGGCGTTAATTGCAATCGGTGAGCCGGTGGTACCAGTAATGATTACGATAGTGAACGACAACGGGAACAGGGAAGAAGCCCGAATATCAGCCTTGAGAGTCTTGATGAAAATCGGTAACAGAGAATCTGTCCCGGTGCTGGTTCTGGCGCTGTTGGACCAAGGGAACACAGGAAATATTGGTGGCGAGATCGCGGATGCACTGGGTGACATAGGTGATAAACGAGCTGTTTTAGCGCTAGTCCATGTGCTGCGTGATAATGGCAGCAAGGGGTATACCCGAATTGCCGCCGCAGGCGCGCTATATAAACTAAAACGAGAACCCGAGACTGAAGATGAGAGGATCTTCTATCTACTTGCGAAAAGTGATTTGCAGGAATTGGCTAAGATTGGACGCTCGGCTGTGCCGCTGTTGATTGAGATACTAAAAAATAGCCCCTGTTCAGTAGCTGTGGAGGCCCTAGGAGAGATTGGCGATAAACGGGCGGTAGAAGTGTTAATTGCAGAATTGAGGAGCTCTTCAATCAATGTTTTCAGAGATTATAATATTGCGGCCGCAAAAGCATTGGGTAAAATTGGTGATAAACGGGCGATACCAGCATTGATTGAAGCATCGAAGGATGGCAATGGGGCTCTTCGCCGTTCAGCCGTGGAATCGTTAGGTAAAATAGGGGATCAACAAGCGGTGCCCATGTTGATTGAAGCCCTGGAAGATCACTCTGAAGATATTCGTCGTTCGGCTGTGGATGCGTTAGTGAGGATAAAGGAGCCGGCCGTCCCAGCGTTGATCACGGTATTAAGAGAAGGTGATGAGGTCCCACGTTCTCTAGCCGCAGAAGCGTTAGAGAAGATAGGGGGCCCGCGAGCGGTGGCAGCAAGCGCACGACGCAGGCCGATTCGCCACAGGCCCGGACCGCTTCCGCGTGCGCCTGGCGTATCGCCTCGTTCAGGCGCCAGCACCCTCCATCCTGACCTACCAGTTGCCGGGCCTGGCGATGCCTGAGCGGCTGCGCTACCGCTATGACCGGTCCACCCGAACGCTGCTGCTGATCGACCGCTTCCGCTCGGACACGCAGCCTGAGCACCCGGAATCGGATCTGCTGATGATCTTCGAGCTGCTCTCCCATGCTCCGGCTAGGTTCCTCGACATTCATCCGGCTGCGGCCGGCCAGTGGGTGCACCGGCTCGCGCGCGCCGGGTTGCTGCACCGCGAAACCGTCTGGCGCTACCGCGTCGAGCGCAACGCAATCCTCCCCAGGCCCAACGCCAACCATGCCTTCGCTTTCATGCTGCCGACGCTCGGCCTGCTACCGCTGAAAATTTTGGACGTTTCTGATGTTGGCTGGCTCGCGCCAGCACTCCTTACAGCGCTGGTCATGGTCCCCTTGATGGCATGGTTTGAGCGGGGTTGGCTGATACGGTGGTTCAGCCGCACCGTATCGACCCCAGACCCACCCTCCAGACAAGCCGAGTCCGCTGAGAATCCTTCGGTGGTCAAAATCCAAGCAAAGGTATTTCCAGAATTGACAGAGCTTGGAAGGGCATCCACCACATCAGCAACAGATGCGCCTCCCAGTGAGATTCGGTTGCTGCAGACAGACCCCTCCACCTTCGAGGCGCTCCACCGTTACGTCGTGGAATTCCTTGACGTGGCCGACCGGATGACTGAGGCAGAAGCCATCGAGGCATACTTCTGGTCGGTCTGGGCCCGCGGCGTGAACCGACAGCAGTCTCCGGCTGAGCTCTGGCGCAATCAGCCAGAATGGGAGGAGGAGGTTGTCTTTGCTGAATTCCTGTTTTATGCGCAATTCTCCCGTGCCCTAGAAGGAAAGCCAGCGGATCCCCAACTCGAGCAGCTCCTGCCAAGATTTCTTAGAGCGCGCGCCGCCTTTTCCAAGCTTGGACGCATCCTTGATAGCGGCAATCCAGAGCGGCAGCGACGCCTTGAGGAGCTGCATGCTAGATTGAAATCCCGCCTAGTAGGTCAGATGTTCAGCCAGGCGTATGCGGAAGGCGATGTCGTGCCGGGTAGCGGCATTCTCAGCACGCTGGTGGGTGATCCGGAACTTCGTGAGCGCCTAGCACAAGAAATCGGTGAGGGACAGCGTGGCAAGATGGTGCTCTCAGTTGGTCTGGGTTCCGGAGTGTTGGAAGAAGCGTTGCGGGATCGGTGGGGTCTGCGGGTCACTGGCGTCGATGTATCGGATGTGCTCTTGCGTCGTGCCAAGGAGCGTCAACTTGCAGTGGCCAAGGCAGACGGTCAGTTCTTGCCAGTAGCAGATGCCAGTGTTGATATCGTGGTTATCGCCGGTAGCATCGGCTACATGGATATTCCCACCGCGATCAGTGAAGCCTACCGCGTCCTCAAGCCGGGCGGCATCATCCATGTGACCTCCAGGCGCGACCCTGTGATGGGGTATGTCGGGCCGAAACCGGATGAGTTTCTCACCATGTTTCGTGAGGCCGGATTCGGCGAAGGTCACGAAGTGCGGTTACTTGACGACCAGCCCCATCGATACAATTACTTCTACGTTACAGCTAGTAAGCCATCGGTCGGGCTGCAACACGTGTTCACCTTCGCGCCGCTGGCAATCCTCACCGGCTTGGACCTCGGAGACATGTCCTCCTGGCTCACCCCCGGCCTCGGTGCGCTCCTCGTGACCCTTGTGATCGCCGCCGCCACCTTCACCGTGGCGATGGTCAGGGCAGGCGGGAAATCAACACGCGCGGCGGACAGGCAGCATGCGGATCTCTGGGACGCGCTGCAGACAAATGACTGGTCGCGCGTGCGCCGCATGGCAGGACAGCTTGCCGCGCAGGAGGCGACCCTCGCGGTTATGGCTGCGGATGTGCCGCCCGCCGTAAAACATGATCTCAGGCTCGCGCGTGTCGCGCTGCTTGATGACATCGAGCTGTTGGAAGGCCTGGCCATCGCTGTGCCGCTGCGGGAGCGCGACCCCCCGTTTCATCGCTATAACGTGCTCGCCACGCTCTACGCGATGCTCCTCACCGGTGGAGCGCCGAAGCCCGGCGCTCCCCGGGCGTTTATCGCGCGCCGCAGTCGCGACACGCTCCGTGTGACCCTGCTGAATCCGTCTCGCGCCGGCATCGGCGTAAGTTTTTCGCTTGCCAATTACATCTATACGCTCGCCCCATCCTGGCTTGATCTTCCGGACGGCTCACAAGTCCTTCGCGTCCGGATGGACGTCCCCCTCGGTCGTCGCGTAGCAGGCATGGAGGGCCGCGGGGAGATCGACGGCGCCACGGTGCTGCGGCGTTTCTTCTCAGGCTCGGCGGCCAGCGCCTACCTCATTGAGCGTGACGGGCGTTTCCTTGTGCGCAAAGAAGCTCGCGGGCGCGGTCGCCAGCAGCTCTTGGAGCAGTTGCGCTGGCTCCAGTCGCTGCCGCCTGACCTGGCACAGCACTTCCCCGAGATCCATGGCTTCCACGTCGACGACGAGGAGGTCTGGATGGAGCTTCAGTACTATCCCTGGCCGTCTATCCCACAGCTGATCCATGCCGGCGGGTTCCTCCAGGAAGGCGATGTTGATGAGGAGTTGGATGTTTGGCCGCGTCTGGCCGCTGAGCGGGTATGGGCGCTGCTGCATCATATGTATCGTCTACTGCGCCCCGCGCTGCATCGCGTGACGATCGAGGACCATCCGCAGAACTTCTTCGACCGGTTTCATGGGGCCAAAATCGCCGCCCGGCTTGCGGAAGCGGTCGAGCTGGCTCCCAGCCTGGCTCCGTTGCTGGACAGCCCGGTGCTTGAAGTCGATGGCCACCGGATCGTGGCGGCGCGCCCGCTCCTGGAGCTGATCCGCAAGGCCAACGAGCGCACCGGGATCCTCGACCCGCCTCGGCTGACGGTGACTCATGGTGACTTGAATATCGGCAACATCCTCGTGAACCCGCTAAGCCTGGGGCGCGGGTCAGCAGCCCCGGTCGTCAAGCTGGTCGATCCGCGCGGCTGGATTGACGTTTCGACAGGGCAGTGGCTCGGCCAGGACCCGCTGTATGACTTCACCAAGATGGTCTACCACCAGCTCACGCACTGGGAGCTGATCCGCCGCGACGTCTATGAGGCGCGCCAGGTCAAACCCATGCGCAGGAGTGTTCCCGCGTTCCGGCTGCCTCATTCGTTTGATGATCTGGGAGGCGACAATCTCCTCTTTCTGACGTACGGGGAGTTTTCAGAGATCTTCCATCGCTGGATGGCCGAGCATGATGACTTCTTCGGCAAACGGTCAGATGTTCCGTGGCAGCTGCCGTTTTACTTCACTCTCGCCTCGATCCTCGTGTCCGATACGCGATTTGCGGTGAGAGAAGATGAGGGGTCTCAGCCAAGAGCTGTCACCGAGTACGTGCAAGGCACGCTGCTGCTCAACCGGTTTTGGATGGCGATGGTGGGGTATGTGCAGCACATCCAACCGGAGCTGGCGGAGGAGCTGGAAGCTGACTATCAGCGCGCGCTGGCGCGATCGCCGCGCCGCGCTCGACAGCCTGCCGCGCCGCGCAACACCTACGCCTTCGCGCTGCCGACCCTTGGCCTGCTGCAAATCGGGGACGTTTCTTTAGAAACGTCCCCATTTTTCTGGCTTACCCTGCTGATGGCTGTTGCCGGCTTCGCGGTCGCAATGGCGAAGCAGGGCAAGGGGCCGCGGACGTTCCGCAATTACCAAAAGCTCGTGAGCGAGCTCTTAAAGGATCCGGCGCGGCGGTTTACGCACTCACTTCGGCCGATGAGAGACTACCGAGGCATCCGGGGGTTCTACGAGCTATTTGACGGCGTGCAGGCCGCCATCCGTGAAGGCCATGTGGCGGTTGAGCATGAACCTCATGAGGACGACCGATTGCGCGCGTTCTTTAACGCCTTCCCGCGGGAAACACGCTTCGAGTACGGGTTTGATGTGCTGCCATTTACCATGGAACAGTACCGCGCCGGTCCTGACCGGTTGGACTGGTCAGGGGTGTCGCGTCCGGTCGTTCCCACCAAGATCTTAGACGCACCGCCAGCGCCACCCCGCGCGCCGCCGAAGCCGGCTCCTGCTGTCAGCGCGCCGCGTCCCGCTGCGCCACAGCCGCCGGTAGTGTCAACGCCACCCGCCGAGCAGCCAGCGACAACACCTCCAGCCAAAGCATCATCCACGGCACCTGCGCCGGCCTTTATCAGCAGCGCCGATCAACAGTTCCATCGCGCGCTTGAGGGCCACTACCAAGACTGGATCATTCTCTTTGAGGCCGACTCGCGACCTTCACGGGCGGTGCCGGTAAGTCTTCGAACCGCAGAGAGCCTGACCTCAGAGGAATGGAGCGCCGTCAGCCGGCAGGGCTACAGCGGCCAGAGGCATGATTTGCTCCTGGCGGTTGAAGGGGCTGGCCATGACATTCGATTGCTCGGCTCCATTCGGTTCGATGAGCGCATTATCGGGCGGTCCTGGACGGTGCGTCTGACCGGGCCAGGGATGCGCTATGAAGGCGTTGCTGGCGAATTGCGCGCCGCCGCGGTACGTGCCGCACGGGAGCGGGGAGCGGGTTCGTCAAGATCCATTACGGTCCATACTCCTGGTCTGCAAGAGCAGCGCGCTCTCCAGCAGATCGTGGGGCATGTGCTGACTTCGACGGACTCCGTGGAGCTGACACCGGAGCAGGCGGATGCATTCGTCGATCATGGGCGCATCTTTATCTTGACCAAGGCGCTGTATGATCCAGGCCTCGATCGCCAGGTCATTGCGGACCGCCTGATCGATATCGGGCGGCTCCGGCGATCTGCGGTGGTCGATCGCATCACCCCGCTCCTGCACTATCCCAAGATCTGGCCGTTCGCCCAGAAAGTCCATCGAGAGCTCACCGGCCATCGGGGTGCCTACGCCTTCGCGCTGCCGCTCCTCTCAGGGATTGGCGTGGCGGATGTGCTGAGCGCGGCCGAGGTGTGGTGGCCGGCTGCCTCAGCGGTGTTCGCTGTCGCCGTGATCATGAGCCCTCGGCTGCAGCGCCTGATGAGGAATATCGTGGCGCGCATCATCCGCCCCCTCGTGGGTTCCAGCTTTGAAACTGGCCGAGTGGTGCGCGGAGACCAACTAGTGCAGGGAGCGGATGACGGTCGGCTGACCGTGCTGGCCGGGCAAATGGCGCATGTGGAGGTGAGCGCATTTACCGGCAAAGACGCCCCCCCGGGCGAGGTGAAGCGCTGGAAGGGTGCGCTGCGCAACCTCCAGCAAGGATCCGTGGATCCGGGTGTCGAGTATTTCTTCCACGTCGATACGGCTGGCCGCGTCGATGGCATGGCGATCATCGAAGTTCATGGCCGCCAGGCGACCTTGAAGACGTTGGCGGCTGCCCGGGACGGGCGCGGCCGGGGCACGCGGCTTTTGGAGACGGTTCTGCAGACGCTGCAGGATCGGAGCGTCGACCGGCTGTCCTGGTACAGCTCGCGCCGCGCCATCCGGTTCTACCATCGCTATTTGGCCGGACGGATGGATTATGAGACCGGAGTCAATCCCCGGTGGTTCTCTGCCTATGTACAGACGAAAGATGCGCTGACCAGGGCCCAGATGGCAGCCCAGCAATGGTATGTCCGCGCGCTGACGACGCACCGGGCGTCTGTCGAAGAGCAGCTTGAGCGGCTGGAAGGCGACTACATGCTGGCCAGGACGCAAAGCGCTCAGGGTGGATTAGCCATTCACATTGCGGCCGACGGCACATGGAGCCAGCCCGGCAGGCCATCGTCACCGGATGACGCCCGTCGGCTGCGCGCGCTGGTGCTGAACCGTTTGCTCAGCGATGCCGACGCGCTGCTGCTGGACGCCGCCACGCGGCAGGTCGTTCTCACCCCACAATTGCTCCCGAGGAAGACCCGCGTGCAATCCGGCGCAATGAGGCCGTCCCGCCGTTTCTTCGCCTTCGCGCTGCCCACCGCCGGCCTGCTGCCGCTGGAGCTGGGCGACGTCGTCTCCTGGCTGACTCCAGGCATCGGTGCGCTGCTCATGACCTTGCTGGTGGCTGCCATGGCCTTCGCTTTCACCATGGTGAAGCAGCGTGATGAGTCAGGCGCTGTACCAATGTTCACCGATGCCGCGCAGGCTCAAGAGGCCATCCGCGAGCTGATCCATCGGCGCCTGGGTGAAGTCTCGGACCGACCGATCATCGTCAGGATCGACGGACCGCCGGCCACCGGGAAAACCAGCATCGCAGCCTGGATGAAAGCGGGCGGGCTCGGCCTGGACCCAGCACAGGTCGTGCTGGCGGATGATGAAGCGCTTGGTGTGGGCGACACGGTCGATTGGGAGGTGATGTCCTGGCGCGCTGCGGAGCTGTTGAAGAACCCTGAGCAGCAATACCAGCAAGGCACGCGCGTGATCGTCGTGAGCGCCTACCGGGCGCGCTGGGCTGTTCCTGATGCGCAGACGGATGTGATCTTGAGGGCTCACACAGAAGAATCGGTCCAGCGCACGCGGGTCGAGGCGCGGCACGAGTCCTGGTTTACCGCATCGCTCAACACCGCGGAAGATCTGTATCACCTGGATGCGCGTCATCACACTCACCTCATCGTTGATACAACCCATATGCGACCAGAGCAGTGGTTGTTGCCGCCGCGCGCTCTCGGAGCGGCTGGGGCCAGTACCGGACGTGGCGCGATGCCCTCTGCGCTGGCGGACCTGATTGCGCCGCTGGAGTACGTTCTGCTTCAAGGCGACGTCCCGTACGTGGTGCCGGGGGCCGGCTCTCTGATTGAGCGGCTGGATACGATGCATGAGTGGTACGGCGATCCTACGCGCATGAGGCAGTTCTTCGAGGAGCTGGGACGGATTCGCGGGATGATTGAGGTGCGGCATGTGCAGGACTTGGAGCGGCTGCTGGGGCGGCTGGAGGCTGAGGGGATTGCAGCGGAGCTGGATGCTGAGTCCTCGCAGCTGCGCCTTGCGCCTCAGGTGCTCCGGCGTCCGGATCTCGCCAAGTCGTTGTACTGGCTCAAGGCGCGGGCGGCGGAGATCTGGTTGCTGGATATGACCCAGCATGTCGTGGCGATCTTCTCCAACCACGACGGGCTCCTGGAGGCTGAAGGCGATCCGCCAGCGAGGCTGGTCGGCGCGCTCGAGACGGCTGTGGATCGTCTCCGGCAGCAACATGCGCCGCCGAATCTCTCCGATCTGAGCGAAGAGCAACCCTTCCTGGGCATGTTGAACCTTGAAGCGCTCGATCAACTCGCCGCACGGGCCGGTTTTCTGGACCTCGCCCGGCTGATCGATGGTCCCGCGCCTGATGTGCGTAGCCGATGGGGAGCGCTGCTAGGCCGCTTCGAGTACACCGATGCCGAGGTGCGCTCGGCCGCCAACGTAATCGCGGAGCGGCTGGGGTTCCTCTCATCCCATGCGCCGCGCGCTGTCGGATCGGCGGCCAACCAAGGGCATTCCGGCGGTGATGTTAGCCAGAGACAGCGGGAACGGTATACCGCCGCCGAATTCATCGAGATCGGCCGGCGGGTTGCGCCCAGCTCCTGGCGGGCCATCCTTGGCTATGCGCTGGCGCATGTGCAGCGGCAGGGCGCGGATCTGAGCGAGGTGATGGTAGAAGTCTTTACGGATGATTACGTCATTGTCCGGCACCGTGATGCGCAGATCTTTCACGGGTCCCTCGCCTCCCTCCAACGATCGGACACGATCGTTGAATATCTCGTGGCGCGTCGTGAGCTATTCCCCCCGCGGGGGCTCTCAGCGGTTGTGCCTCTCCTAGCGTTTGCGCCGTCGTTCTGGTTGCAGCCTGAGCTGATCGCGTTTGGACTGGCATGGGCCGCGCTGCTGCTGCTGTGGACCTCGGTGTACCTGGTGGACGGGCGGCTGGCTGACATCGTCGCCGACCGAATCATGGAGCGGGTTGGACCGCCCATAGAGGATGAAGGGACCCCGAGGGAAATCCGGGAGCGCTTGCGCCGGAATGTCGTGGGTCGCCCTGGACCATTGTGGCTTGGGATTGCCGGGGGGTTCATGTATGCGGCTGGCGTCCTCAGAGCGTCCAACGTGACCACGCTTCCTGAGCTGGCGCTGGGCATTATGGTGAGTCCGGTCACCTTGGCCGGTCTTGGGCTGGTCTTGCTGGCACACCTGTGGATCTTGTGGCGGCAACTGAGCGGCTGGATTCCGAACGCATGGCGGGTGGCTTTCGAGGACATGGCCAATCATCCAGACGCTGACGACTTCATCGAGTTGCCCGCGGCTGTGGCCGAGCTGCTCGATCCGCTCCAGCGCGTGCTACGGCATGAAGAGGTCGCGGCGCTGAGTCTTGATGCGCGTGAAGCGGATCAGGCGCTTGAGACGCTTCCTGAGTGGTTGGATGACCCCGAACATGGCCGGTATGTGCTACAGCAGCTCCAACGCGTTGTAGAAGCGTTGCATGTACGCAATCGTGAAGAAGCCATCGAGCTTGGCCGGATTTTGCAGAAGCAAGGTATAGTAACGCGCTTCGACGCGAGAACAGGTAGCTTGGCCATTCCTCCGCAGGCCACGCATCTACCGATTGTGGGCGACGTGTCACAGCGGCTCTATCGCCGGCTCTATCAAGGCTGGTTGATCAGGGCGGGGGCGGACGTGCTCTCCCTCTACAGCATGCACGAGCGGCTGTTTGACCCGCAACCGCCTGCGCCGCCCGCGCTGGTCGAAGATCTCCGCCGACGATTGGCAGCCAATCCATTTTACCGTCAACCGACATCGCTCAAGGCATGGGAGCACTCAAGCCTCGGCGATCTGACGGATGGGGAGCTTTCCAGCTTGATTGCGCGCGCAACGCTGGTCCGATTGGCCGAAATGCTGACGGATCGTGACCAACCGTTCCTCGCTGGGCTCCGTGCGGCTGGATATAGTGACATCCAAACAATTGCCGCCTGGCAGCAGCTGGCCCAGGAGCAGGGGCTGTGGAATTTCGAGTCGCCTGATGCGCTGGAACTGCCGCAGGAGGCTCCTGCGTCTGCTGCGCAACGGTTCACCCGCGCGATAGCGGACGCCTGGACGCGCGTCCGCCAACGCCCCTCCATGTGGCTGCTGCCGCTGCTGCTTCCAGTGGCCGCGCTGGCCGCCTTCACCGGTTGGCTGCCGCTGGGTGATCCGGAAACGCTCGGCCTGCCGGCATGGCTCCTCGCGGGATTCATCACGTCCCGCCGGCCGAACATTCCTAACTACAAGACGGTGACCACGTTCCTCGATGATCATGATCTGGAGGAAGCGCTCCAGGCGCCTAAAGCTCAGCTCGATGAGCGCTTGAACCGCGTGCTGACCCGCGCGCCCAATCTCTCCGTGAAGAGCCTGCCGGTCGATACGCGCCTGGCGTACGGGCACGGAGAAGCCGAGGCGCATGCGATCCAATGGCTCAGTCAAATGTGGCATGTCGAGCGCCAGTGGATCTGGCACCAACAGTCGAAGCTGCCGCTGCAAGTGCGCATGGAGCTGACGAGCCGCCTGTTGGACCGGCTGGTGGATGCGCTTCACGGGTTGGCCCATCGGCGGTTCGGCAAGCTGGCGGATGGGTTGGCGTTCGTCGCGCTGGGCAGCCATGCGCGCCGCGAACTGCTCCTGAATTCCGATGTGGATCTGCGTTACATTGCCGCGGATGAGGCACAGCAGGGTGAGGTGCTGCAATTCCTCAGCCAGATCACCGTGAAAGTCTTCGGCAAGCCCCTGGCGGTGCTGGACCCGCTTGAGAAGTTGGATTGGGAGAGTGTAGAGCGCTCGGACCATGAGCGAGCCAACGCCGCCCAAGAAGCGCGCTACATCCGAGGCGATCCGGAGTTATGGACCCGCTGGTACACCGGGATGCTCCAAGGTCTCAGGCGGCACCGGCTGGGCATGATGCGCGGCGGACGCAGCCAATGGAACCGGCATTACATGGAAGGCGGCGGCCTGGAAGGGTTGAACGAGAAGGAATTTGACGTTAAAGAGGCGGTCGGCGGCATCCGCGAGTACCAGATGGCTCACTGGATCGCGCTCAGCGACGGGCTGAGCATGATGGACTCTGCGGCCATCGCGCAGTTGGTGCGCGCCTCAACCGCGCGGGGCGGGCGCGAGGGGTGGACCTGGAGGCTACGCAGCATCGCCAGCCAGGCGCGCCGACACCGAGGCATCAGCGACGAGCATGAGGAGCGCGAAGCGCGCGGCGCCTATATGCACATGCTCCGCGTGCGCGCCGGGCTGGAACAGACGG
Source organism: Candidatus Omnitrophica bacterium CG11_big_fil_rev_8_21_14_0_20_63_9 (assembly GCA_002796105.1). Lineage (GTDB taxonomy): Bacteria > Omnitrophota > Gorgyraeia > Aquiviventales > Aquiviventaceae > 21-14-0-20-63-9. The sequence goes on along the minus strand of PCVX01000041.1, from coordinate 24,422 downwards.
ACCGTCTGACGCTCGCCCGATCGGCTTCCGTCGCCCAGCGCTTGGGCTATGACGGCGAAGGCGCTGAGGCGCTTGAAACGTTCCGCCAGCACGTGCAGCAAAGCCGCGATGTGCTGTTCCATTTCGCGTACAAGCAGGTGCGCGTGGTGTCGGAGCAGGTGGAGCCGCCCCGCATCATGACCCAGACCACGGAAGGACTGCCGGACGGTTTTCGCGACGTCACGCGTCAGGGGGTCGTCTTCACCTTGGAGCAGGGCTGGTCGCTGATGCCTGAAGCCGTAGCACTGCGACGCTTCGCAGTCTTCACTGAAAACGGCTTGCGTACGTTATACGGCATCGCCTCCGAGGCTGGGCACGCGGGATTCACGGCGGAGCAAGCCGCGGCGTGGGATCAGGCCTACCGCATCACGGTCGAACGGGCGCGCAAATTGACTTCAATGGCGCAAACGTTGTCGCAGCGCCTCCGCCTGGCCCAACACCAACCGCCTGATGGGACGGTGCTCTCGATTGCCGATCAACTGGCTGAGGACACCATGGAGCTGCGGCGTCTGATCGGAAATCTTCCACCCGTCGTCGCCGTCAGGTTAGGCAGCGACCTCGACGCATGGCTTACGGCTTTCCCGGCGCAGATGCGGACCATTCGCGGCCAGGCCAGGGAACTCGTGACGCGCATGCGCCCGCTGCTGGTCCAGCACGCGGTGGATTTTGAAGAGGAGGGACGCCATGTGACGTTGCCCGGCCCCATCCACCGCACGCTCTTCGATCTGCTTCGGTATGTGGCCCGCCACGGGGTCGTGCTGCGCGGCACCGTCCTTGACGCCCTGGAGCGGACCGCAGCCACGGCCGGCACCTGGCAATGGTGGCGGCTGCGTCTTGGGTTCGGCCGCTACTTAGCCTACACGGACGGCCCGCTCGCCTATGGAGTCCGCCGGTTGCGGTCTGCGCGCATGGAAGGGCGTGTCGGCGGCGTGCTCGGCCGGTTGCTGCCCGGCTACAACAGTTTGGTCTACCAGCGTCACCTGGATCCGCCGCACCGCCTGGCGCTGGACCGGCATGTCCTCAAGGCGTTCGACCTTGGGGAAGCCCTGCTCTTTAACCAGCCTGAGTTGGCCGGCTCTCCTGAAGGGTTCGTGCCGCTGCATGAGGCGCTCACCCCGGCGCTGGAGCATGTGCGCTCGCGCGGGTTGATCCGCGCGTTGCGGCTGACGCTGCTCCTCCACGCCCGAAAAACACCGCTGCCTTCCAGCGTGCGCCGTGTCTTGCGCGCCCTGCGGATCGCTACCGTCGTCGAAGGTGTGTGGGGCTCCGCCCGGGTGAGCTGGACCCTCACGCGGTTGGGCATCTGGCCCTGGACCAGAGAGCACTGGCTCGTGATGTGGGCGGTGCGCCATCAGCGCAGCCTGATGGGGCAACTGGCCGAAGGGCTCATCCCGGGAGCGTTGGCGGCCCATCTGCATACCACCGTCGGGTTGAGCGCGGATCGCTTCAGCCTGCTGGTGGCCTTCACATTGATCGATCAGGCTTCGCTGCAGCCTGAGCGCTTGAATCTTCGGCTGCGCGACTTCCAGCCGGTGTTGGCCATCACTCCAGACCTGATCCAAAACAGCCGGCTGAGCGAGCGGCTGATCGCACAAGCCCACCAGCGCGTCTTTGGCTCGGAAGATGCGGTTTTTCGTGCGTTTATGCAGCAAGGCGGGCTCGTGCTCGTGCGGACGCCGCTCCTCTCGGATCCTGAGCACACGCTGGTCGAGCTGGACCGCGTCCAGGAATTGTTGATTTCCTACCGGTTGCCCAACGGGGTTGACCGGCCCGGGCTGCTTGAAGCGATCACCGGCGCGCTCACTGCCGAAAGGTTGGATATTGTGGAGTACAACGTCGGTCTTGAGCCGGACGGCAGGACGATCGACCGTTTCGCCGTTCGGCCTCGTTGGCAGGCAGACAAACAGGCTGGGGCCCGGACCGCCGTCCACCAGGAGCCTCGCGCGTGGAAGGATGTCACCGATCGGCTTGAAGCCACCATCAGCACGCTGCTGTCGGAGTTTGCAGAAGCGTCGGTTGAGCAATTGCTGAAAGCCGTGAAGCCGACCGAGCCAGCATCATCCACCCAGGATTTGATGCCGGTCGAGATCCGCCGCACGCGGGAAGCGCTCTCGAAGGAAGAGTTCATCCGCCCCGCGGTCGGGATTCCCACCTCCATAGGGTTCCGGTCGAAGGCCATCCGAGGGCACTCCACCACATCGCTGCGCGTGCGCACGGCGCATTTTATCGGCGTGCTGGAAATGCTCTCGGCCGTCCTGGCCCACCGGAACATCAACATCGTGCGCGCTAACGGGTTTAATGAAGGCGATGATCTTGCGATCGGCGAGCGGGCTACCCACACGCTGTCCCTGACCCAGGAGGGCAAGCCGCTCGACCGCGCCGCTCGGCAGGAGTTGCGGAGCACGCTCCGTCGCATCCTGCGCCAGCCGGTTATTACCCAAGCCATGTGGCAGTTGCCTGAGCAGTATCCGCCGCACAGCCCCCGGAGGGGATTCTGGGCCGTCGGGTTCGTGCCCTGGCTGCAGGACATGGTGCATGAGCCTGTGATATGGGGAGTGTTGGTCGTGGCTGCCGCGCTCTTGGTTTTCGGGCCGCGCGTCGTGCAGCGCATCCGCGAAGTCATCCAGTGGTCATCGTCCGATTTGCCCTGGTTCGATCGAGCGAACCTGGCCGGGTTGGGTGTTGGGAATCTGCTGGAGATCGCGCCGGAGCCTCAGATGGGCCGGATGCAATGGTTCGGCTTCGAGGGGGCGCGCTATGCCTTCACCTCCAGGGGATCCGGGCGGTATATGGAGCTCTCGGCCCCGCGCCGCGAGAGGTGGAATGGGACCGGGTTCGCGAGCAGCCAACTGGCCGTGCATCGCCATGAAGACGGCGAGGTCAAGGACGCCGCGGTGCTGATCGGTCGAATGCTGCACGGTACACCGCAGCAGCAACTCAAAGCCGACGCGGTGTACGTCGAGCGCGCGATCGCCACGGCTGTTCAGCGAGGTCTTGATGTGTGGCATTGGAGTGCCGGCAAGCCACTGATCGTCCTGGCCCAGCTTGAGGCGTCAGCGCCTGTGACGGTACGGGTGTATGGCAGGCCGTATGAAGCGCATGATCTTGGCCCGGTTGCTCCGGGCACGATGTGGCGCAAGTTCGCAGTGATGATTCCAGGGGCAGCGCCCCGGAATGCGGGCAATACCTCAGGCGGACTGCATGCGTTCGCGTGGCTGGGGTTGCCGGTTTCCTTCGGCATGACCGGCGATACGAGCTGGCTTGGGCTGCTCGCGGCTATAGTCGTAGCGCTGCCCTGGGTCATCGGTGCTGTGCGCGGCGGCGGAGAAGGGGGATGGCGCTCGTGGTTCTCAGGGCTGCAGCGGCCCGGCATTGACCGGCCATTAACGAATACGGAGCTTCAAGAACGGATCGATTATCTCAGCGATCGCAAGCGCTTGACCCTTCGGGCATGGCTGGGGCCGGTCTATGACTATCTGGTGTTCCTGGAGCGCAAGCGGGATCCCTGGGTGGATAAGATCAAGTTCTTCCATGTCGAGCTGTTGGAGCGGGAAGAGTTCAACCCAGCAACGCTCAGTCGCACCCCGCTGGCTGACAACCAAATCATCGCGCTGCTTGTAACGCGTCGCTATCCCAACGCGGTGCCGGGCGAGATGTGGCATTCCGTCCAGCTCATCGTGACTCAGGCACGCGATCTGCCGTATCTGAGGAAGACGATCGGTACTTCCGCGATGCTTAAGCGTCCGACTCCGATGCTGGTCAACGTACGCCATATCATCAGCCCGCGCGGTGTGCTGCTGGCAGAGTTCAGCTTAAGCGATCGGGATCCGCGCACGCTGCACCGCAAGAAGAAGGCCGATCCGGAGTGGGTCTTGCAGGGCAGGGGATGGGACAAGCAGCTCTGGAACAACCAACTTCGGTTGCTCGCCCTCGCAGGTTTTGGTGGCATGCCGGTGGGCGGGATGCGCTTTACCGACCGCACGCTGGAATGGTTTGCGCGCCTCCCCGAGGCAGAGATGCTCTGGCAACTGCCGCAGCAGGAAGAGGAGAGCGTGCCGTGGTGGTATCGCAGCCAGCCGCTGCATCAGGGCGGCGGCGCCGATTGGCCCTGGGCGCAAGACAAATGGGCCGGGGTCGACTGGCCGGCGGTCGGGTGGGAAGAGTTATGGCATTGGATGGGGCTGCTCGCGGACATCGATCTTGAAGATATCCGGATGCTGCGGGCGTCCGGCGGCGCACACGATCTCATCGGCCAATTTCTCAAGGATCGCTTCACGTTCCAGCGTCAGGAGCGGGCAAAATCAGATCTGGCGTATCAAGCGTTCCTGCAGCGCACCGGGTTGCCGTCGGATCGCAATCTACCGTATCTGGTCTTTGGCCTTGAGCAAGAGGCGGCAAAGCATCCCGAGACGCTGCACGCTCGCTTAACCCCGCTTTTAGGTGCTGATCCCTACCACTTCGTGACCGCCCGCATTCCTGACATGACGCCCGCGCCCTGGTGGCAGCGGCTGCTAGGTGGCCGGTTGAGTCCTCCGAGCGCGCTGCGCGTCCAGCCTGGCGAAGCCGCCGCATGGAAGCCCGTTGGAAGCCGCGCGGAAGTGGAGACATTCGCGGAGGGCAGCATCTATCCGCGGCCGCTGTTCCATGGCACGATCGCGCCGGCCCGCGAGGCGATTCTCCGGGAAGGGTTCCGGACGGACGTGCCGATTCGCGCCAGGCGCTGGGCCGGCCGCGGCGTGTATCTGGAGTCTCAGCGCTATTGGGCTGGCGAACACGCAGAGCAGGTAGCTGGGGCTGCCGGAGAGCTCCCAGCCATCGTCGAAGCCCGAGCGGTCCTTCGCAATCCGAAGCGATATGGCAGCCGGCCTGAAGGGATTGCCGAGGTTGAGCGGTTTCCCGGGGTCACGTACCAGGAAAAGGCTGAAGCATTCCGCGCTTCGCTGCAACAGGCTGGTCATGACGGCGTGCTGATCCAGCGGACTGACGGCGGAGCCGAAGTGGTGGCGTTTGAGGAGCGTCAAGTCATGGTGGTGACTCCTTCCGCATCGAAGGGATCGGCATACGCGATCATTCCATTTCTCGGCGGCCCGCTCGTCATGACCCATGAGTGGGGCGCAGTCGCCATGCTCGCACTTCTGGCCATGCCGCTGCTTGGGGCCGCGCTGCGGATCGCCCGGCGCCGTCTGCGGCCGCTTCGTGAGACGCTCGCTGTGGCGCGGCACGCGCAGGCCATTGAGCAAACAGGCGATTTTGACACAGCCCAGGCGTTGCTCAGCCGACACGGGCCGGCCGGATTCCTCGGAGGAGTCGTGTTGCGCCATGGGCCTAGCGGTCGGCATGTGCTGTTCGTCGGACGCGCCTATAGCGGACGCGCCTCGACCGCGAAAGAGTGGCTCAAGCCGTTCCGTGCATTCCGACGGGTTGCGCCGGAGTGGGCGCTCGTGGGGCATTGGACCAATTCCTTCGTGTTCGGGCAAGGGCGTCCTGAGCGCCTGGTGACGATGCAGGATGAGGATTTCCTTAATAAGCCGCTCATGACGACCGAAGTGCGCGAGCGAGAAGGAGCGGTTGAGATCTATGAGCGGCGCCATCCGGTGAAGCCTGCCGGCGTGCCGGCCAAGA
>PCVX01000041.1:0-18729 GCA_002796105.1 Candidatus Omnitrophica bacterium CG11_big_fil_rev_8_21_14_0_20_63_9 | reverse complement strand
ATGCCTTTCCGGTGTCGGACCAGGACCGCCGATGGAAACGCTTGGCCCACCGGCTGACCGAGTCGCGCCTCCCGTTCTTCGTGGTGCGCCGCCCGTCGTCGCTGATCCCCAACGCGGCGTTCCGGCGCGAGGCTCTTGCGCTGCGCCGCGAGCTTCGTCAGGTCTTTGCCGTCTCGCCTCGCCGGGCGGCTCCGCTCTCGGCGGTCATGAGCCTGGCAGGGGAATCGTCCACGGATCCGGTGGCCGTGCTGGGAGCCGTGGCGATCGGGCTGATGCTGGCATGGCTGATTTGGGCAGAGGTGGTCTCGTTTATCGAGCGTCGGCGCCGCCGGACGGCGATCAGCGAAGTCGGTGGCGTGCTCGCTGAGCACTTCAGTCCAAACGGGCCGCGGTTGGCCGAAATCTTCGGCCATCCTGTGAGGGGATTTTCTCGCAGCGCAAAAACCCTGCAACGGAGCTTCCAAGGGTTGGCGCGGCGGGCTGACCTGACAGGACGGGAGGTATCGTTCGCTCTGATTGTGGACCCAGTCAGTCATCACAATGCTTCGGTTGACATCAAGCCGCATGGTCAAACCTTCAGCTGGCTGGGATTCTTCCGCAATGAGGTCATGGCGAAGCGTTCGGTGCGTGCCTTTGCCGGCCTCTCCAATGACGGAAAGCCTATCGTGCTCGGGCTTGAGCCACCCGAGGATTTGGATCGCCTTGTCGCGCAGTGGTCCAGCAGCCAACCGATCGGTGATATCTCTCTCGTATGGGAAGCGGGGGTTGCTCTGTTGATGCAGAATCTGTATGTCCGGGCGGCACGTTACTTGACCGGGTACGATTCTGACGCCCGTATAAGACGGGAGGTTGTTGCCGCAAATGACACTTCGGTGATCCTGCACGAATGGGATCGATACCTCAAGCCGCTTGGATTTTCCGCACCCAAAACGCTGGGAGAGCTGGCGGCCATGCCGCTCCTGTCTCTGGAAGACTATGGCCGCCTGCGCGCGCTGGCTGGGCAGCATCAGGCGCCTGCCGAAGAAGAGGCAATTGAGCAGCCATCGCCGGTGGAAGAGCCCGGCGCGCCCCGCAGCCCGCCCGAAGCAAAGCCGCGGACACCTGAACGAAAACTCCGCACTGTCCTTCCATGGCTCACCGCTCTTGTTCAACAGCTCCCGTGGTTCGTGCTCCTGCTCAGCGTGCTCTGGGATGGTCCGCTAGGCGATTCATTTGGCATCGCCACCATGGCCATGCCGGTGATGTTGAACCTGAGCCCAACGCCGGTCGAAGATGTCTCCGAGACTCTTCCGTCACTTGACACTCCAGCACACCTTCAACAAGCACTCGCCCTGCTGCCGCAGCTTCACCCACGCCTTGAGTCGAGCCGGGACGGCCTGGTATGGGCTCGGGGTCTGGCATATCACACCGCGCAGCAGGGCGATCACCAAGACGTCGAAACATACCTGCGCGCATTCCTCCCGCGCCTTGAGACCTCCCCCTATGCCACCGCTGCCGTTGAGGCGCTGGTTATCGCCATCGCGCAGCATGGCGGAGGATCTCATGTGCAGCCGCTGATGGATGCGTTGCCGCACTTGCCCGATTCAACGCTGAGTGAGGTTGCCACCGCGGTCAGCCGATACGGCACGGCCGGACAGGTCGGCATCTTTGCGAACGCGATGGTGAGCAGAGACGGCCACTCATCCCGAAGGGCGATGCGGCAACTGGCATACGAGCTGGCATCGGCAGGCAGCATCGCTCAGGTCGAGGCGTACTTGGCCGCGCTGGCGCAGCAGTTGCGGGCGACCCTCTGGTCCGCCCAACCCGGTGAGGCGTTATTGGCGCTCTTCAACCAGGTTCGACTCCTGGCTGATGAGAGCCGTCAGAGTCATCGCGGCGAGCTCTTGCCGTCGCTCACGGCGTTTGCGCCGCTGCTAAGGCCATATCTGGAATTCGCCAATGCCCCCCGCATCATCATCGACCTGATGATGCAGGAAGGGTCGATCGAGGATCTGCGACAGCTCTGGGCTACAAGCGTGCGCGAAGCCGACGCCATGCAAGAACATCATGAGTGGCGTGCGCTGCTGCATGAGCCGACGCACAAAGCCTTCCTCAACTGGCTGCTGCAAGAGCCTGTTCAACAGCGCATCGCCGAATTGCGGCCTTCCGTCATCCCGCCTGCGGACATCTCGGCGGCCGATGTGAGGCTGCCGCATACCGCCTTCCAGCTTGGCCGCTCCTGGGTCGTCCCGGATACCGACGGGCCGGGTGCCACGGTCTATAAAGTCGCAAAGCCTGGTGAAGCGGTGGACACGCTGCAGATCGAAGCCTCGCTGTGGAACGCCATTCATCCGGATGCCCAGCCCGCAGGCATCATGCATGGCCGGCTGCTGCGGCCGTATGTCGCAGAGGCTGACTCAACTCCCGAGTCTGTCCTCGTGCGCTCTCATCTGCGCTACCATGTGGCGGACCGCACGGCGCTCATGCAGTACCCGACGTCCTGGAGGGTGGATGCGGCCACGTTGAGCGTGTGGCTGCAGCATGCCATCCGGCAATTGAAAGCGCTGGCCGGGTATGGGTGGGGCTATGTCGGGATCAGCGAGTACTACCATGACATTGCTGGCCATCGTCCGTACCTGTTGCGGGCCATGCCCGTCGGTCACCTGAAAGACCCGAACACGGCGCTGCGCTATGCGAACGTGCGCGGCGTCGGCATGCTGGTCGATCTGAGTCCTGAGCATATGGTGCGCTTCGGTCCAGAGGGACCAACCGCCGCCCAGCTTGCCGAGGTCATCCGAGACCAGGTCTTCCAGCTTTCATTCCTGGCTGCCGTGGTGGCTCGCCAGCAAGATCCACGGCTGACACCGCAGGAGCTCGTCGAGATCTTGCGCGGTCTTAGCAATCACATGCACGAAGCCTACGGCGTGCCGGCGGATGGCTGGGAAACACGGCTGCCCGCAATGCTTGCCACGATCGCCGAAGAAATCACCACAGCGCTGGTTCAGCGCCGGCCGTTTGAGGGGCTCGGGCTCCTCAACGGCCCATTCAGCGCGCCCAGCCTTGTGGCGTTTGCCGAAACCGTGGCGCAGTCCGTCGTGACCGCCCGCTTGAAGGCGCAGGCCGAGCCGCCGCGCTCCGCATCATCGTTCGGGCTGCACGCGCTGGTTCCGCTCGCCGCGTGGGGTGGGGCTATCAGTGAGGGAAGCGGTTGGATTGCAACCGGCTTGATGATCGCGGCCGTCTCGGCGGTCCTGATGCCCATCATGATGAGCGTGACCCAGAAGCCGGCTGACTCTGGGGCGCGTCCAGCGTATCTGCACCGGCTGCGACAAGCCATCGCGACCGTTGCAGCGTGGGCGTTTGGATTGTCGCTCGCCGCCGCGATGGGGCAGTGGCACGAAATCCGAGTGGCTATCCGCGATCATGCCATCCCGCAATGGCGCGCGTCCCGGGCCAAAAAGAGCATGCCGGAAAAATTAGGAACGTTTCTCATTTTCTTGGCCCCCGCAGCCCTCCTGGCCGGCCTCAATTCCGTGACCGCTTTTGACTGGCTCCTCGGCGACTGGGCTGGACTGCTGACGATGCCGCTGGTGATCGGCATGACCTCGTCGAAATCGCCTAAGGCAGCGGTTACCCTCGTTGATGTCAACACGCTCGAAGCCACTGAACAGGCTAGAGCGGTATTTGGAAGTATTGTGAGCTCCAAGGTGGCCAAAAACTTCCTTGCAGCCTTAGTCGTAACTCGCAACCTCCTTCCAGGAGGCCGATTTGAATCGCTCGAGGAAGTGAAGCGTGTTGCGCTGTCGATCCGTGGAATCAATGAATCCACGTGGGCGATCCTCTCAAAGCGATTGGTGCTGACCGGTGCAGCGCCACAAGATCCAGGGCAGGTGCTCGATGAGCTCATCCGCATGGTGTCTGAACGTCTGAGTGCGCTTCCTGAACTGGAGAACGTGCGCGATGTGCTGCCGAACGTGCCGGCGCCGCTCTGGGTCTGGATTGGTTTGGTTGAATATCGGCCTCACTTGCCAACCGATGTTGCCGGAGGCGAGCCGGAGCCATTTTTCGAAGCGCTCAAGCAGCGTGCGGCCGATGTGTACGGGACTCGCGAGGCCCAGGCCCGGCTAACCAAGGGCTATTCGGCCATCCGTGCTTATGCAGAGGCGCAAACACAGGTTGAACGCTTAGCGCAGTCGCTTACCGACATCAGTAAGGGCTTCCGGGCTCACAGTGACGTGCATGCACAGCTGCAAGATGTGTTCGCTCGCTTAGTCGCAGCTTACTATCATCTCTCCTACACGCAGCAACGTCAGCAGCTGGTTGAAGACAGCCGCCGCACATGGACCCGCTTGCGTCCGGAGGATGGCCTCTTCACGTTTGATCAGGTTGAGCGGCTTGATCTGTCACCGGACTTTATTGACTTCATGCGGCAACAAGTCGAAGAGAAGGACGCGCTGCTTGACCGTCTGCTCGAGGTGCCCTTGCCGCGTGCTGAGAAAGGTCAGATCGTTCTTGATGTCGGCACCGGAACCACCGGTATTGATATCATCAACCACCTTCCGCCGCAGCAGGGACTCGTGGTCCTCAGTGACGGTGATCCCTTCGTCGTCAAGCTCTTGCAAGAGACGCTGCGCTGGAACCGGCGCACCGATATTCGCGTGGTGCAAATGAGCGCCTCTCACTTAGCCGTCCGTGCGCCTCCGGGGCTGAAAGTGCAGCACGTCGTCGCTTCCTCGGTCCTGGTGCACATGCATGAAGCCGACCGTCGTCAGTTTTTTGAGCAGGCAAATCGGCTGCTGGCCCCCGATGGCACCCTCTGGGTGTACAACGCGTGGATCGATGCCGAGAGCCATGGCATCGCCCAAGGGGTGGACGAAGAGCTGCAGCGGGCCGGATTCAGGATTGAGGCGGACGTGACGGTATCCTTCGAGCCGAGCCTCGGCCATCGGCGCACACAGGCTCACTCCACCTCCGCGCCGTCCCTCTTTGCCCTGACACCTTTGGCCGGATTCCCGCTCGCCCCGCTACTCTCAGGTTTCTCACCATGGCTTGGAGCGTTGCTGTTGGTCCTGACGATAGCGCCTATCATTTTCGGCATGGTCCAGGACAAGGGGCATCGGCCAAAGCAGCCCAAACTTGCTCGAGCGCTGCAGGTGTCGGGTCCGCAGAGCTACGAAGACGTCCTGGAAGCCGCCAGGAAGTTCTTGAAGCCGCGCTACCCTGAGCCGATCCGCTTGCTATTTGAGCGGGAAGTGATTCCAGCAGCCCTTCAGGTTGCAGGAGGCGAGCCTGCGCGCTTGGAATTCTTGTTAGTCCCGATCGCGCGAGCCGGTGAGGGCGTGTCGTCGGCTGCGATCGAAACGTTCTTCAGGGAAGCCGCTCACAAATCACTGCCGGCCAGCCACGGGGACGTCCACAGCCTGAAACGCGCTCTAGTCGAGCTCAAATCCAAGCTTCGAAAGCGTTTTCCGGACGATCCGTCCCTAGCAAGTGCTGCTGAAGATCAGATTGATGATGACGACACCGCCAAGTCCACGACCGGCGACCCCACCACCGTCTACAGCGAACTGACGCGCGAGCATGACGAGGCGCTGGCCAGGGCCATCCTGCCCGCCGAGCTGGACGAGGATGAGCGCGATGTGCTGCTGGTGCGCCGCACGCACCGCTCGGTGCAGGAGCTCTTCCCCCAGCCGCTTCGCTCCCAGGTGATCGGACACCTCTCGGATCTGGCGCAGCGCATGCGCGAGCCTGCGGCATGGCCTTCGCGGATCGATCCCAAGACCGGGCTCACGCTGGCGATCGATCCGGTCACCCAGGACGTGTTGCGGGAGGCGGTGCGCGTGGTCTTCGATCTGCTCGTCAAAGGCGCCCACCCGCGTTTTTCACTCATGCGCTTCGACACGAGGCGGCTGCCGGACCGTGGCATGCGCATCGAAGGGCATCCGGAGTTCGGCGCGTTCGAGCGCGTCGATGATCAAGCGTTTGCGCGCTCCATCCCTGTGGGCGTTCCGCTGACCACAGGCGGCTACCTGCGCTGGGTCATGCCGGCCCCGCCTCATTACGGCAAGCGGGTGGGCGACGTCATCGTGCTGCCGGTTTCGCTCACCGATCCTGAGCTGGTGCTCCAGGCGATCTTCCATGAAGTGCTCGGAGCGCTGGGGCTTTCGCACACCGAGGCCACGTTGTATGAGGTTTTCATGAGCCGGGAAGTTCTTCAAGAGCAGCAGCCGCTGCGCGATCTCATGGGCCGCATGAGCGCGTACAGCCGCATGACCATCGAGCGCGAATTCCAGCAACCCGAGTTGGAAAATTACTCCAACACGCTCGCCAACCAGAGCGCGGTCCCGGCTGACGGCGAGCCCACCTACGTGCTGACGAGGCGCACGACAGGACACATCATGCGCCGCCTGCATGCGCAGGGGCTTGGCAACCGCGCTGTAGCGCGCGCTTACCGGGAATTCGTGAGGCACTTGGCCGAGCATGTGCATGCGGTCGATGCTGAGATCGTCGCGAAGAAGCTGCGGGCCGGCTTCGCGCCGGTGACGTTCACACAGCCTGACGGCGCTTCCATCACCTACGAGCGCAGCGGAGACGGCGCGACCAGCCGCATCTACGTCCCGGGTCTTGGCTCAACGCACGAGTTTTGGCTCTATCAGATCGACGATCCGGCGCTGCGCGAGGGCGTGAAGTCCATCATGCTGGATGCGCGGGGCCATGGCCGCTCAGAGCTCGGTACCATGAAGCCTGAGGACTACAACCTGGAAGTCGCAACCGACATCGCCCGCATCGCGCTGCGCGAAGGGCTCACGGAGCTCCAATTCCAAACGCACAGCATCGGCGCGCGGCCCTTCTTGCGCTTCTTGATGGAGCTGGACAAAGCCGAGCGCGGTGAGGCGGATGTGCGGCAGGAATTCATGGACCTGGCGTATCGCGGCGTGCGCGTCACCCATTGGGGGGCGGGTGCTCCGGCGCTCGATCTCACCGCGGTGCCGGCGTACCCGATCTTACTCAAGGTGCTCGGCGGCGTCGTGCTCACCTCAGGCCTGCAGAATCTGATGACCCGGTGGCTCAACGGCGATGCCGGCACGAGCGCCCGAACTGTCGGAGGGATCGGCTGGGGGCTGCGTCAGATGAATAGCTACATGATGGCGTATCCGAGCCGTCGAGCCTCATGGGACCAGTGGATTGCGGGGCTTGAGGAACGCGGCCGGGCCGCCCGCGACATGGCGGTGATCGGAGCCAGCCACCCAGGCGTACAGGAGTTCGTCCTGCCGATGTTCTTCCGCAACCGCTTCTCCAATCTGCTCTTCGTGCTCGACACCTTCAGCCGCATCCAGCCAGGCAACCCTGAGGCCGAAGCGCAGGACTTGCTCGCCCGGCGTATGACGATGGACGATCCGACTCGCCGCCTGCACGTCTCCGTCGCGATGGGCGAAGATGATCAGTTGGTTTCCAACCCCAGCGTGACCGGGTTCTTTGATGGAGTCGAGCAGCGCATCGCGGTAATCAATGCCGACCGCGCGGCGCATGGCAAAAAAGCGATTGCGCCTGTTCTTATACGGCGCACCTATGTCGGCGGCCATAGCATCTTCATGGACCCCCGCAGCCGCAAAGACATCAACCGCGACCATCTGGGATTCTTCCGGAACCACCTGCACCTGGTTCTGCTGCTCCTCGTCGTCGCGCCCCTTGCGGTGCTGCTGAGCCTGGACCTATCGCCGCTCTCCGGCAGCAGCGCTGAGCCGCTGCTCGCGATCCCCACGATTCTTGGGATTGGTCAGTCGGGACGGCGACCATCCCCCAAGTTGGCCCAATTGGTCCATCTATGGCTGCATTGGTCTGAGCTGCATCCGGGCGAGCCTCGACGCCGGCGTTTGGTGGCCAGGGCGCTTGGATTGTCTGAAAACCGAACCGGCATTCTCGCCAAGCAAGCTCGGCTGACATGGATTGGAGGCGGGGGATACCGTGTCGCTTCCGCCAATGCGCTGGAAGAGTGGATCCGCCGTCTAGCTTTTGCCTTGGGATGGCCGATCAAGGATCTGATGCGTGAAGCCGGCTTGTACGCGCATGCCCGGCCTGAATGGTTGAAAGGTAAGGGGCAGGTGCGGCTGTGGTCGCTCTTTGCCATTGAGCGGGCGGTGATCCGGGACATTGAGCAGCGCTCCATAGAGAGCCGGACCATTCTGCTTCGCGGTTTAGAGCGGGCGTTCCAGCAATTCCGCAGGGTGGCAGCGAGGCGGTGGCGGCATCTGGAAGCATCACAGCGATCTCCCTGGCCGCTGTGGAGCGCAGCATACATGGCTTCGCTGGTGCCGGCCAGCCGGCTGCTCGGAGCTGAGGGGGCAGATCATTCCCGTCATTCACGCCATCCCCGGACGGATGAACGATACCCAGGCCTTATCTGGAATGGCTTCGGCGGCTTCGACATCTCAGCCTCCAGGGCGTTCCGTCTGCATGCCCGGCGTGGGCTGCCGACGTTCATCTGGGGTAGCGCGCGCGCCACGGCATACCTGGCGGCTCTTCGAGAAGAGCATCGTCTGACAACGACCGACTACGGAGAGTTGGCGGCTGAAGATGTCTTGACCTTGTATCTCATCCTTCGGGATGCCAATGCCCGCGGCTTGACGCTGGAGCAACTGCTGCAGCGTTTGCAGCAAGCGCGTGATCCACGCGCGCCCACTGTGCTGCGTGACCGTCAGGCGGTCCGGCGCGGTCTCCAGTGGCTGGAGCTGAAAGGATTTCCCATCCGACAGCTCGGTCCCAGATGGATTGTCAGCGGCGCTGAAACCGGCCAGATCCTCAGCCTTCCGGCATGGCCGGCACAGTGGCAGCGGCGTTGGAAAGGCCTCCAAGGAAAAGAGTCTCCAGCGGCCATCGCTGCGCGCATTACGCTGCTGTACCAGTCGAAAGGGCTCAGTTTGTCGCGCCTGGGTCGGCGCGCACACCGCCGTCCAGGCCGCTTAGCCGTTGAGTTGCATAGTTGGCGTTCCATGGGCAAGAAGCCGATTGAGCAGATGCTTGAGGAATGGGGCGCCATCCTGGGGCACGAGCCGGTCCTGTTGCGGACCGGGCATCCTAGGGCGGCGCTGGAGCCCCAGGTGCTTCGGCGGCTTCCCGCAATGACGCGCGGCCAGCGGGTGCACGCGCTGCGACGGTTGGCCGGGTTGAGCCGAGCGTCGCTGGCGGCGATGATCGGCGTGGATCCGCACATCATCCGCCGCCTTGAGAACGGGCGGACCCAGACGGATCCGTATCCGGAGCTTTGGCCGAAACTTGCGGAAGCGCTCGATGTCGATTCGTTCCGCATCCTTGCTGGCGTCGCGCGCGAGCGCGCTCTTGATGGGCTGGCGCCGAAGCAACAGCGCGAGCTGTTGCGTCTTGCGCAAGGAATGACACAGGAGCAGGCGCGCACGGCCCGCCAACCGCTGTACATGCTGTTGCCCGCCGGACTCGCATGGCCAGACCTCTGGCCCCATATCGCCGGTATGGAGTTCTGGTGGCTTTTGTCGCTGATTGCGGTGTTTGTCGCAGCAGCGAAGATCCGCCATCCGCAAGCCACGCGCCGCCGCATGACCCGTCCGCATTTGATGGACCAGCCATTGCCGGCAGCCGGCGGACGGACAGGCCAAGAGTTTGTCGAGCAAATGGGCCGGCGGTTCCGGCGGGTGCGTGAACGGCTCAAACGTGATGATCCGGATCGATTCCGGCAGTTCGCGGTCGCCAGGCGGCTGGGCATTCAAAACTCACAGCTGCGAGATTTTGAAGAAGGGCGGTTTAATCCGCCATTTTCGCGCGTGCTTGATACAGCCGCAGAGCTGGGCATGCCGGTTGGTCTGTTCATGGACCATGCGAAACCTGTGCCTCGGGAGCTTCCGACTGCCCGCATCGCGCGGCTGACGCAACCTGAGGTCGGTCTGCGCCTGGAAGCGGTGTTCAAGGCCGTCGGTGCCACATGGAGCGGTTGGGCGCGGACCATCGGCATGCCCCGCAATGCCCTCAAAGAAACGATGGCACGCCTCAAGCAGGGCCGCAATGTGACCACGCTGAATGTCCTTCGGCTCGTTGGAGGGCTGGGCGTGCCGCTCCCGCCGATCATCCAACAGATCCGTATCACTCCCGAGCAGATCGTCAGGAGTCTCCGTCAGCGCAGCGTGACCCCTGCGCCGAAGGCGGCCCCTGCCAATCCGTTGCGGCCGGAGAGCAGGGGTGCGCCTCATCCTCGCCGGACTCCAGCCGTCGCCCCGACGCCGCGACCGGTCGAAGTGCATGAAGATCCGGTCGCGCCGCTGACAACCCTGTATGCCTCAGGCCCATCGGCGCAGCGCCCCTACCGCGCCGAGGCCGCGCAGCTGCTGGGGACCGCGCATACCCAGGTGGTTCGGTCGGTCAAAGCGATCCGCGAACGCGCGCAGGACGCCGCGTTGACGACCGAAGAACGCGCCATGGTCACGCAGGCCGCTGACTATCTCTGGCGGTATTTGTCGCGCAGCGCCATCGTGCGGCGTCCCGCGGTCATCCACTCGCAGGACGATTACATCTTGGTGAAGTGGACGGCGCGGCAGATCGCCCTCATGGATGAGCTGTTCACCAACGCGCTGCTCCACCCGCTCCTCGAAGACATACTCTTCCATGTGGGGGTGATCGCCGTCGGAGGCGAAGCGCATTACGATACGCTCCGCCAGAAACTCTATGGCACGCCCAACCAGGTCCCAGGGCGTGTCCAGCGCTTCATCCGCAGCCGTCTTGCAGCCCGCAGCAACAAGACACCGGTGTTTGCCGGCTTAATTCTGCCAGGGGGCCTTGAGACATTCGCCGGGTTGGAGATCTGGTGGTGGCTCCTGCCGCTCATATCGGTCATCGCGCTGGGCGCCATGATCCTGTCGGTGATTGCTACCAAGCGCGAGCAAGTGCAGCGATGGATTGAGCGCGGAGATTTCGTGGAAGCGGTCGATGAGGATCTGTGGGAAAACCTCATGTTCAGCGTGCCTGGCCGTCGCCGGCGCGCGCTCGTCGAAGCCCAGGTGCTGCGCTACCGTACGCGTGACGACACCGCTGCCGGCCAAGTGCAGTATCGCATCCGGCGGGGCGTGCTGACGATCGATGGTTATGAAGTCGATGAAGCGGTCCAGGGACAGGGCCTTGGAACGGCCATTCTGGCTGAGCTCATCCGCCGGCATCCCGAAGCCCAAACGCTACGTATTACCGGCCGGCACACCTGGCAGCGCGATTGGGTCAAGCACTGGAGGGACGCCGGATGGCTTGAGTCTCAGTCGAGTTGGTGGGCTGAGCGGTACGCCATCCACCGGGACCAGCTGCTGAGCGATTTGGGACTAGCCACGCCAGTGGCAGCGGTCCTCGTACATGAGCGGCTGAAGTTTCAGGCATGGGAAGCCGAACGCCTCTCAGCGAGCGGACGAACTGTCGAAGAAGCCCTTGCCGATCTTGACGGCCGGCTACCGCAGTTCACCGAAGAGCTGGTGTTGGTGGACGGCGACCGCTTCATTACGCGGCCAGGCGTGACCATCCTCCTTGATGGCCGGAACATCGAGGAGCTGCAGGGGTTTGCCACGCCGCTCGCCCAAGGCCAGGTCATTTCATTCGAGCTCTCCGAGGATGTGCGCACCGTGCCGTGGGCCCGTTCGGAAATCCGCACCATCACCGTCGATGGCGTGCCGGTCACCGCCCGCATCATCGGCGATCCGGACGCCCCCAGCGCGGTGCTGCTGAAGCACG
Source organism: Candidatus Omnitrophica bacterium CG11_big_fil_rev_8_21_14_0_20_63_9 (assembly GCA_002796105.1). Taxonomy (GTDB): domain Bacteria; phylum Omnitrophota; class Gorgyraeia; order Aquiviventales; family Aquiviventaceae; genus 21-14-0-20-63-9. The sequence continues at coordinate 7,017 of PCVX01000041.1, read as the reverse complement.
GAGGCCTCACCGACTCCAGGTATTTCTGGCGGCAGTACCAAGTGATTCACCGGCTGCCGGCTGATTGGAAGCTGATCGTCACCGATTCCCGCGAGCACGGGCTGTCGCACGACACCAGACCTAACCACGAGATTGGCGAGCAGCCGAATTTCCTCAAAGGCAGCGCATTGGATGACGTGGCCTGGCTGAAGGCGCTGGGAGTCAAGGTAGTGGTGCCGATCGGCCACAGCATGGGCGGAGTCAAGCTGGTCAGCTTTTTCGCGCATCTGCTCACCCACGCGCCGGAGCTGGATGTGACGGTGCGCTCGCCGATCCTTATCGCCTCGCCCTTGAAAGCCGACGGGGTTCGCATGAGGCGGGCTGGTCCTGCGCGCTCCTCCTCCCAAGTGGGCGGCCAGCTCAGGACCTGGCTGATGGCGCTGCTGCAGTGGCTCCAGCGCCTGGGCATCCCCTTGGGCCCGATCCGGCATCTGCTCGAGGATGTCGAGTCCATCCGCACCGCCGCGGTGCAGGACATCCGGCAGCATTTCATCCGGCGCATTGAGCGCTTCGTCGCCCGGCCTGACCGCGTGCACTGGCCCCGCTTGCGCCGGGTGCTGCTGCATACGCAATTGAACATCACCGGACGAGGATTGATCCGCTCGTTCTGGGCGATGGCGGAGCACAGCGTGCGCTACTTCAATGTCGTGGCCGATGCGGTCGCGGCCGGCGTGAATGACCGGTACGGCATCGTGCGCGCGCTTCGGAACGAGGGAATGATGGTGGTCAGCGGTCGGGACGGCCTGGTGAACTCCGAGCGGGTAGCCCAGAACGCGCTTCTGCTTGGCATCCAACCGAAGCGCATTCTCCTCTGGGAAGACCAGGGCCACTCCAGCCCCATCGAAGCTTCGGAGCGGCTCAACGACCTGATCGTTGCCGCCGTCACCGGCCACCCGGTTCCTCCACGCGCGTCCGCGTCCACTCAAGGCCCCTCGGCGCTGTTCGCAGGCCTCATGCTGCCGTGGGGCGGGGAGTTGTCGGGCGCCTGGTGGCTCCTGCCGCTTCTGCTCGTGGCCGGCGCGATCGTGACAGCGCGCGGCCTGCTGAAGCGGCGCGACGGCACGTGGCTGCGCACCGCATGGGCCTCGGAGGAGCTGCGCGCCCGCGCGATCGAGATGGAACTGACGCGCGAAATTACGCAGGTCTATCGAGATCTGGCGGCCCAAGGGAATGATCCGGTGCAGCGGCTGATCAAGCCGGACGGTACCTTGTACTGGCCGATGCCGGAGCGCATTGCCGAATTGAGCGCTGAGCTGTCCAAGCCGCTGTCGAACGTCGACCTTATTAGGCTGCAATCGCTCATCTGGACGTGGATTGGGGACGCGGTTCCGCCTCAGCGTGGCATGAAGTGGGAGGCTCACCGCGAGATTGTCTCGATGCTTGCCGCGCCGTGGTGGGACACGGCGCGCTGGATGGCGCACGTCCAACAACCCCCAGCCGGAGATTGGTCAGAGGTGCCGGCTGAGTTGCGACACGTCATCCGCGCCGCACTGCGTAGCGCGGTCAAGCGGCTGGATGACCCGCTGCGCGAAGCGCTCTGGGGGCGGATCGACGAACTGGTCGCGCAGGTATGGCATCGCATCGGATTGCCCGATCCGGATGCGGCGATGCCCGGCGCCGATGTTGAGGCGCAGAATGTCGAGTTTCTGCGCGCGGCAATGGTGGCCCGCTGGCGGCTCTCCGGCTCATGGGCGCAGATCGCCCAGTGGGCTGATGATGCGGTGCGGCATGCCTTGCAGGAGGTCTCGGAGGACAAGCGCTTGCCGCCGGCTGTGGTGGGAGCGGTGCAGCTTAAAGTCCGGGTTGATCTGAACATCTACCAGGACTGGCTGATGAACGCCGGCAGGCGGCTCAGGTTTACTCTTGATGAGCTGCCGCGCGGCTCATCAGCACCTGCAAAGTCCGTTTTTGCGATCGCCCCGCTGAGCCTCTTGGCATGGCCCTGGGACGGGGAGCTGTCGAACGCCTGGTGGCTCCTGCCGTTGGTCGTGCTGCCGCTGGCGATTCTGCGCGTCAGTAGGGGCGAGCGGAGGGTAAGCCTTCCGAGCATTCGAGAGGTGGTCCATGAGATCGCACAGTCTGTTCAGCCGGTCACATGGGAGCCGCTCTCGATTCGATCATCTCACGCGCAGCGGCAAGCTCGCGCCGAGGCGATCTTGTCGTTCTATGAACGGATCCAGCAATCCGTTGCGGCAAGGGCAGAGCTCACCGCCGCGCAACGGCAGCGAGTGCTCCGCCAGCTTGACCGTCGCATCGTGGTGGATGAAACCGATATCCGGCTGCGCCAACGCAGGGCACCACGCCGACTTCTAAGCTGGTTCGTGGTCAGTTTCTTCACAGGACTGCTGGCCGCCTCGCAAGTTGCACGCGCTACGCCTCTTTTCAATGATCTTCAGACGTCAACAGTGATTGCCACCTCCAAAGAAGCGCCTGACTTGGCAGCCATGAATCCCTCCATCCTGCAAGAATTGGTCGGCCGCGGGTTCACTGCCGAACAGGCGCGCGTTATCGTGAATGAACAGCGACTTCTCATGACTCGTCTTGCGCCGCATCTGAGCGGTGTCGAGCACGAATCACTCCATCGTCACACATTTCCGCTCACGGTGTTCTCCATCCTGCGGGAAATGCTCACCGAGATGCCAGGGCTGCTGATCATCCTCGGCGCATTCGCCGTTAGCGTTGTCGCAACCGTGGCCATAGCCGCGTTGTTTGGGTTAGGGTTCTTGGAGATATTGGCCGCCGGGATGGTTTTTATGGGCCTTGAGGTGTTGGTGGCCATACTGCCGGCGTTCATCTTGATGTTGATGCCTTGGGGCCTCACGAACCCGTTTTCAGGCCATGTATTTGTCAAACCCGAATTGCAGAAGGAGCTCTTTCACGAAACCGTCGTACATGAGACGGCGCACCTCCTGCTTCCAGGCGCTGCGCTTGGGTACTTCAACAATCCTGGACATGACGCTGTCCAGGCGATGGGTGAATTGCGGAGTTGGGAGTTCTATGGTCGGCACGTGACCAGTCCGAGCGCCACAGGGCGCAGCACACAATTTGCGACGGCCGCCTGGCGATTGGCGGAGTCTCTACACGAGCCCCGCGCCGCTTGGAGGTACCTGCACTTGCTTGCTGACGGCAAGCGCTCGGAGGAGGCGGAGGCGATTGTGAAAACGGAGGCAACACGGCAGAGAGCGCTTAAGAGAAAAGCGCGACATGGCCGTCTTGCTCCACGAGGGTTGACGCGCGGGTTCGCCGGAGTGGTTGTTGTTCCTTCGAATGGGGAGCTGCTTGGTGGTTTCGACGCCTGGGGGTGGCTCCTGCCGCTGGCACTGCTGGCGGGCATGATCTGGCGGTCATGGCGCCAGACGCCAGCATCACTGGTCGAGCGCCTGACCAGCGGTCAGCCCGACGTGGCCGCTGCGGCGCTTGACGAGCTCGACCGTCAACGCAACGCTGCATTGATGCATCAGGTGGCGACACGGGCCTTGGAGCGGCTGGGATTGCGCCCGACGCTCAATCAACAGGGTGCCGCCACTGCCGTAGAGCTGTTTGCCGAGGATGGCCACCGCGTCGCCTGGCTGGTGCTCTCCAGCGAAGAAGAGCGAGTGCGGGGAGAGGGCATCTGGATTGATTCTTCGCGCAACGGCCAGGGCATGCTCTCGTTGCTCAGCCGCTGGGTAATATCTCATCCCGCATTTCTGCCGCATGCCGGCCATCCTGTGCTGGTGACGAACGCCACGTCCAAAGTGGCTTCGAGGTGGCCGCATCTGGGGCTTCGCGACCCTGCTGTACGGCGCAATCCAAACGATGCCTTCACGCTGGAAGGCCGGCTGCCCGTCTGGCATCCGAGTTCGGCCGGGGATGACTACAAGGCGCGCCTTCGCATTGTGCCGGCGGACGGCCTCCAACCTCGTCATCCTGCGCACCGGGAAGTCGTGGAGCCGCTGGTCAAGGTTTTGAGCGGACCCGATGCCCAGCTCTTCGGTCCTATCCAGGAAATGCGTGCGGATGATGGGACGCGGCACGTGCTCTACGGGAACCACCGCCACGCGGCGCTCGCGGACATCATGGGTCTCCGTTACGTCCCAGCCTTCGCGCAACAGGCCGGGGATGTGATGCCTGAGCCGGCGTTGCCGATGCGCATGGACTTCCTGCGCTGGATCTCCATGATCGGCGGCTGGCTTGGGCGGGTGAGCACTCATCTTGAGCGTGCCTTCCTTGCTCTCATCAATTGGCGCCTGCAGCACGAGCTGCGCGCCGTCCGCTTTCTCGAGCTTCCGCAAGACCTTGCCAAGGCTGACGACAATCCGTTTCCGGCTACCCTCGGCCGCGTTATTCCGGTCATCATCGATGCTCGCGTCCGGTTTTGGATCCTGCATCGCGCCGGCATTGAGGCGCTCAATCCGGCCATCCGCCGGTCGCAGTTGAGCCGCACGATCGTGCCGGCCTATCCCGTGCACCAGTTGCCGATTTGGAACCTCGTATATCTTGCCGAGCGCATGGGGCAGCACCTTGGCGTGCAGGCCGCCATCGAGAACCATCGCGGCGAGCGGGTCGAGCCGGTCAATGCGAAGGCATCGTTCCTCTCGCTCCTCCAGGTGATCACGCCGGCGCGATCGCTTACGATTCACCTCGATGGGCCGGCAACCGCCGATCTGGGCGCGCTGCTGCACCTCTTTGAGCGCGTGCTCTCGGATCAGCGGTTCAGGTACTGGCCGGTTGAGCCGTTTGCAAAGTACGTCGCGGCGCTTGAGCGTTTCCGGGAGCATCCGGAGCGGTTGGCAGACGATCCATCGTTGCACGCAGCCTCCAAGCCATGGATCGCCGAGCACTTGGTGTTTGACCGCGCGCTGGAGGACATCGCCCACCGCAGCCGTACACTCGCGTCACATGACGAGACGCGGGCGGTTCCTCCGGCGATCAACCAGCCCCCCTCCGGCGGCACGCCGCTGGGCGCTTTCTTTATTCCATTGCTCGGCATCGAAGGGCCGCAGCTTTCCTGGATCCTCAATCTGGATTATCTGGGTCTCGGGCTGACAATCGGATTGCTTGCTGGGTTAGTGTTCATGACAATCCGCGGCAGTGGGGGAAACGTTCCAAACCTGGCGTCTGATCTTGAGCCGGCGTTGGGAAAGATGCTCGAGGTGGTGCGGCAGCGGGCCGGGCCGCCCGGGAAGAATCGCCTGCTGCGCATTGCGATCGACGGGCAGTCCGGCGACGGCAAGACCGATTTCAGCCGCGCGCTGGAACAGACGCTCCAGGCTGCCGGCTATCCCACTGCCGGGTTTGCTATGGACCGGCTTATGCATGAGCGCACTTGGCGCATTGCCGTTCAAAAAGTCATTATTATTGGCGAGCCGCTCGACGAAGAAGATGAGCGGGTGCTTCGTTCTGTGAAGCCGATGCTCCTTCCGTTTATGAATTTCCCCTCCTGGATCATGAACCATTACCAGCCCGGCACGCCGTTCGAATACGAAGGCGGATTTTTCCATCACGCGCGCTTGTTGGCGCTGCTGTCCGATGTCGCAGGGTTCAAGCAGCACGCGCGAGCCGGCGACACGTTGGACATCGAGCTGGGCCGCGGCTATGACCAGCAGACCAAGGGCGATATCGATCTTGATCCGCTGCATCTGACACCCCAGACGCTTTTCATCGTCGAAGGAAAGTACGTCAATTGGTTTGCCATGGCCCACAAAGCCCCGGATTTTTACGACCTCCACATCCGCATCGATGCCGGGCCGCGGCGCACGCGCCACCGCTTCTTGGCGCGCACGCATCAACTAAGCCCTGAAACGGTTGCACGCCAGACGCGCTTCTTCGATCTCGCGCTCGTCCCCAGCTTTCGCTGGTATAACCGGTGGATTCAACACGTCCTGGATTACCGGGTGGATCAGCGGGACTCCATGGCTCGGTTAGTACGCCTGAGGAAGCGTGGACAGATTGAGCCAACTTCCAGCACCACGCCGCTGGGGGCGTTCCTACTGCCGTACTTCAGCGATGGAGCGCTGGAACTCTGGGGGGTCTTGCTGGCCGGTCTTGCGGTGTGGTTGGTGACCAGGCCGTCTGTGAGGCGCGCACTGATCGGCTGGCTGGCTGCAGCCATCGCCTTGTTCGTTCCCTCATCGCTGCAGGGTCAAGAGAGCATTGAGCCCTTCCGCAAATCGCCTGTCGTTTACGCTTCGCAGTACGCGCATTTGCTCGCGGTCGCGGAACAGGCCGCTGAAGAGCTTGAGGCCATTTCAGAGATAGGGCAGGAGCCGGCCGTGCTGTTGGCACTCTTGCGAAATCCGTCCCAGGGCATGCAGATTCGCTGGATTCACGACGCCTCGCCGTACTTCCTGGTGAGCGCCGATCCGGTTGAGGGGGTGTTAAAAGTCAGCGCCCAGCTGGCGGTCCGAGGGCTGGATGATGTGGAGACGGTAGGACCAGCGCTGGTGCGCGAACTTGCCCGCTTGACCCCTGGCGCGCGCGCCCGGGCCCGGCAGGCGCACGCGCTGCTCAGCGAACCGGTACTGCGCGATGCGTCTTCCCCAGCGCTCGAAAGCGCTTCCTGGGCGCGCCTGAATGCCTCGCCGGCGCTGTTGACGTTTCAGGCGCAGCGGGCGCTGCAGCGCGCGGTGGCGCTCAACGTTCACAGCATCGTCGAAGCCTTGGCAACCGAACTCGCCTATCAAGGGCTCTTGGCGGCCCGTGCCGGGATGCCGCTTGCGGCCTATCTCGATGACCGTGCCGCAGCAGCAGCGGGCGCAAGTAAAGATGTGGCCGGCTATCTGTACGAGCTGAAGAGCCTTCTCGCTGAGGATGGCACGCTCGATAAAGATCACGCCCGCGTGTCGGCGGTGTGGAGCGGATGGGGAATATCCAATCGGGAGCGCCGGCTGCTCTCGCGCCTGGCGGTACAGCAGGGGGTGGCCGGTCTGACTGACGAGTTCAGCCGTTGGCTGCTGTCCTGGGTCAACGATCCTGCGTTGCTGGTCACCGATGATG
>PCVX01000076.1:3808-4102 GCA_002796105.1 Candidatus Omnitrophica bacterium CG11_big_fil_rev_8_21_14_0_20_63_9 | reverse complement strand
TGCGCCATGAGTTGCAGTTCGCAGGCATGCTGCAGATAGCGGATATGCTGGAAGGCCTCGGCGATGGTCCGCCCGGTGGCCAGCAGGCCGTGGTTGCGCAGGATCATGGAATGGTGGTTGCCCAGGTCGCGGACGATGCTGTCGCGTTCCTCGGTGTCGTTGGAGATGCCCTGATAGTCGTGGTAGGCGAGGCGGTTGAAGAACTGCATGGATTTCTGGTTCAGGGGCAGCAATCCGTCCTTCTGCGCCGATACGGCCATGCCCGCGTTGGTATGGGTATGGATCACGCACATG
>PCVX01000076.1:3551-3778 GCA_002796105.1 Candidatus Omnitrophica bacterium CG11_big_fil_rev_8_21_14_0_20_63_9 | reverse complement strand
TGGATCACGAAACCCGCCTTGATGACGTCGTAGGGACTGTCGTCCAGGACATTGCCGTCGATATCGATCTTCACCAGGTTGGACGCGCAGACCTCGGAAAACAGGTGGCCGTAGGGGTTGATCAGGAAGTGGTGGTCACGGCCCGGCAGGCGCACGGACGAATGGGTGAAGATGCCGTCGTCCCAGCCGAACCGCGCGACCAGGCGGTACACCGCAGCCAGTTCGAC
>PCVX01000076.1:568-3540 GCA_002796105.1 Candidatus Omnitrophica bacterium CG11_big_fil_rev_8_21_14_0_20_63_9 | reverse complement strand
ATTCCTCTTCCGAGACCTTTTCGCGCAGACTCGGAACCTCATGCAATTGAATTACCTGAGCCATATGGCCGTTCCTCCCAATTCGTTCGCTCGGTATGATTGTGTACAATCCTACCGCCGACGGGCCCGCCCGTTCAATAGCCATGCCCCTGCCCGCACGAATGACGAAAATCCCGCGCGGGCGCATTTCCTTTCCGGACGAAGTGATCTACCATCGGGGCATGGACGATCCGCACCAGGAATATCCTGAAATCCCCGAGCCTTACCGGCCCGACGACGGCCGATTTTCCTTCGACGTCGACAAGGCGCTGCGCAGCGTCGTTTCCCTGCGCACGGAAATTCCCGAAACGGCATTTACCGCGACCACCCTGGGCACCCAGCGCAGCGGCCATGGCGTGGTCATCGATCCCAAGGGTCTGATCCTGACCATCGGCTATCTGGTGGTCGAGGCCGAACGGGTGTGGCTGGTCACCAACGACGGGCGCGCGGCGGAGGGTCATGTCATGGGCTACGACCAGGAAACCGGCTTCGGCCTGGTCCAGGCGCTGCAACCCCTGGACGCGCCGGCCATCGAACTGGGGTCGTCCGCCGACCTGATCCCCGGCGACGACGTGATCGTCGCCGGCTGCGGCGGGCGCAAGCATGCATTGCAGACCCGCGTGTCGGCCAGGAAGGAATTCGCGGGATACTGGGAATACCTGCTGGACGACGCCATCTTCACCGCCCCGGCCCACCCCTTGTGGGGCGGCGCGGCGCTGATCGGCGAAGACGGCACGCTTCGCGGCATCGGATCGCTTTACGTGCGGGGCGAGGAAAGCGGCGAGACCGAGGGCAACATGATCGTGCCCATCGACATCGTGAAGGCGATCCTGCCGACCCTGCGCACGACGGGAGCGACCGGGCGCCCGCCCCGGCCCTGGCTCGGCACCTTCACCGCCGAGACCATGGGCCGCGTCGTGATCGTCGGCACCTGGAAGGGCGGCCCGGCGGAGGACGCGGGCCTCAAGGCCGGCGACCTGGTGGTCGGCGTCGACGACAAGCCGGTCGAGGGCATGGCCGAGTTCTTCCGCGGCGTATGGTCGCTGGGCAATGCCGGGATCGACGTGCCCTTGAACATCTACCGCGACGGCGACCTGATGACGGTCACCGTGCAGTCCTGCGCGCGCGGCGATTTCTACAAAACCCCCAACGTCCACTAGGCCCGCCATGTCCGGCCTTGTCACGTCCAGCTTGGCCCTGAACTTTCCGCCCGTGCGCCTGGAGGCGGCGGATGCGGTGCTCTACCCCGCCGCCCTGGACGGCGCCAACGCCCTGTTCGACCGAGTGATGACGGCGGTCGACTGGAAACAGGAAGAACTGACCCTCTACGGCCGGCGCATTCCGCAGCCGCGCCTGAGTGCGTGGTACGGCGATGCGGCCTATGCCTATTCGGGGCTTCACCTGGAGCCCCGTCCCTGGCCGCCCGTGCTGGCGGACCTGCGCAGGCGCTGCGCGGAAATCGCCCAGGCCCCGTTCAATTCCGTGCTCGCCAACCTGTACCGCGACGGCCGCGACAGCATGGATTGGCATTCCGACGATGAGGCGTCGTTGGGCCCCGCCCCGGTCATCGCCTCGGCCAACCTGGGGACGCCTCGGCGCTTTCAGCTGCGCCGCAAGGATGATAAGAAAACCAAAATAGAGATCAGCCTGGGCGACGGTGACGTCCTGGTGATGGGGGAAAGATGCCAGGTTCAGTGGCAACACCGGGTGCCCAAGACGCAAGCGGCCGTCGGGCCCCGCGTCAACCTTACGTTCCGCAACGTCGTCCGGGCGCCGACACGGCCCTGAACCCGTTCGCACGCCTGTCGTTTGACATCATGTACGGCCATGCCTGAAACACCCGAACTGCATTCCCTGGTCTATTTCAGTCACGCGGTTTCGCCGCTGGGGCCGGACGCCCTGCAGGATCTGCTCGACGTTTCCCGGCGGGCAAACCAGGAACACGGCATCACCGGCATCCTGATCTATGGATGCGGCAATTTCGCGCAATACCTGGAAGGCCCAAAGGCGGAGATCGACACCCTGTTCGTCAATATCCAGCGGGATTCGCGCCATCGGGACGTCCAGTTGCTTGCCGAGGGTCCCATCGCCACCCGCATCTTTGCGGACTGGTCCATGACGTTCCGCCCGCTCGGGCAGGACGTTATCGAAAAGCTCCCGGGCGCGGTCGACCCCGTCGACGCTCTCCGCACCGTCCTCGATATCCCCGCCACGTCGGCGATGACGGTCCTTCTGAAATCCTTGATCCAGGCATTTCTGCCCGACGGGCCGGCCTCCCCCTGCGGCGCCTAATCCATATCCAGCGGGAACACCGGCCGGCGGACGTTCTTATAGTCCAGATCCTTGTAGTTGCGCGAGGTCACGCCGCCGCCGTCGTCGACGACGATGATCTGCGACGCGATGGGCCCGTAGGCGGCGCGGAAATGGTGCGCCGATTTGACGCCCAGGACCTTCCTCTTCTCCGGATCGATGCCGACGGATTTGAAGAACATCTTGTCGTAATTCTGATATCGGGCGCTGGCCACCACGATATCCAGGCGGCCGACGCTGAACACCGCCGCCGGGCCCATGTCGACGCGGGTTCCCCGGGTCATCGGCCCTTCCATGGCGAAGGTGCCGTCGGTAATCGCGGTCACCGTGCCCATCAGCGACAGCGGCCCGCCCTGCACGGCCGGGTCGACCTTGCCGCCGAGTTCCAGTCTGAAGGTCGTCCCCAGGCCCGCGTTGCGGCAGGCAAGCGCCGCTTCGGGATCGTAGATCGTGCCGAAGGCGGCATCGGGCAGGTCGGCCTCGATCATCGCGCCCAGAAGTTTCGTCGCGTCGCCGTAACCGCCGCCACCCGGATTGTCCGCATAGTCGGCGAGAATGATCGGTGCCTGCACGCCCTTGGCCAGGGCTGATTTGACCTGCGCCAAGGCCTCGTCGATACGATA
>PCVX01000076.1:0-345 GCA_002796105.1 Candidatus Omnitrophica bacterium CG11_big_fil_rev_8_21_14_0_20_63_9 | reverse complement strand
AGGTCGTATTTGATTGTTACCATTTTTTGAGTTCTTCCAGGAATTCCTCGCCGCTGATTCCGTTGACGCCGCCTTTTTCACATCTTTTAAGCGCTTCCTCGGCGCGCTCGGCAAAACGCAGGTCTTTCTCCAGGTTCTCGTCGAAAGCGGTCGCGCTCTTCAACACGAATTTGTTTCCGCTTCGGATTACCACGAGCTTGTCTCCCTCCTTGAAGCCGGCGCGCATTTCGCTGGGAATCACGATTTGCCCTTTTGAACTCATTCGGCTGACACCAATGTCTATCATAAGGTAAGATGTGTCTTACTTACTATATATTTCTTGTGTTTTGGGGTGGCGGCACGCTA
>PCVX01000019.1:1638-4153 GCA_002796105.1 Candidatus Omnitrophica bacterium CG11_big_fil_rev_8_21_14_0_20_63_9 | reverse complement strand
TGGAGCTGACGCGCGAAATCGTGCGCCGGGTGCATCATTTACTCAAGCAAGAGATCTTTCCGGAGCCCAAGGCGCTGCTGACCGAGGCCCCGAAGCTGCTGGGCACCGATGGGCGCAAGATGTCCAAGAGCTACGGCAATACGTTGAACCTCTCGGAGTCCGCCGAGACGATCCGCACGACGGTGCAAAAGATGTTTACGGATCCGATGCGCATCAAGCGCACCGATCCTGGGCATCCGGAGACGTGCAACGTGTGCAACTATTGGACGATGTTTTCGCCGGATCGCGCACCGGCGCTGTGGGAAGAATGCCGAACCGCCACGCGCGGCTGCGTGCAAAACAAGCAGGAGCTGGCCGAAGTGCTTGTGCAATTGACCGAACCGTTTCGGGCGGCGCGCGCAAAGCCAACGCACAGCCGCGAGCGCGTAGAAGCGCTCCTGCAGGAGGGCGCTGCGCGTGCCCGTGCGGTCGCGCAGCAAACGATCGCCGACGTCAAACGGGCGTTCGGCATGGGAAGCGGCTAATGCGATATGAGGTGAACGCGGATTTGTATGAAGGCCCCTTGCCGCTGCTCGTTGAGCTGGCAAAGGCGAACCTGATTGACGTCTTTCTCATCAAGCTGGTCGGTTTGACGAACCAATACCTGCTGCGGGTGAAGGCAGCCGGCATCGATTTGAACCAATTGGCCGAGCCATTGCCGCTGCTGGGCAGCCTCATTGCGATCAAGGCGCGCGGGCTGCTGCCGCAAGCCCCGGTTACCGACGAGGACGAAGAGGTGCCGGTCAGCCTGGAAGAGCTCGAGCGCCGGCTCAAAGAGTACGAGCAGTTCAAGACGGTGGCCCAGCTCCTTGCGGAGCTGCACGCGCTGCAGCATCAGCACTTCGGCCGGCAGCCCGGCGCGCCCGTGGACTTGGGGCCTGAGCCGGAGCTGGCTGGCACGCCCTTTGAGGTGAGCCTGGCCGATCTCATGGGCGCCTTCGGCAAGGTGCTCTCCAAGGCCACCGCGCCGGTGTATGAAGTGAAAGCGGAGCCATGGACCGTCGAGATGAAGGTGCAGGAGCTGCGCGTGCTGCTGACGGTGCGCCATCAGGTCCGGTTCCTGGAGTTGTTTACGCCGCAGCAGACCAAGCTGGAGTTGGTGGTGACGTTTCTTGCCCTGCTGGAGCTGATGCGCCAGCGGGTGGCACGGGCGGTGCAGGAGCGGCATTTTGGGGACATCGTCATCCAGGCGATTGAGCCCGCGACGAACCAGTAGAGGGACGATGGAACAGGCGGACGTGAAACAAGTGATCGAAGCGGTGTTGCTGGTGTTCGGCCAGCCGGTGGCGCTCAAGCGGCTGACGGAGCTCATGCCTGACGTGGAAGCGGTCCAGCTGCGCGCGACGATCCAGTCGCTCAATACGGAATACGAAAGCGCCGGCCGCGCGTTCCAGATTCAGGAAGTCGCCGGCGGCTATCAGCTGGTGACGAAGCAGGAGTTGGCACCGTGGGTCCGCAAGGCGTTGCAGTCGCCGAAGGCCGATTCGGTGAGCGCGGCCACCATGGAGACGCTGGCGATCATTGCCTACCGCCAGCCCATCACGAAAGCCGAGATCGAAGCGATCCGCGGGGTAGACGTGACCGCCTCGCTGGACACGCTCCTTGAGCGGAAATTTGCGCGCATCGCCGGCCGCAAGGACTCACCCGGGCGGCCCTTTCTCTACGGCACGACCCCGGAATTCTTGCGCCACTTCGGGCTCAAGTCCATCGAGGCGCTCCCCCCGATGGCGACCCCGACGATTCCCGAACCGGTCGCCGCCGCGCCCGCTCAAGCCACCTCCGAGCCTGAACCGGCACCGGCGGCCTCTGATGGTTCGTGACGCTGCCCGCGCCGGAGCGCTGGCGGGCGTCCGTCGGCGGATCGACCACCTCGATGAGCGGCTCTTGCGCTTGCTCAATGAGCGTGCGATGCTCGCCCTTGCCATCGGTCGGCTGAAGCGCCGCCGCAAGTGGCCGGTCTTCGACCCGAAGCGCGAGCGGTTCGTCCTGCGCCACATCGTATCCGTGAACCGTGGGCCGCTGTCAAGCGCCGCCGTGCGCCACGTTTTCCAAGCCATTTTGTGCGAGTGCCGCCGCCGCGAACAACGAAGAAAACAAAAGTAACACCATTATTAGGTTTGCCAATGTCAACGATCGCGTACCTGGGTCCTGAGCATACGAACACGCACCTGGCCTCGCTTACGAGGTTCGGGCGGGGGCAGCGGTACCTCCACGCCCCGACGATCGATGAGGTCTTCCACCTGGTCGAGCGCGAGCAGGCGGATTACGGCGTGGTGCCCATCGAAAACTCGCTGGAAGGCGCGGTGACGCATACGCTTGACCGGTTCATCGACTTCAAGCGTTCGCCGGTCCTGATTCACGGCGAGATCGAGCAGCAGATCCATCACTGCCTGATTCTCGCTTCCGGTGTGAAGCCGTCGCGCGTGACATGGGTGTGCTCGCATCCGCAAGCACTCGCCCAGTGCCATCGGTGGCT
>PCVX01000019.1:0-1587 GCA_002796105.1 Candidatus Omnitrophica bacterium CG11_big_fil_rev_8_21_14_0_20_63_9 | reverse complement strand
TGCGGTGCGCTACGTGCTGCAGCACCGCCGCACGTGCGCGGCGATCGGCCGCGCCGAGCTGGCGAAAGAGCACCGGCTGCGCGCGCTGCCGATTCCGGATGAGCGGGAAAACACGACGCGCTTCCTCATCCTCGGCTTGGGCGAGCCGCGGCTTGGGCGGCGCAATAAGACGTCGATTCTGTTCGCGCTCAAGGACCGTCCCGGCGCGTTGCATGACGCCCTCGTGCCGTTCAAGCGCGAGCGCATTAACCTGACCAAAATCGAATCCCGTCCGTCCAAAGAGAAAGCGTGGCAGTATCTCTTCTTCATCGATCTTGAAGGGCACGTCGGTGAGCCTCGAGTGCGCCGGGCGCTAAGCGCGCTTGCGCACTCGACCTCGCTGTTGCGCGTGCTGGGATCGTACCCCATGGCGAAGCGATAACCGAATGACGACAATCGATCTGCGCGCCCGCAGAGCGGTGCGCACCTCAGGGGCCAGCTACAAGCCCGGCACTCCGATTGAAGAGGTGCAGCGGAAGCTCAAGCTCAAGTCGGTCATCAAGCTGGCCTCGAATGAGAACGCGCTGGGTCCTTCGCCCAGAGCGATCGCCGCGCTGCGTCGCGCCACATCGTCGCTCCACCGCTATCCGGACGCGACGTGTCGCGCCTTGCGCGAGCAGGCGGCCAAGCACCTTCGGGTCGCGCCCGACTCGCTCATCTTCGGCAACGGCTCGGATGAGCTCATCGTGATGGCTCTGCGCGCGTTCGTCGATCCGGGCGAAGAGGTGGTAGTCGCATCGCCGACGTTCCTCATCTACGAGCTGCAAGCCAAGGTAGCCGGGGCCTCGGTGCGGGTGGTGCCGCTGCGCGACTACCGCTATGACCTGGTCGCCATGAAAGCGGCGGTGACGCCAAGCACGAAACTGGTGTTCATCGCCAACCCGGACAACCCCACCGGCACGTACGTGACGAAGACGGAGCTTGAAGAGTTTCTGCGGGGGCTGCCCAGCCAGACCATCGTGTTTATGGATGAGGCCTACTACGAGTTTGTCGAGGCGAAGGATTACCCCCAGACGCTGCGCTATGTGGCGGACCGGTCCATGATCGTCACGCGCAGTTTCTCCAAAGCGTACGGACTGGCCGGGCTGCGGGTCGGCTACGGCATCGCGCAGCCCTCGCTGATTGCGGCGATGGACGCCGTGCGCGAGCCGTTCAACGTGAACAGCCTCGCGCAAGCCGCCGCCGCCGCCGCGCTGGGCGACCATGCCTTCCTGGCGCGCACGCGCCGCGTCAACGCCCAGGGGCGCCGGATGCTGACTGCAGCGCTCGATGAGCTGCGGCTGCGCTACGTGCCCAGCGTGACGAACTTCCTGCTCATCGAGCTGGGCCCCCGGGCAGCACTGCTCGCCCAGGCGCTGCTGCGCCACGGCGTGATCGTGCGGGAAATGAGCGCGTGGAAGCTGTCCGGATGCATCCGGGTCACCATTGGAACGCCGGCGGAGAACCGCCGGTTTCTCACGGCCTTAAAAGTCTGCCTGCGAAATGGAGGTGGGTCATGATCATCGTGTTGAAGCCTGACATTACGAAAAAGCAAATGGATCACCTGAT
>PCVX01000078.1 GCA_002796105.1 Candidatus Omnitrophica bacterium CG11_big_fil_rev_8_21_14_0_20_63_9 | reverse complement strand
AAGCAGGGGACGCGAGTGCACTTCGAAGCGAGAACCGGCGAGATTGTTCTGACGCCGCTCACGCCTCGGTACTTCGAGCGCATGGCGGGATGCCTTGGAACCGGTGGGAAAGCCACGAAGGCGCTTCTTGAGGAAAGGAAGCGGGAACGAGAGCGGTGAGTGAGTCTTACGAATGAAGCGAAGTGACCGTTACGATGCGTCCGGGCTGATCGAGGCTCAGTTTGAGCCCGGCTCAGGTGGCCGTGTGCTCAAGAATCTGCGGGGCATTAAAAGCCGGCGACAGATGAACGAGCTTGAGACGCAGGCGTACGGACATGCGATCAGGGAGCTCTCAAGACTCTACGGGCGGACGCATCAATTTACAGCGGCCGATGTCTGCAAGATCCATCAGGTCTGGCTTGGGCACATCTACGCATGGGCTGGACAGTTTCGCGGCGTGAATCTGACGAAAGGTAATTTTACGTTTGCGGCTGCCCCACATATCCGCCAGCTCATGGAGGAATTCGGAAAGGGACCGCTGACGCGGTACACCCCGTGCGGTGGCGGTTCAAAGGCGCTCACGGCTCGCGCGCTGGCTATCGTCCACGCAGAGCTGGTGCTGATTCACCCCTTTCGCGATGGTAATGGCCGCGGAGCGCGGCTACTGGCTACTTTGATGGCGCTGCAGGCCGGGTTATCTGTGCTGGATTTTGGAGGCATTGAGCGCGGGAAGAAACGACTGGCTTACTTTGGAGCCGTGCAGGCGGCAGTCGGCAAGAACTACCGGCCGATGGAGCAGGTGTTTAGTGACGTGATTGACCGGACTTTGAAGGGCCGCGGCCGTTCGGCTTCCAGCCTGGGCGAAGGGCCTTAGCAATGACCTTGAGGGGAACGTGGATGCCTTCGATCGCCGATGAGGTTGAAGCGGAGATGACGATCAGTCTGTCGCGCTCCTTGGGATCTTGAAGATAGGGGTTAGTTTCGCTCAATGGTTTCTCAGGCATCGTAGTTAAATTATACCATGAAATCGAGCCAGTTTGTCGGTCGAGTTATGCAGCATAACTCTCTATTTGATATAGAGTTATATTAGAACCTCAACCTGCTTTTCGCACCACCACTTGCCGGTGATCCGGATCGGGATGTCGAGCCACAGCAGCGCGCTGTGAGCCGACACTCCGGGGAGCCATCATGAACGCCCGCCTCAGGAGATCCTGAGGCGGGCGTTTCGTTTGGCGACCTGGCCTCTCAGTGCGAAGGGGGGTTATTCCGCCTCAAGGAGGGGCGAGGACGACGAGGACGCGGGGCGTTCTTCCGGACGGATGCGGGCAAGCTCGTTGAGCAGGCTCGCGGCCCAGCGGTACACGTTGTGCTCTTGCACCATCTGCCGCAGGCGCACCATGCGCGCCTGCTGCTCGGCAGGGCTCATGGAGATAGCGTGGTGGATGGCTTCGGCCACCTGATCCACGTCGTATGGGTTCACGAGGAGCGCGTCGTGGAGCTCCCGGGAGGCTCCGGCGAATCGGCTGAGAATTAGCACGCCGCGCTCGTCATGGCGCGCAGCCACGAACTCCTTCGCGACGAGGTTCATCCCATCGTGGAGCGACGTGACGAGACAGCAGTCGGCGGCCCGGTAGAACGCTTCGATGTCCTCGTGCGTGTGATTCTTTTTCAGGAACACGATGGGTTTCCAGCCGCGCGCTTGGAACCGGCGGTTGATGCGCTCGGCTTCGGCGCTCAGCTCAGCCTCGAGGTTGTGATACGGGGTTAACAAGGTCCGGCTCGGCGCCCCCAACTCCACAAAGGCGAACTGCCGCTGAAGCTCAGGGTGGAGCTCCAGACATCGCTCCACCGCGCGGAAGCGCTCCAGAATGCCTTTCGTGTAGTCGATGCGGTCCACGCCGAGCGTGAGCCAGCGCACGCCGGACAACCCCAGCTCGCTCAACAACGCGTCTTTCGTCCGCCCGACGGTCCGGGTCTGCTTGGCGGTTTCCGCCAGCCCGTTGGTCGCCACGCTGATGGGAAACGGCTTGACCCACGTCGTATGCCCTGCGCGGTCGATGGAAAACTGCTCCCAGTCGATGCGGGCTTCCAGCAAGCGCTCGGCGGTTTCCAGAAAATTGTTGCAGTGGAATTGAATGTGAAATCCAAGCACGTCCGAGCCGAGCATGCCCTGCAGCAGCTCCTGGGCCCAGGGGCAGATGCCGAAGGCTTCCGGATTGGTCCACGGGATGTGCCAGAAGAGCGCTACCTTCGCATCGGGGCGCGCCTGCTTGATGAGGTGGGGCAGTAGGGCAAAATGGTAATCTTGCACCAAGACAAATGGCTGCTCCACGCCCTTGACCTCTTGCAGGACCGCGTCGGCGAACTTGGCGTTCACGCGCTGATACTGCGCCCAGTCGTCTGAGCGGAACACAGGCCGCGTATGGGCGATGTGGCACAGCGGCCACAACCCCTCGTTCGAGAAGCCGTAGTAGTAGCCAGCCTCCTCTTCCTTTGAGAGCCAGACCCGGCGCAGCGTGTACGCCGGTTCATCCGGCGGCACGACGATCCGGTCAAGTTGGTCGACGGTTTCCCGGTCCGCGTCGCCGGCGCCATGCGCGATCCATGTCCCACCGCAGGCGCGCAGCACCGGCTCAAGCGCAGTCACCAACCCGCTGGCCGGCACCACGCAGCGGATCTGCTTGCCATCGCGCACGTGCATATACGGCTCGCGGTTCGCCACGATCACCAGTTTGCGCTGCTGCAGTGTGGTATGCGCGTGGGTGCTGAGCCGGTCGGCGGTCCAGCGCGCTTCCGCCTTGGACCGAAGCTTCGCTTCCTCTTGGGCCGCGGCGCGGGCCGCAATCAGGCTTTTGGCGATATCGGTCACTTCACGGGTGAGTGGACCGAACACGTCTCCCCGCCGGACGGTTCGAGGCAGGAGCGCTTCGCCGCGCTTCACGCCGCGGAGCCAGTCCACCAGGCGTGTCAGCGGGCGCAGCAAGGTCCACTGGACAATCAGGAGCGTACTGAGCGAAATCGGCAGGACCAGCAAGAGGAGTCGGAGAAAGTTTTCCCGCCACACGCTGGCCCAATGTTCGCGGATGTAGGACGCGTCGTGGAACAGCACGAGCGTGCCAAGGATCGCTTCTCCCTGGCGCAAGGGAAGGCGCTGGACGTGCCACCACGTGCGCTCTGCAGAGATCAAGCCAGCCTGGGCGAGTTCACCGTGCGCGGCTTCCAGCACCGGAAGAATCCGGAAGGACTCCGGCAAGCTTGATGTGAGGGCGATTGCCTCCCCGGATGGGCCGTACACCGCGATGCCGGACAGCCTGGGCCGGTAGCCGAACCGTTCCACGAGTTGATCCAGTCGCTCCTGATCGCCGGAGGCCAAGACTGGCTCGACCGATTCCTGGAGGCTTTCAGCCAGCACGATCGCACGGCGGTCCAGTTCCTCGACGAGGCGCCGTTCTTCATGGCGCGCCTGGACCGCGGCGAACAGCGAGACGACCACCGTTGAGACGACGATGAGTGAAGCGATGAGCCGGAGGATAATCCGCATCGTGTACTGAGTATAACACGCGCGCCTGCCAGTTTCGATCAGATGACAGTAGTGTCATCGAACCGTCACGGGCCGGTTACCCTTCCTGCGATACGCTTTGGGCAACAGGAGGTGTTCGATGGACACGCGCACGGTGCTTCTCGTTCGGGAACGGCATTGGTCGTATCGTCTTGGGATCGTCGCCGGCTTGCTGGCGCTGGTGTTGGCCATGGCGGGGATCGTCTGGGCCCAGACGGCGGCTGAAGATACGCCCGGATCGTCGCCGAACACTGTGAGGCCCCAGCCTGCCGCATCGTCGCAGGCCGCAACTTCTCCGGAAGATATATCCCGCTCACGCTGGCCGGAGCCAGCGCCACGCCGCACCTCGTCGTACGACGCGTCCGCCGGCGAGTTCTATCGCGGCAAGTGGGTTACCGGGGGCGGGGTGGGCGTTCTGGGCTCCACGCCGGATGATGCGGCCCTGGCGATGAGCGGACATCTGGACTACTTCGTCAACGACCAGGTGTCGGTCGGCCCGTTGCTCCAGTTGGGCGTCACGGATGATCTGACGCAGGTCGGATTGTCAGGCCAGGGCAAGTACTGGATCGACCTGCCTGGCACGAATGGCCGCAGCAAACTCAACCTGCAAAGCGGTGTGGGGTTTGCCCACGCGGACCTTGCCAGATCCGATACCTCGTGGCTGGTGCCGCTGGGGATTGGGTACGATTACACGCCGGTGTCGGGTCCAAGCTGGACCGGGACGTTTCTGGTGAACTTTTCGAATCTCAGTCCCGGCGGCGGCCAGCACGCCGACGTTATGCCGGGGTTCCTGTTTGGGGCGCGGTTTTAACGGGCAGGCGGGTCTGGTGGAGTGGAGATCGTCAACAGGGAGGGAGACCTCATGACACGACGACAGGGATTGGCTGTTGTGAGCATGGCGCTGCTGGGGCTCGTGATCGGATCCTCGGCGGCGTGGGCTGAGCAAGGGCGGCCGTTGTCCGGCTCGATGATGACGTCGTCGGGCACGATTGCTTCGATCGATGCCCAGTCCAAGACGCTGCGTCTCAAGACGGGTCCGGTGAGCTGGAAGAATTTCCAGCTCGACCAGGAGGCCCGCATTACCAGCGGGTTGAGGAAGTTGGAGCTGAACGATCTGGCTCCGGGTACCGAGGTGAGGGTGGAATATCAACAGGAAGGGAACCGGCAGATCGCCCATCGTGTGGACGTGATGCGGCCCTCCGGGAGCAACACCCCGGCTTCTTCGAAGCTGGAAGCGCCCTCCGAGCCCGCCCCCCGCACTCAGCCAGAGTAGGGGAGCACCTGCTCGTTCCCCTCGACGCCCCAGCGGGCTCTCGGTCGAGGGAAGCACACGGCGATCGCGCTACGGCGTGGTCGCCGTGTTGCCTTTTGGCGCATTCCATGCTACATCATCCATGCGATGATCACGATGCGCATCACCGCGGAGGCCGAGCGGCGGGTTCGTTTCGGCCACCCATGGCTATACCAGGAGGCGATCCAGCGGCAATCGCAGGAGGGGTCGCCAGGCGCGCTGGTAGCGTTGTATGACCGGCGCAATCGCTTCCTGGCCGTCGGGCTCTATGACCCGATGTCGCCGATCCGCGTGCGGATTCTCCAGCGCCATCGTCATGCGCCGATCGACGAAGCGTGGCTGGTGCAGCGGCTGCAGAGCGCGATCGCCCGCCGCGCACCATTGCTGCAACAACGGGAGACGACCGGCGTGCGTCTTGTGCACGGCGAGAACGATCATCTGCCGGGGGCGGTCGTCGACCAGTACGACACCACGCTGGTCCTGAAATTGTACACGGCGGCATGGCTGGCGCATGTGCCGATGTGGATTGCCGCGCTCACGCGCGCCCGTCCGATGAGCCGGCTGATCTTGCGGCTGAGCCGTGCCGTGCAGGATCAAGCCGCTGCGCTGGGCGCTCCGGCGGATGGCACCTGCCTGGTCGGCCGTCGTCCGACCGCGCCGATCCTCTTCAGCGAATGCGGCCTGCGCTTTGAAGTGGACCCGATCGCCGGGCAAAAGACCGGCTTTTTTCTGGATCAGCGCGAGAACCGTCGGCGGGTCGGCCAGCTGGCTGCGGGACGGACGGTGTTGGACGCTTTCGCGTATACCGGCGGGTTTTCGGTGTATGCGGCGCACGGCGGGGCGCGGGAGATCCTCAGCATCGATGCGAGCCGTCCAGCGCTGGAGGCGGCCCAGCGCAATATGGCGCGCAACCGGTCCGCCGGCCTCTCGATGAAGCATCACGTGCGCGTCGGCGATGCATTTGAAGTACTCGAGCAGTTGCGCGTCCAGCACCGCGTTTTCGATCTGGTGGTTCTCGATCCTCCCTCATTCGCGCAGCGGGCGGAGGAAACAGCGCGCGCGCTGTCGGCGTACCGCCGGCTCACGCGCGCCGGATTGGCAGTGCTGCGCGTCGGCGGCTTGTTCATGATCTCGTCTTGCTCAAGCCGCGTTCCGGCCGAGGAATTTTTCGCGCTGGTCCATCACAGCGCCCGGCAGGCGGGACGGCGGTTGAACGACATAGAACGCACCAGCCACCCACTCGACCATCCCATCGGCTTTCCCGAAGGCGCCTATCTCAAGGCGCTCTTTGCCCGCGCTTGATGGCCGGTTCACCGTCGAGAAATCGCTCGCCAGCCAGCGGCTCTCACGGTATAATAATCGCCGTCCTACCCATGAGACACCGCCCAGCTTGGGGTCAGGGGACCATCCAGGAAACGCATGCGAAATCCGCACTCCTCCGTACGGCGAAGCATTCTCGCGGCGATGCTCGGCCTGATCGCCGCGTCTCCGGTCGCGTCCGCAGCCACGCTGCGGGTCCGGCCGCTCACCACCCATCCGTCTGAGCAACAAGCCCCCGCGATCTACCAGCAGCGCATCGTCTGGCAGGACCAGCGCAATGGCAGCTGGGACATCTTCCTCTACGATCTCTCCGCCCAACAGGAACAACCGCTGACGACCGCTGCCGGCGACCAAATCGCCCCGGCCATTTGGGAGCACCGCGTGGTGTGGGCGGACCAATCCTCCGGCCGCGTCGAGTTCGTCCTCCATGATGTGCTCACCGGCCAGCAGCAGCGCATCACGCCGATCACCGCAGCGCTGCCCACCACGACGATCTGGGGCGAGCGCATCGTGTGGATCGCCGCCGACCGTAACCACGACCTGTGGGTTTATGACATCCCCAGCGGCACGCAGCAGATGCTCAATGCCTCCTCGTACGACGACCGGCGCCCGCCCGCCCTCTGGCGCGACCGTTTGGTGCACAACGATTTTCTCAACGGCCCATTTTCATGGTTTGCCCTCGAGTACCACTTCAATACGAGCCTCGATCGATTCTTGGTGTTTTCCTTCGATACGAAAAAGCAGGAGTGGCCGGCGATCTGGGAAGACCGCATGGTGGTGCAAGAGTTCGAAATCCCCGATGCCCACCCGAATATTTTCCTGTACGATCTCGCCACCGATGAGCGGCGGCAGATCACGACCGACCCGCAGGACCAGTTCCTGCCGGCGATTTGGGGCGAGCGCATCGTGTGGGAAGACCACCGACAGGGCAACGCCGATATCTTCCTCTACGATCTGGCCACCGGCCAGGAACAGCCGGTCGTGACCGACCCAGCCGCCCAGCGGCATCCGAAAATTTCCGAAAACGCCATCGTGTGGGAAGACACCCGCAGCGGCAATACCGACATCTATCTTGCCGAGATCGATCCGACCGCAGCTGTGCCGCGGCACACGTTAGCGACTGGCATCGAAGCGTACCACTTCGTGAACCTGGCCTGGGGCAAAGCGTTCGATACGGCGCAGAACCGCTTCCTGTACACCTACGGCATGGAGTTCGGGTTTTCGCCCCTC
>PCVX01000051.1:19673-37453 GCA_002796105.1 Candidatus Omnitrophica bacterium CG11_big_fil_rev_8_21_14_0_20_63_9 | reverse complement strand
GGCCGCGCCGCTCGATGAGGTCGCCGCCGCAGTTGGGCTCGGGACACTTCACGCCGGTCGGCACCGGCTTGGCGTTCTTGCACTCCGGAAACGCGGAGCAGCTCAGGAATTGCCCGAACCGCCCCCATTTGATGACCATGGGCTTGCCGCACTTCTCGCAGACGTACTCGGTGGCGATCACTTCCCGTTTCACCTCGCGCATCTTCTCCTGCGCGGTCGTGACACGGGCGGAAAACGGCGTGTAGAAGTGCCGCACCACCGCCACCCATTCCAGGTCGCCCTCTTCCACCCGGTCCAGCTCTTCTTCCATCTCGGCGGTGAACTTCAAGTCCATCACTTCCGGGAAGTGTTCAGTCAGCATGTCAGTGACGATACGTCCCAGCTGCGTGGGCACGAGACTGCCCCCTTGGCGGCGGACGTAGTCGCGGCTCACGATCGTCTGGATCGTCGGCGCGTAGGTGCTTGGCCGGCCGATGCCGGCTTCCTCAAGCGCCTTCACCAGCGACGCATCGGTGTAGCGGCGCGGCGGCTTGGTGAAGTGCTGGCCGGGCACGAGTCCGAGGAGGACCAGCGGGTCGTCCTTGGCCAGCGGGGGAAGCTCGCCTTCCGGCAGTTGGCCTTCCTCTTTCTCTTCGTCCTCGCCATCTTCGCGGTACACCTTGGTCCATCCGGCAAAAAGGTTGGTGCGACCGTTCGCTTTTAGCTGGAACTTGCCCGCTTTAATTTGCACCGCCACGACCTTGTCGACCGCATCCGCCATCTGGCTGGCCACGAACCGCTGCCAAATCAGCTGGTAGAGCGCCATCTGCTCGGGCGTCAGATACTGCTGGAGCGCCTCCGGGGCGCGTGTCACGTCGGTGGGCCGGACCGCTTCGTGCGCTTCCTGGGCGGACTTCTTCGCTTTGTACGCGCGCGGCTCCGCTGGCAGGTAGTCCTTGCCGAACCGCGCGGGAATCAGCGCGCGCACCGCCGAGAGCGCTTCGTTGGCCACGCGCACCGCGTCGGTGCGCATGTAGGTGATGAGCCCGACCGGATTCGGCTCGCCGATCTCAAGCCCTTCGTAGAGCTGCTGGGCGATGCGCATGGTGCGCGCCGAAGAGTAGCCGAGCTTGTGAAACGCCTCCTGCTGCAGGGTGCTCGTGGTGAAGGGGGCCTTCGGGTAGCGCTTCTGCTCGCGCGCATCAACCGAGGCGACGGTGAAAGACTGCGTGCGCAGCTCCGCCGCCAGCCGCTCGGCTTCATCCTTAGTCTTCACCTCGACCTTCTTGTCGTTCTCCTTATCGAGCTGCGCTTTGAAGCTCGGCCCACCTTCCTTCTTGAGCTCGCAGTCGATCGTCCAATATTCCTGCGGGACGAACGCTTCGATCTCCTTCTCGCGGTCGACGATGAGGCGCAGCGCCACGGATTGCACGCGGCCGGCCGACAACCCCCGGCCGATCTTGCGCCACAACAGCGGGGAGAGCGAGTACCCGACCAGGCGGTCGAGGATGCGGCGGGCCTGCTGCGCGTTGACTTTCTTCAAATCGATCTCGCTGGGCTGCTTGATCGCCGCCTTGACCGCCTGCGGGGTGATTTCGTGGAAGCTGATGCGGAAGATCTTCCGGATGAGCTGGGGGGTGCTTTTCGCGCTCTTTTTCTTCTTGGCCTTGGGTGCGGCCGCAGGAGCGCCGTTGCCTTCGTTGGCCGCCTCAGCCTTGGCAGCTTTGGCCGCTTTCGCCGCGGCCGCCTTTTCCGCCTTCTTGGCCTGCGCGACGTCGTCGTCCTTCAGCAACTGCTCCAGGTGCCAGCTGATGGCTTCGCCTTCCCGGTCAGGATCCGGGGCGAGGTAGATCGTGTCCCGTCCGCGCGCCTGCTCCTGGAGCTGCTTGGCGATCTTGCGCCGCTTTTGGATCGTGATGTAGTGCGGCTCGAAGTTGTGCTCGACGTCCACGCCGAGCTTGCTGGCCGGCAGGTCGCGCAGATGACCGAACGAAGAGGTCACCTCGAAGTCCGACCCGAGGATCTTGTTGATCGTCTTCGCCTTGGCCGGCGATTCGACGATCACCAGTTTCTTGGCAGTCGCCATCTAGCTCCCACCACCGACGAATTGCACGATTTCCACCTGGTCGCCTTCCTTTAATACGGTCCCGGCATACTGGGCCCGCTTCACGATCGTGAGATTCAGCTCCACCACCACCCGTTCCGGAGCGATCTTCAGCTGCTCAAGCAGCTGCGTGATGGTCGTGCCGTCGGGCACGTTGCGCTGCTCCCCATTGACCGTCACGTTCATCCCGTAACCTTCCTTGCGCCGGCGCGCTCCTACCAACTCTACCCGATGACCGCCTGGTCTGACAACTTTCAGCATCGCACGAATCGTTGGCCGGGCAGCTGGCGGATGAGCTGCCGCACCTGCAGTTCCAAGAGAGCCACCATGACGTCCGCCCTCGACAGCCCGCTGCGGGCGATCACCGCCTCCAGCGGCTCCGGCTGCCGCTGCGATAAGCACGCCAGCAAGCGCTGCTGCGACGCGGAGATCGGACCCGGCAAGACCTGGCGCTGCGGTGACATGGTCGCAAGGACAGGCCGGCTCGTCAAGTGGAGTTCTTCCAGCAGGTCCTCCACCGACGTCACCAGCCGCGCTCCCTGCTTCAGCAGCCCGTGCGTGCCTTGGGAAGTTCTGGACGTCATCGGCCCAGGCACCGCGAACACGTCGCGCCCCTGCTCCAGCGCGCAGTCCGCGGTGATGAGCGCTCCGCTGCGGGCGGCCGCCTCGACCACCACGACGCCAAGCGACAGCCCGCTGATGAGCCGGTTGCGCCGAGGGAAATTGGAT
The DNA here is from genome assembly GCA_002796105.1 of Candidatus Omnitrophica bacterium CG11_big_fil_rev_8_21_14_0_20_63_9. Lineage (GTDB taxonomy): Bacteria > Omnitrophota > Gorgyraeia > Aquiviventales > Aquiviventaceae > 21-14-0-20-63-9. The sequence continues at coordinate 34,641 of PCVX01000051.1, read as the reverse complement.
GGAAACGGCTCGGTCTGCAGCGGGTACTCCGAGACCACCGCGCCGGCCTGGGCGATGCGCTCGGCCAGCGGCTCGTGCTCCGGCGGATAGAGATTGCTCAGCCCGCTGCCCAGCACGGCGATGGTGCGCCCCCCTGCCTTGAGCGCGCCTTCGTGCGCGGCCGCGTCGATGCCGCGCGCCAAGCCGGACACCACGGTGATCCCTTGTTCGGCGGCCGCAGCCGCCAGGCGCTGCGCGGACTGCAACCCGTACAGCGAGGCATACCTGGAGCCGACGAACGCGACCGCAATCGCATCCGGCTCAGCCAGCGCGCCCCGCAGATACAGCACGGCCGGCGGGTCCGGAATAGTCCTCAACACCGAAGGATAGGCGGCGTCCGGCCAGGTCAGCACCGTGATGCCGCTGCGCCCTGCCCGCTTCAGCTCCTGCTCGGCCCATGCCTCATCACGCAGCCCGTCGACGACTCTGGCCGCCATGCTCGGCGAAAGGCCTGCCTGCTGGAGCTGCGGCACATCAGCGTGGGCCAGCGCCTCAAAAGAGCCGAACGCCTGGCGCAGCGTCGTCAGCCGGGTGGAGGTCAGGCCAGGCACGCGGTTGAGCAATAAACACATGGATTGCGGTGTTGGCATGCTGGACGGCCGGTAAACGGCCAAACGTGCGAGTTACGAGGCCCGCGAGAGGCGTGAGACGGTCAGGAGGCGGGCGCGATCGTTGAACGACATGACGAACCGGTTGAAGAACCCGGCGCGTCCCATCAAATTAAACCCCGTGTGCAGCACGTCGCAAAATCCGGCTGGCGCCATGAATTCCACGCCGGCGAAGCGCACACGGATATGCTGCAAGTACACCGGCAGCACGCTGCCGTTGCCGAGCGTCACGTAGCGCCGTTGGGCGCGACTCAGCTTAATGCCCAACAGCTGGGCCACGTCCACATGGAACACGCTCCACGACGCCCCGGAGTCCACGTAGGCCTGCAGGTAGAGCCACCGGTTGCCGGTCCACGCCTGGAGGTACACGATCGGGGCGTAGTGGCCGTGCGTGTCCTTCATGTACGGAAACTCGACGCGTGAAAGACCGTTCGGTTTCCTCGACGAGGCGCGCGCCATCCGTTACAAGGCGGTCAGCGACTCTTCCGGCAGCGGGATGTAGTAGATGCCGGCGTCGGGTTGGTCGGTGAGTGTTGCGGGCGCGTTTTGATACGCTTCAAGCTGCGTGGCTCCGGAGGCGACGACCCGATCACCCGCGACGACGACGTACTTGCCGCCGTAGCGGTGCGAGAGATCGCCGACGTTGCGCAGCAAATACTGCCAGCTCTTGCAGATGCAAGGGCTCAGCGCCTCCCAGACGCGATCCACCACCTGATCGACGCTCAAACCGCTGGTGTCCACGGTGAGATCGGCTCGAGCGTACGCCTTCGCCCGCTGCTGCAACAGCGTGCGGATGCGGTTCAGCGGGTTGGCGGCGCCGGCCAGCATCGGCCGCGTGGTGATCCGGCGGCCGACCCGCTCGAAAATGACCTGGGGCTGCGCGGTGAGGCACACGACCGGGCCGCTGGCGCGCAAACGGCTGCGATTCTGCTGGTCGATGAACGCCCCGCCACCCGTCGCGATGACCTGGTGCTTGCCGTGGACCGCCCGGGTGATGTGCCGGCGCTCCAGCCGGCGGAAGACCGCCTCACCCCGCTCCGTGAAGATCTTGGCGATCGGCGCCTTCGCGCTCTCCTCAATGAGCTGATCGACATCGACGAATTTCCAGCCTAAGCGCTTGGCGAGCTTTTTGCCGACCGTGGTCTTCCCCGTGCCCATGAACCCTGTCAGGATGATGTTCATGTCAAAACGCGCGCACTTGGCGAAGATAGCTGTCCAGGTTCCGCTTCAGCTCGCGCAGCGAGTCGCCGCCGAACTTTTCGAGCATAGCGTTGCCAAGCTCGAAGGCGATCATTGCTTCGCCGACGACGCCGGCCGCCGGCACGGTCGTCACATCGGAGCGCTCGACGGTGGCCACCACCGGCCGCTTGGTGTTGATCTCCACCGAGCGCAGCGGCTTGCGCAACGTCGAGAGCGGTTTCAGGAAACCGCGCACCGTGACCGCTTGGCCGTTGGTCATGCCGCCCTCGAACCCGCCGGCCCGGTTGGCCGAGCGCTGGAACCCCTTGGCCTTGCTGTAGAAAATTTCATCCTGGACCTTGGAGCCCGGCAGCCCGGCCGCGGCCACCCCGTCGCCGATCTCCACCGCCTTCACCGCATGGATGGACAGGATCGCGCGGCCGAGGATCGCATCCAAGCGCCGATCATAGTGCACATGGCTGCCCAGCCCCGGCGGCACGCCTTCCACGAGCACCTCGAAGATGCCGCCCAGCGTGTCGCCTGCCTTTACGCACGCATCGATCTCTTTCATCATGCGCTGTGACGCGACGCCGTCCAAGCAGCGCAGCGGATCATTTTCCGCCCGGCGGCGGATCATGGCCACGGTCGCCGCGGCCGGCTTCGCCCGCACCGACCCCAGCGCAACGACATGGCTGGCCAGCTCGATACCCAGCGGCGAGAGGAGCTGCTTGCACAGCGCGCCGATCGCGACCCGCGCGGCGGTTTCGCGGGCACTCGCTCGCTCGAGGATGTTGCGGATGTCGCGCTGGTCGTACTTGATCGCGCCGGTCAGGTCTGCATGGCCCGGCCGCGGCTGGGTGACCACCGGCAGCCGGTCGATGGAGGCGTCCTTGTTTTTGATCGACAGCGCGATCGGGCTGCCGAGGGTTTTGCCGCGGCGCAACCCGGAGAGCAGCTCGACGGTGTCGGTCTCAAATTGCATGCGCGGGCCGCGGCCGTAGCCGAGCTGGCGCCGGCGCATTTCGTGCTGCAGCATCACCGGATCGATCGGCACCCCGGATGGCACGCCCTCCAGGATGGCGACAAGTGCCTGGCCGTGCGACTCTCCTGCGGTCATGAATCGTAGCATCAGCTCACCGTGGTCCGTAAAACTCCCAAAGCAGCTTCACCATATCTTCGATCCCGCTCCAGGCGAGGATCTGCTGGCCGAAAAAGAGCGCGGCGATCAGCGCGAGCGACAAAAACGGTCCGTAGGGAATGTAGTGCGAGCGCTGCGTCAGCATGGTCACGATCCCCGGCCCCAGCGCCAGGAACGGGGCCAGGAAAAAGGCCAGCGTCACCGGCTTCCATCCCAGGATCGAGCCGGCCATCGCCATGAGTTTCACGTCGCCCCCGCCCATCGACTCGCGCATGCCGCGGTACCGGGCGAGCTTGTGGCGCCAAAATGGACGGCGGCGCGCGGCGATGCCCAGCCGGCGCAGCGCGAACAGCATCAGATTGCCGACGGTGCCGGTGCCGTAGAGCAAGCCGCCGCCGATGAGCACGCCGGCGAAGGAGCGCTGCAGCGAGAGCCAGCGCGAATCGGTCGCGTGCAGCGCCGGCACCAGGGCGCTGCCGATCAGCCCAAAAACCAATCCTCCGACGCTGATCTCATCCGGAATGATCCGGAAATCCAAATCGATGAAGCTGGATGCGATCAGGCCGCAGGCAAACGCCACGTAGATCCAGCCGACCGGCCCATCGCCGAAGCGGTGGAGCACCACGACCGTCGTCGCGCCGGTGAGCGCCTCCACGAGCGGGTAGCGCCAGGCGATCGGCGCGCGGCAGTGGCGGCATCGCGCTCCGAGCCACAGGAAGCTGAGGAGCGGGATGTTGTCGTACCACGCGATTTGGCGCTCGCAATGGGTGCAGCGCGAGCGCGGGCGGACGACCGACTGCTCTCTCGGCATCCGCCAGATGCAGACGTTGAGGAAACTGCCGACGCAACTGCCGAACCAGAACCAAATCGCCCACCACACCCATTGCGGGATCACCGGACGGCTTGCTCCAGCGCGCGTCGCATGACGCCAATCGGCGGTGCTCGGCGCAGCCACAGGCGCAACGACTCGGCGCCTTGGTATAGTAGCATCGACAGCCCGTGAGCCGCAACACATCCGCGCCGGCAGGCCGCATCGACCAGCGGCGTGCGCCGATGGTAGATGAGATCGTACACCAGCAGCCCGCGGCGCAACTGCGCCGGATCGATCGGCAGCCTGTCGGACGCGCGCATGCCGACGGTCGTGGCGTTGACGAGCAGCGCCGCATCCTGCAGACGCACCGCGCGCAACGTCGTGGCGGACACCTCAACCCCCCGCCGCTGCCGTGTGAGCCAGCGGGCGAGCCGCCGCGCCCGCTCGAGATGGCGGTTGGCGATCGTCAGCCGCATCCCGCGCACCTGCGCCAGCTCCCACGCGACCGCCCGCGCAGCGCCCCCGGCGCCCAAGATCACGGCATGGCCGGGCCTGGCCCGCCATCCCAGATCGGCCAGCGCGCGGCGGAACCCGATGCCGTCCGTGTTATAGCCGATCGTGCGCTTGCCTCGCCTGACGATGGTGTTGACGGCGCCGATCGCCCGCGCGCCCGGATCCACCCGATCGAGCAGTGGGATGACCGCCTCTTTGAGCGGCACGGTGACGTTCAGGCCTTCGACCCCGGAGAGCCACAGCGCTTTGAGCATCGGTCGAAGGAACTTCGGCGGCACATCGAAGGCAGAGTACAGCGCGTCCAGCTTCAAGGCACGCAGCGCGGCGGCGTGCATGGCCGGCGAGAGGCTGTGCGTGATCGGGTGGCCGATGACCCCGAAGAGGCGCGTCATCCCGAATCAGGGATGGAGCGCCTGGCGCCGCGAGAGATACGCGCGCCGGGTCGATGAGGAGACCAGCTTGTTGACGGCGCTCAGATACGCCTTGGCGGACGCTTCGATGATGTCGGTGGACGCCCCGCGCCCGGCGACCTCCACCCCCTGGTAGCGCAGTTTGACCACGACTTCACCGAGCGCATCCTTGCCCTTCGTGACCGCCTGCAGCGCGTAATCGACGAGTTCGGGCGACACGTGCGTCAGGCGGTCGATCGTCTTGTAGCACGCGTCCACCGGCCCATCGCCGCACGCCGCATCCTGGACCTCCTTGCCTTCTTTGGCAAGGCGGATCGTAGCCGTCGGCACCGTGTCGCTGCCGGAGGTCGTGTGCACGTAGACGAGCTTATAGGTTTCTTGGGCGGCCGGCAGTTCGTCTTCGACGATCGCAGTCAGATCTTCGTCGAAGACTTCCTTCTTCTTATCCGCCAGCACCTTGAAGCGCTCGAACGCCCGGTCCACGTCGCTCTTCGAGAGCCGGAAGCCCAGCGCGCCCAAGCGTTTGGCAAACGCATGCCTTCCCGAGAGCTTGCCGAGCACCAATTGGCTGCCGCCCAGGCCGACGTCTTGCGGCCGCATGATCTCGTACGTGGCCCGGTGCTTGAGCATGCCGTCCTGGTGGATGCCGGACTCATGCCGGAACGCGTTGCCGCCCACGATCGCCTTGTTGGGCTGCACGGAAATGCCGGTCAGCGCGCTGACCAGCTTTGAGGTCTTGATGATCTGCGTCGTGTCGATGCCGGTCGTCGCCTGGAAGTAGTCCTTGCGGATCTTCAGCGTCATCACGATCTCTTCGAGCGAGGCGTTGCCCGCCCGCTCGCCGATGCCGTTGACGGTGCATTCCACCTGCCCGGCCCCGTTGGCGATTGCCGCCAAGGAGTTCGGCACCGACAGGCCCAGGTCATTGTGGCAATGCACGCTGATGACCGCGTCCTCGATATTCGCCACGTTCTCGGTGATGCCCTTGATGAGCGGCCCGAACTGGTCAGGGATCGCAAACCCGACGGTGTCCGGAATGTTGACCGTCGTGGCCCCCGCCCTGATAACCTCCTCCAGCACCTGGTACAAAAACTCCGGCTCGGTGCGCGAGGCGTCTTCCGGCGAGAACTCGACGTCTTTCGCGTACTTTTTCGCGTATGCCACCGCCCACACCGCCTGGCGCAGGATTTCCGCCTGCGCTTTGCGCAGCTTGAACTTGCGGTGGATCGGCGAGGTCGCCAGGAACACGTGGATACGCTTCTTCTTCGCCGGCGCCAGCGCTGCGGCAGCCGCGTCGATATCCGCTTGCAGCGAGCGGGCCAGGGCCGCGATCGTCGGCCCTTTGACCTGCTGCGCGATCATCTTGACCGCTTCCCGGTCGCCGGGTGAGGCGATGGGAAAGCCGCCTTCGATGACGTCAACGCCCAAGCGCGCGAGCTGGCGCGCGATCTCCAGCTTCTGGGGCGGCGTGAGGCTCGCCCCCGGGCACTGCTCGCCATCCCTCAATGTCGTGTCGAAAATCGTGATGCGTCTCATGGTCGTATCCTCAAGGTCAACGTCCGCTACTCGTCTACTCCGCCTTCTTCAATATAGGGTTCGATGAGGTCGATGAGCTGATTGAGCTCATCTAGCAACCCCTGCTCGCCCTCGTCGAGTAGCAGCTGGCGCACCTGGGCCAAGTCCACGCGCTTGGCGATGATCATGTCGGACAGCGCATTGGCGAGCTCGCCGCGCCGGCTTGCATCGGTCGCCTGGAACTCCCGCAGCGCTTCGATGAACACTCTAGGATCGTGTGTGCGTGGTTCAAACATCTATGTGTTATATCCGTTTTTATTTCCCGTTGACCTTAATACGGAGCGGTTTGGTGCCGATAACCGTGATACCAACCAACTTCTTACCCCGATAACGCAGCAAGACATTGTCATCTCTCAGCACACTGTCGGTAGCGCGTTGGGGTCGTTCGAAGCTGACATACAACGTGTCGGCTTCTTTATCATAATCAATCCATAGATGATGCGAAGGGAGCCGTTTGAGATACGGTGCAGCCTCGCATACTTCTCGAATGAACTGCGTCACCGCTAACGTCTTGGCCATACCAGACCTCGGTCGGCATTCTTAATCATCAACCTCGGCCTCACCTTTCGTCCTATTTTCTACGGGTGTGACCATTCTTACGAGGTGGTAGACCTAAACGTCGGCGCATTTCCTCCGCCGGAATTCCTTGGCCCCTCCTAAATTGTTCACGAGATCGCTTAATGATAGCTATGAAGCGAGGGTCCATGCTGACACGCATACTTTCAAGATCAGCTTCATTAATGAGAACCAGTGCCGCGACAGGCTTGCCATCCTTTGTAAGAATCACTGGGTCTTTCCGCATCCGTCGAGCATACTGCGCCAGCGGTGCCGTGGCTTTAGCGAGTTCTAAAGTTTTCATAGGTCGATGATCTCCTTTCCGATGTGGACCTTATCATGCAGTTTAATGCCAATCGCCAGCACGTGCACAACTCCCGCCGTTCTCCCCACGACCTCATAGTAGACACGAAATTCTCTCACACGGAGTTCCCATGGTGCGAGGGAATTGGTTCGCATCCGCTTGCGATTTTTTGTTTCCACCTGCGGTTGATAGCCAAGCTGACGCTGTACCTCATCCTGTACGATCGCTCGCTGTCGTGCCGTCAATAATCGGAGATGCCGTTCGGCCTCCGGAGCATATTCGATGCGATATAACACGTGCCATTTTCCTCAAGCCAGGCCGTGCGGTTCATTGCCCAGCCGCTCGACGCTTCACAAACTGCGCCTTCACCCCCGGCCGCAGGAAGTACCAGAAGATAAGTACGGCGACGGCTAGTTGCGCCAATAACTCCAGCCAATCGCGCACCCTCCCCCCCCCAAGCACCCAATAAGCGGGCCGCAAGGACACTGATTCCCGTCACAATAAGCACCAGCCAACGAGCCCATTCCTTCAACCGGATTAGCCCCGTCCCCAGAATCAGTAACAGCAGCCCACCGAAGAGTGGTACACCAACGTACGTCAACGCATTCGCTGACGAGAACACATGCGCTAACCCGAAAACTCCGCCCAATTTGATTCCGAGGTAGATCAACAGCGCACCCTTTATAAGGTAGAATGCAGCGAAAAACTTCACACCCAAGGGTGATGTTCTCACGAGCGGCTCCGCGTGAGCTTGCGGCGGACGAGGCGGCTGCCCTGTCGGACCAAGCCCTGGCGGCTGGCCCGCCACCGCACCGCCTGTTTGCTCAGCCGTGGGCGCTTCGCCAGCTTCTTCGCCGCGGGTCTCCTGCGGTCTGATGTCTGCTGTCTGACGTCTGACGAAATCCACGGCATCATGGCGCGCAGCTTCCGGCCCACCTGCTCGATCTGGTGCTGCTCGTCCTGCTCCATCAGCCGCGTGAAGTTCGGCCGGCCGGCCTTGTGCTCGGCGACCCACTCCTTGGCGAACTGGCCGGACTGGATCTCATCGAGCAGCTGCTTCATGTGCGCCTTCACCTGGCCGTCGATGATCCTCGGGCCGCAGTGGATGTCGCCCCACTTCGCGGTATCGGAGACGCGCTTGCGCATCCCTTGGATGCCGCTGGCCCAGAACATGTCGGTGATCAGCTTCAGCTCGTGCAAACACTCGAAATACGCCAGCTCCGGCTGGTAGCCCGCTTCCACGAGCGTCTCGAACCCGGCCTTGATCAGCGCCGAGGCCCCGCCGCACAGCACCGCCTGCTCGCCGAAGTTGTCGGTCTCGGTTTCTTCCTTGAACGTGGTTTCCAGCACCCCGGCTCGGGTTGCTCCAATCCCTTTCGCCCAGGCGAGTGCGGTTGCTTTGGCCTTTCCGGACGCATCTTGATACACCGCCACGAGCGCCGGCACGCCCTTGCCTTCAAGATACTGAGAGCGCACCAGGCTGCCGGGCCCCTTCGGGGCGACCATGACCACGTCCACGTTCTTTGGCGGCTTGATCAGTCCATACAACACTGCGAACCCATGCGAAAACCCCAGCGTCTGCCCCGGGCGAAGATTGGGCGCGATCGCTTCGCGGTAAATGTCGCCCTGGAGCATGTCTTGAGCCAGCAAAATCACGACGTCGGCTTTCTTCGTTGCCTCAGCCGCCGAGAGGGGCGTAAACCCATCCTGCTTGGCCAAGTCGAAATTCGGCCCGCCAGGGCGCTGAGCCACGATGACCTTCACCCCGGAGTCGCGCAAATTGAGCGCCTGGCCCCGGCCCTGGATGCCGTAGCCGATAATCGCCACGGTCTTGCCCTTCAACGCCTTCAGATCTGCATCCTTATCGTAATAGATAGTGGCCATGGATCTCCTACGCGTGTGTGGTTTCAAATAAGCCTTTGACTGACGTGCGATTCAGGTAGCGCACCGCGATCATCTGCAAGCCGGCAACGATGGCGGTGAGCAGCGCCCAGCCAGGCTGCCGGCCGGCCACCAGCAGCGCGGCGACGGACAGGATCGCGACCATCAACAGCAGCGACGTCCAAACCGCCAGCTTTCGTCCCCATGGCTTGAGCATCACGAGGCCGTAGGTCGCGCCCGCCGAGAGCACCATCCACAGCGCCGGCCAGAAGAATGGGCGCTCGCTGGACCCGATCATGATCTTCCATGCCATGGAGGAAGCGATCGTTGCGATAACGGCGTAGAAGATGGCGAGCAACCCGATCGGCCACGGAACCATTATGAGCGGAAGAATTTCGCCATTATTTCTCCAGCGCCACACGGCCGGTGCGTACGAGCTTGGTGATGCCGTACGGGCGCAACTGCTCGATTAATTGATCGAGCTGCTTGGTTCCCCCTGTCGCTTCCACCGCGACCCAATGGTCGTTGGCATCGGCGATCCGGCCACCGAAGCGCTTCAGGAGCTCTTCCACCGCGCCGCGGCCTTTGCTGTTGACCTGCACGCGCGCCAGCAGCAGCTCGCGGTCGAGAAATTGGCCTTCCTTCAGCTCCTGCACCTCGATCACGTCGATGAGCCGGTTAAGCTGGTTCTTCACCTGCTCCAGCTTCACCGCATCCGCGTCGACGACGATCGTCATGCGGGACACGGTGGGGTCTTCGGTCGCGCTGACCGTCAGCGAATCGATGTTGAAGCCGCGGGCGCTGATCAGCCCGGAGATGCGCGCCAGCACGCCGAAGTGATTTTCGACCAGACACGAAATCGTATGCTTCTCGTTCATCTCAGCCAAGGCTCAGCTTTGACTCTTCGTCGGGGGTGGCTCGCCGCCGCTGGGCCACGCCGCCGTCTTTGCTGAGCATCTCATACGTGCCCAGCATTTGGAAGTGCGGCTTGCCGGGCGCGATCATCGGCCAGCAGTCCTCTTTCTGCTCCACCAGGAAGTCGATCACGGTGGGACGGTCCTTCACCGATTGGGCCTGCTCGATGGCCGGCCGCACGTCCGCCTTGCGCTCCACCCGGATGCCCACGCAGCCATAGGCTTCGGCCAGCTTCACGAAATTCACCGGGTTCAGCTCCGAGGAGGCGTAACGGCCCTCGTAGAATTGGTCCTGCCACTGCCGCACCATGCCGTGGAACTGGTTGTTCATGATCGCCACTTTCACCGGCAGGCGGTGTTTCGCGGCGGTGGCCAGCTCCTGCGCGGTCATCATGAAGCTGCCGTCGCCGTCGATGTCCCACACGGTGTCCTTCGGACAGCCGAACTGCGCGCCGATCGCCGCCGGTAGGCCGAAACCCATCGTGCCCAGGCCCCCGCTGGTGACCAGCGTCCGCGGACGGTTGAACTGGTAATACTGCGCGGTCCACATCTGGTGCTGGCCCACGCCGGTCGCGATGATGGCGTTGCCCTTCGTCGCCTCGGACACCTGCTGGATGATGTACTGCGGCAGGATCCGGTCCTTTTCGCGGTATGTCAGCGGCGCCTGCTCCTTCATCGTCTGCAGCCGCTTCAGCCACGCGTCGGTGTCCAGCGGCTTGACCATCGACAGCAGCAAACACAGCACGTCCTTGACGTCGCCGACGATCGGGTAGTCCACAACCACCGTCTTGTTGATCGACGACGGATCCACGTCGATGTGGATCTTCTTGGCTTTCTTGGCGAACTCATCCGGCTTGCCGGTCACCCGGTCATCGAATCGGGCCCCGATGCCGATGAGCACATCGCATTCAGCCACCGCCAGGTTCGTGTACTCGAACCCGTGCATCCCGAGCATGCCCAGGCTCAGCGGATCGGTCTCCGGGAAACTGCCCAACCCCAAGAGGCTGGTCGTCACCGGAGCCCGCAGCGTCCTGGCCAATTGCATCAGCTCGGCTGCAGCGCCGCTGTGGATCACGCCCGCGCCCACGTAGATGACCGGCTTGGTGCTGCGCTTGATGGCTTCGGCGGCCGCCTGTACCTGCGCGGTCTGGATGGGCGGGGCCGCCTGTACCCGGTAGCCGCGGATATTCACCTGCTCCGGGTAGACGAACTCGGTCTCGTTCACCGTCGAGTCCACCGGCAAGTCGATGAGCACCGGTCCTGGCCGTCCGGTGCGGGCGATGTAGAACGCCTCGCGCACTGCGCGCGCCATGTCGCGCACATCTTTCACGAGATAACTGTGCTTGGTGACCGGCCGGGTCACGCCGACGGTGTCGGCTTCCTGGAACGCGTCATTGCCGATCACCGAGGTGCGCACCTGGCCAGTGAGCGCCACGATCGGGATGGAATCCATGTAGGCGTTGGCGATGCCGGTCACGAGGTTGGTGGCGCCGGGGCCTGACGTGGCCACGCACACCCCCACCTTGCCCGTGGCGCGCGCATAGCCGTCGGCCATGTGGGCTGCGCCCTGCTCGTGCACCGTCAGGATGACGCGGATATCCGATTTGTACAGCGCGTCAAATGTGGGGAGGTTGGCCCCGCCGGGGATGCCGAAGACCACATCGACACCCTCGCGCTTCAGGCACTCCACCAGGATCTGCGCGCCCTTCATTTTGGTGGTCATGGTAAACGTAAATTATAGCACTGCAGGGGGTAGAGCGAAAGGGCGACTCAGGCGGACGTGCTGGATACGGCGGCCTTCGGGAGCACCGCGGTGGGGCGGTCAGGGCCGCGGACCGAACAATCCAGCGGATAGAGGTAGAGCGGAACCAGCGCGGCCGCATCATCCCGCTGCCCGGCGGCGAAGCGCGCGGCCGCCAGGCGCGCCAGGACGGTCACTCGCGGCAGCCACAGCTCCTGAGGGGCGAATGAGGCGCGCCCACCCAGGCGCTCTTCAACCAGCGCGCGGTAGAGCGCGCATCCATCGCCCACCAGGATGACCGGCTCCTTCACGGTCTTCAGGAAGTCCGCGGGAGGCCCGAGGAAATACTCGGACGCTTTCTGCGGCAGACTGTCCACCATCCGGAAGAGCCCTGCATAGACGTTCTTTTGCCGGGCATCGAGGAACGCGCATACGAGCCCGGGCGAGGTCGAGACGTTGGCCGCGATGACATCGAGCGAGGGCACGCCGATCACCGGTTTCTTGGCCGCAAACGCCATCGCCTTCACGAACGCGAGCCCGATGCGCAACCCGGTGAACGATCCCGGGCCGAGCCCGACGGCGATCGCATCGAGCTGCGCCAGTGTCGCGTGCCCGGTTTCCAGCACGCGCTTGACTGCCGCCGGCAGCTCAACCGCATGCGGGTACTCGGCCAGCAGCTCATAGGAGGACGCGATCTGGCCATCATGCCAGAGCGCGATGCCAAGCTGCCGGCTGGAGGTATCAATCGCCAGTAACATGAGGCTCCGGCTCCGCCGCAGGTTGTGGACCGCTACTTGTAGGTGCCAGTTCCTTGACGATCCGCTCAGCGCGCGAGCCGTGCCCACTGATGATGAGCCGGCGGCGGTTGGCGCTGATGTGGCTCAGGCGAACCTCCAGGCGTTCGTCAGGCAGCAACCTTTCGAAGCGTTCAGCCCATTCGATCAACGTGAGCTTGTGCGGCGAAAAAATCAGATCGAGATCAAGCCATGACACCGCCGGAGCGCCTTCCAGGCGGTATCCGTCGATATGCACGACTGGCAGGTCGCCAGGATATTCCCGCATCAGCACGAAGGTCGGGCTTTTGATCGACGCCGGATCACGGCCCAGTCCCTGCGCGATGCCCTGGATCAGCGTGGTCTTGCCGCTGCCGAGCTCGCCGTGCAGCGCGACCACATCGCCAGCCTGCAGCAGGCCCCCTAGACGCTCGCCAAGCGCCTGGGTCTCTTCCACGGAGGCGGTGATGAATTCCGCACCGCCCTGCTGGGTCTGGCGTTTTGTGCCTCGTGCCGCCATCAGAAGTGTTTGAAGCCTCGATGAACCAGCGGAGTGATCCGGCCGCTGCGGCCTGCCAACTCGACGCCGATGCCGCGGCCGATCGCCGAGCCGATGCGCGTCACCGGGCAGCGGCCAAGACGCCTCGGCACGCGCGCGGCGTCGCGCGATCTGACCGCAAAGAGCAGCTCAAAGTCTTCCCCGTCCATCAGCGCATGCTCGAGCGTTTTGGCCGATGGATGCACCGGCACGCGCTGCGCGTCGATGCGCAGCCGCACTCGGCTGGCCCGACTCATCTGCCACAAATCCGAAGCCAGCCCGTCGGACACATCCATCATCGCCCGCACCGGCACGCGCTGCAACAACAGGTGCGCTTCGCGAAGCCGCGGCATGAAGCGCGCATGCCGTCCGCTGCGGTACGAGCCGCCCAGCCGCCCGGTCACAAACAGCGCATCGCCGACGCGGGCCCCGCTGCGCAGCGTCAGATGCGCGGCGCTGACCGTGCCGACGATCGCGACATCGATCACGACCTGCGGCGCGCGCACGGTGTCGCCGCCGACGAGGGCGACGCCGAAGCGCTGCGCGCATCGCTCCAGTCCCGCATACAACCCATCGATGAAACGCACCGGCGTGGATGCGGGCAGGCCCAGCGAAACGACCGCCCAGCGAGGCCACCCGCCCATCGCCGCGATGTCGCTCACGTTCACCGCCAGCGCCTTCCAGCCGATCCAGGGCGCCGGAGTCCGCCCGCGGCGGAAGTGCACGCCTTCCACGACCATGTCGCTGGCAAAGAGCAGCCGCATCGAACCCGTCGGCGCCAAGACCGCAGCATCATCGCCGATCCCAACCAGCACCGAGCTTGGGCGGTGCAACCCCCGGCGCAGCCGGTCGATGAGGCCCGCTTCCCCAAGCATCCGGACGGTCCGCATCGCGCTATCGCTCACTGGCCGGCGAGGGCGCTGTGTTGCACCATGAGCTGCCGCACCGTCATCGCCAGGCTCATGAGCAACGTGTTGTGCACGATGTGCACCAGGAGCGGCCCGGCCAGCGAACCGGTGCGCTCATACAAGTACGCCAGCAGACAGCCCAGTCCCATGATCGGGATGAAGCCCAGCGGGTTGGTGTGGATGAGCGCGAAGAGCGCTCCGCTGACGAGCATCGCGATGACCCACGACGTGCGCTTGCGCACGGCCGCGTAGAGCACCCCGCGGAAGAGCAGCTCCTCCGCGATCGGCCCGATCACGCAGGCGAGCACCATGGTCATGGCCAGCACCAGCGGCCGGCCCTCTTGAAAAATCAACTGGGCGATCGGCTCTTCCGGCGGCTTCCAGCCGGTGAGGCGCACGACTTCGACGATGGCGACAAGCAGCAACACAAGCCATGGAAACGCGGCCACATAGCCCCGCACGCTGGTGCGGATCGACCGGTTCGGCCGGTCGCCGACGAACCCGAACGTCTCGATGGCGGACCGGCCTTTGTGGTTCGCAAACGCCAGAATGGTCAGGATGATGAACCCATCCAGCCCGAGCATCGACACCGCGATCCAGAAGTTGCGATCCGGCTTCCACGCCATCTGATAGGCAGCGACGGCCAACTGCACGAACGGAATGAGCGCAATCACCATGACGCAGAGACAGATGATGCGCCCCAGCTCTCCCAGCGACCACGCGGGCAGCGGAGGCGCCGTAAAGCGCCACAGCTCGGAGAGCCGCCGGCGTTTGAGATCGCGCAGGCTCAGGTAGAGGCCGATGAGCATGATCGCCGCGAACGTGCCGGCCAGGACGATCAGCAGCCCGACCAGCCGGGGCTCTTGCATTGCGAGCCGCTCGATCGCGGTCCGGTCGAGCTGCTTCGGCAGCCAGACCAATGTGTCCTCGATATGTTCGGGCTGCGCCGACGGCCTGTCTTTGATTGCCGGCGTCGGACGCCCGGCCGTCCCAGCCGCGGGAGGGCTTGCCACCGCCGGGCTCGGCGGTTGTAATGTCGCGGTCCGGACATGCAGCGCGATGACGAACACCCCTAGGAGCA
>PCVX01000051.1:0-19629 GCA_002796105.1 Candidatus Omnitrophica bacterium CG11_big_fil_rev_8_21_14_0_20_63_9 | reverse complement strand
GTTTGGGAAACAACACCGGGTGCTCGCCGATCCGCTGGCCCACGGGCAGCGCGCCCCACCGAGCGGCGTCTTCCAGCTGGCGCGGGCGATCGCCGCAGCCGAGTTGACGCCAGATGGCGCCACTGACCGACGGCATGAAGGGTTCGAGCACGATGGCCACAATCCTCACAACCTCAGCCAGCGCACCCAGCACCATCTGGAGCCGCTTGGCCTGATCCGGCTGCTTCGCCAGTTTCCACGGAGTGACGGCTTCGACGTACTGGTTCGCCTGACTGACGAGTTGCATGACGGCTTCGAGCGCGTTTGAAAATGCGAACTGCTCCGTCGCTAATTCCACCCGGCGCGAAAGCTGCAGCGCTGTGCGCTGAAGCGGCTCGTCCTCAACGGCACAGCCAATGGTTGCCACCGCCGGAATGACCCCATGGCAATATCGCTCAAGCATCGACAACGTCCGATTCACTAGATTGCCGAGATCGTTGGCGAGGTCGGCGTTGAGGCGTCCCAGCAGCGCTTCTTCAGAAAACGCCCCATCCTGACCGAAGGGCACTTCCCGCAACAGGAAATACCGGTAAATATCCGCCGCGTACGGCTGGCCTTTCAACACTTCCCGGATGACCACCAGCGGGTTGACGATGTTGCCCAAGGATTTGGACATCTTCTGCTCGCCCACCTTCCACCAGCCGTGCGTCACGATGCGCGGGATTTGGTCATCCGCGAACCCCAGCACATGCAGCAGGATGGGCCAATACAGCGCGTGGTGGCGCAGGATATCCTTGCCGATAATGTGGCAGCGTGCCGGCCATAAACGTGTGAACGATTCCGAGGGCGGGTCTTCCCCGCGATAGCCAGGCACCGTGATGTAATTGAGCAGCGCATCCACCCACACGTACACGACGTGGTCCGGATCAAACGGCACCTGAATTCCCCAGGCGACACGATGTTTCGGCCGCGTAATCGAGAGAAACTCCGGCAGCGGCTGCTCGAGCAGCGCTTTAAGCTCGTTATAGCGGCTCTCCGGCCACACGAAGTCCGGATGGCTTTCGACGTACGCCTTCAGCCAGGGCTGATGCGCGCGCAGCGGCAAATGCCAGCCTTCCTCTTTCACCGGCTCCAGGGGCCGCTGGCACTGCGGGCACAGCGGCGCGGCCTGGCCGGGGGCCTGGTGCAGCTCCGCTTCCGTCCAGAACGTCTCGTCGGGTGTGCAGTACCAGCCTTGATACGACGCGTGCGTCAGTGCGCCTCGATCGCGCAACGTGGTGAGAATCTGCTGCACCGCCTGCACATGCCGCGGCTGGGTCGTGCGGATGAAGTCGTCGTATTGGATGTTCAGCAGCTGCCAAAGCTTCTGGAAGTGTTGAACCACGTCGTCCACAAACGCTTGCGGTGTTTTGCCGGCGGCGGCGGCGGCCTGCTCGATCTTCTGGCCGTGCTCGTCGGTGCCGGTGAGCAGAAACACCTCCGCCCCCTTGGCCCGGTGATAGCGCGCCAGGCAGTCCGCGACGACTTCGGTGTACGAGTGGCCGATGTGGGGGGCGGCGTTGACGTAATACAGCGGCGTGGTGAGATACACAGGCTTTGGCATCACGAAGTCCCGACCAGCGACAGCCACTTCTCGCGGGCGAGCGATGCCACCACGCGAGGGTTGGCGTACCGCTGCAGCGATTCGCGCAGCTCCACCAGCTCCATGGCGGTCTGCACGCACCGCTCGACATCGATGGCGCGGGATTGGCGCACCAGCGTCTCCGCGTGATCGCGATGCGCCGCGTGCGAGGGACCGGCTGCTCCGATGACCGCCAAGTCGCGCAGCCAGGCGGTCATTTCTTCCAGGAGCTCGGCCACGTCCTGGCGCGTCTCAGGCAGCGGCTGCTCAAACCACCCGGCGATCGGCGGGCCGGCCAAGCGTGACGCGATCCGCCGCCGGTCTTCCCACCGCTCGAGGAGCTCCTGCGCCGCTTTCACGCTGCCGCCGGCAAGCGGGGCCACCGAGGCGGCCGTTGCTTGATCCACCCCCTGCTCGACGAGGAGAGACTGCACATCCGGCGAGCTCAGCGGCATGCACCGCAGGATTTGGCAGCGCGACGTGATCGTCGGCAGGCAAAACGCCAGGCGCGACGTCGTCAGCAAAAACCGGGCGCCCGCCGGGGGCTCTTCGAGCACTTTCAGCAGGCTGTTGGCCGCCTCATCCGTCAGCCGGTCAGCGCCGTCGATCACCGCGACCTGCAGCCTGGCGTTGAAGGGCCGCAACTGCACGCGGCCGATCACCTGGCGCACGTCGTCGATCTTGATCTGTTCCGAGGCTCCGCTGGGCACGACGAGATGCAGGTCAGGGTGCGCTTCGCGCGCGAACTGCTTGCAGGTCGTGCACGCATCGCACGGCCGCGAGCCGTCGCTGAGGCAGTTCATCGCCTTGGCCATCTCCAGCGCCAGGCGGCGCTTGCCGATGCCCTCCGGCCCGGCGAAGAGGTACGCGTTGGGGACGCGGCCGGCTGCCAGCTGGGCCTGCAGCACCCGCTTCGTCAACTCATGTCCGCGCACGTCAGACCATGCCATTACCGATGGCCTTGAAGTTTTGCCAGCACGACTCGTTCTACTTCGCCGCGGACGCGCTCAGCCGACTGGGTCGCATCCACCACTTTGATGCGTTTGGCGTTGCGTGCCGCCCACCGCACATACCCTCGGCGCACCCGCCGATGATACACGCGGGCCTTGCGCTCCATACGGTCATGCGAGCGGTGCAGCCGCGCGAAACCGACCGAAGGCGGCACATCCAGCAGAATGGTCAGGTGCGGAAGACATCCCCGAATCGCTGCGCGGCCGGCCGCGTCCAGCCATGCCACGTCCAAACGACCCGCATACCCCTGGTACACCACGGTCGCATCGTGGAACCGGTCGCATAGCACCACCGATCCTTTGGCCAGCGCCGGGCGGATGCGCTCATCCACCAGCGCGACCCGGCCGCCGATGAACAGCAGCGCTTCGGCGAGCGGCGAGAGCTCAGCCTCGCTGTGTAGCAGCACGCGCCGCAGCGCGCGTCCCAAGGCCGTTGAACCGGGATCGCGCAACACGACCACGCGGCGCCCGGCTGTGCGCAGCCGCCGGGCCAACCACCGCATCTGCGTGGACTTGCCCGACCCCTCCGGTCCCTCCAGCGTGATAAAGAAACCTTTACGCACAGTTATCTCTTTTTGCGAATAACTGGCCCACTAGAGGTATCCGCAACAATGAATCCCAGCTCTTCAATTTGCTTGCGGAGTACGTCAGACTTTTCAAACTCTTTCTTGCCACGAGCCAATTCACGCTCATTAACTAGAGCCATGATCTCTTCAGGAACCACATCTTCTTTATAATCACTTAGCACTCCTAAAATACGGGCTAATTCCAAGACTGTATCTGCGGCCAAAACAATATTTCCGTGGAGCCGCGCTACTTCATCAGAGGGTCTATATCGGATTGGAGCTTCATTTGCTTGCCGTCCCTGAACAAGCAACGTCCTCTCTTCGACAGACTCATATCCCCACGCAATGAGTCGATCTAAAACTGCAAGTGCGGCTGGCGTATTCAGGTCATTATCCATGAACTCAAAAAATTTTATTTTGAACTGCTTAAGCTCGTTAGGATACGGCTCAGTACATAATAAAGGTGCTGATCTATAGTTTCTTGCTAGATGCAAAAAGTCTACCCATCCATCTAGCCGGCTAGCTGCAGCGAGAATATTATTTTGCGTGTAATCCATAGGACTCCGATACTGGGCTCCTAGAAAGAATACTTTTAAAGCATCAGGTTCTTGAAACGCATCTTGGAGCGCTCGCTCCACTGTAATAAAGTTGCCGAGGGACTTTGACATTTTCTCCCCGTTTACCATCAGCAGTCCGTTATGGACCCAGTATTTGGCGAACGGTTTGCCCGCAGCCTGGGCTTGCGCGATTTCGTTCTCATGGTGCGGAAACACCAGGTCCACCCCACCCCCGTGGATATCAAACGCGTCGCCAAGATAGGCCGTGCTCATGACGGAGCACTCAATATGCCACCCAGGCCTGCCAGGCCCCCAGGGGCTGTTCCATGACGGCTCATCAGGCTTGGCGGCTTTCCAGAGGGCGAAATCGAGTGGATCCTCTTTCTTCTCACCTGGTTCGACGCGCCCGCCCGCTTGTAGCTCATCGATTGACCGATTCGACAGTCGACCATAATTCGTAAATTTCCGCACCGAGAAGTACACGTCTCCATCAGCTGGATACGCCATGTTCTTCGTGATCAACTGGCTGATGAACCCTGTCATCGAGGCATCGATCTTTCGTGTCGCTTCAACATTGCTTGGGTCCGGCACCACGTGTTCCGTCGCCTTGGGCTCAATATCCGGGGGAAGAATGCCAAGTCGGTCGAGCGTCTTGTGGTAGCTCTCAAGGTATCGGTCTGCGACTTCCCGGCACTTGGTTTTGAGATCCCCCGCCCCGAGCTCTTCGCGGGCCTTCTGAATGATCTTGTCGTCCACGTCGGTGACGTTGCGGACGAACTTCACGCGATAGCCCTTGTGCGCCAGGTAGCGGCGCAGCACGTCGAACGTGTACGCGCTGCGCGCATGGCCGATGTGCGGCTCGTCATACACGGTGGGGCCGCATACGTACATGGTGACATCCGGCGGCGCGAGCGGAGTGAACGGCTCTAGCGAGCGGGTGAGGGTGTTGTACAGCTTCACGGCAGGAGCTCTATGCTTCCGTTTTGTTGCGGTGTTCCTTCAAATGGCGCTCGAGCGCGTCGATCTCGTGCTGGAGAAGCTCCAGGCGCTCGGCAAGCGGATCGGGCAAGTGGGTGTGGTCCAGGTTGATGCCGGCAAAGTGCTGATCCTTCGTGCGCGTGATGCGCCCCGGCACGCCCACGACGGTGGAATGCTCCGGCACGTCGCGGATCACGACCGCGTTGGCGCCGATCATCGAATCGCGCCCGACTGTGATATTGCCGAGGATTTTCGCCCCGGCGCCGATGACGACGTTATCGCCGATCGTCGGATGCCGCTTGCCCTTCTCTTTGCCGGTGCCACCGAGCGTCACCCCCTGAAAGATCGTCACGTTCTCCCCGATCACCGCGGTCGCGCCGACCACCACGCTCATGCCGTGGTCGATGAACAGCCCGCGGCCGATCGTGGCGGCCGGATGGATCTCGATGCCGGTGAGCCAGCGGGCCAGCGTCATGATCAGCCGCGGCGCAACCGGCACGTTCACCCGCTCCAGGGTGTGGGCGATGCGGTAGCAGACGATGACGTGCAGCCCGGAATACGTCAGCAGCACTTCAAGGAAGTTCCTCGCCGCCGGGTCCCGCTCAAAGCACGCCTTCACCTCGGGCTCGAACTTGATGCGGACGACCAGGCCCGCCACGACGAGCGCAAGGAGCGCCCACCAGAATCCGCTCATAAAGCCCTCCGACGTGTTGCGCGCGGTGAGCGCTCAAGGAGCACCACCGCCTGGGCTGCGATCCCTTGGCGGCCCGGCGCAAAACCTTCCGTCGTCTTGGCTTTGACCGACACTTGCGAAGCGGCCACGCCCAGCATGAGGCCGATGGCGCGGCTCATGCGGCCTTTGTAGCCGACCAGTTTCGGCGCATCCGCGATCACCGTGGCATCCACATTGCCGACCGCCCACCCCCGGCGCCGTACCTGCTCGCAGGCGGTGCGCACGAACGTGCGGCTGTCGGCGTTGCGAAAGCGGGGGTCGTGCGGCGGAAACTGCTCGCCGATATCGGGCGCGCCGATTGCGCCAAAGAGCGCGTCCGCCACGGCGTGCAGCAGCACGTCGGCGTCCGAATGCCCGGCCAGCCCCCGGGCGGATGGAATCATGACGCCCCCCAGCCGCAGCGGGCGCTTGCCGGCCCTAGCACCGTTGAACCGATGAATGTCATAGCCGATACCAACTCGCATAATCGTGTCCAGAGATCAGACAAGCACGGACCGCGTCCGGCGCTTGCCCGATTTCTTCTGATGTCCAACCTCTGATTTTTGCCCTCTGGCTCTGTAACCAAGAATTGCTTCCGCCAGCATCAGGTCTTCTGGCGTCGTGACTTTGATGTTCAGCGGATCGCCGTCCACCACCCGCACGCGGAACCCGGCCCATTCCACCATCGCCGCATCGTCGGGAAACTGGTCGAGTCGGTCCTGCGCGCGCGCCAGCGCCTGCGCGAACCACTCGCGGCGGAAGACCTGCGGCGTTTGGATGAACCAGAGATGCTCGCGGTCCAGCGTCAGCCGGACTTCACGCTCGTCATCGACCGCTTTCACGGTTACGGACGCCGGCAGCCCACACACCGCACTGCCATCGCACTGCGCGGCGCGGATCGTCTCCTCGATCAGCTGAGGGCGCACGCACGGCCGGGCCGCATCGTGCACCAGCACCCACTGCGCCTCGCCAGGAGCCGCGGCGAACCCGTTAGCCACCGACGCCGCGCGGCTGGCCCCGCCCTCGCAGGGCGGCAGGACTTTGGTCAAGTGATAGCGCGTGATGAGCGCCTGGGCGGCCCTGAGCTGTTCGGAGCGCACCGCAACGACGATCCATCGCACCGATGGAGCCGCCTGCAGCGCCTGCAGGACATGCGCGAGCATCGGCACGCCCTGCAGCTCAACGAACGGCTTGTTCGAGGCGCCGTTGAAGCGCGCGCCGACGCCGGCGGCCGGAACAACCGCGACCACGCTCATCGTCTCATCAGTGTTTGGGCTGCGAGTTTTCCGGCCGCACGAAGACCATCCGGCCGGCGGAGGTTTGCAGCACGCTGGTGACCAGCCCGCGAATCTGCTGGCCGATGAAGCCGCGCCCGTTTTCCACGACCACCATCGTGCCGTCATCCAGGTAGGCGACCGCCTGGTGGTGCTCCTTGCCTTCCTTGATGGGCTTGACGTCCAGCGTTTCTCCGGGCAGCACGACCGGGCGCAAGGCTTGCGCCAAATCGTTCACGTTGAGCACACCCACGCCCTGGAACTCGGCCACCCGGTTCAAGTTGTAGTCGTTGGTGATGACGCGCGTGCCCAGGATCTGCCCGAGCTTGACCAGCTTGGCGTCGGTTTCCGCGATCGATGGCAGCTCTTCTTCATGGATGCGCACGTCTATTGTCGTCAGCTGGCGCAGCTGGTTGAGGATTTCCAGGCCGCGCCGGCCGCGGCTGCGCTTGATGGGATCGTTGCTGTCCGCCACCGCCTGCAGCTCTTTGAGCACAAAGCGCGGGATGATCAGGCGCCCTTCCACAAACCGCGTCTTGCACAGGTCCAGCAGCCGCCCGTCGATGATCGCGCTGGTATCGACCAGGTAGGACTCTTCCCCGCGGTCATGCCGGGAAAGGCGCACGTACGGGATGATGACGTTGAATTCATCGCGGCCGCGAAGCGCCATCGCCATGCCGAG
Organism: Candidatus Omnitrophica bacterium CG11_big_fil_rev_8_21_14_0_20_63_9; assembly: GCA_002796105.1. Classification (GTDB taxonomy): domain Bacteria; phylum Omnitrophota; class Gorgyraeia; order Aquiviventales; family Aquiviventaceae; genus 21-14-0-20-63-9. The sequence goes on along the minus strand of PCVX01000051.1, from coordinate 12,250 downwards.
GTAGCAGAACGCCCACGTCAGCACCACGCGGATCGTGGCGACGGAACCGGCATCCAGCGGCACGAGCCCGATCGCATCGGAGGCCAGTTTGGCCATGATGAGCCCGAAGAGCAGCCCGAAGACCGCCGCGGAGAAGCCCCGCACCGAGACCCGGCCCACGCGATGCAAGGCAGCCTCAATGAGCACGAGGATCGCCCCGGAGCCTGCGCCGGTCAGCGCGCGCAGCCACCACGGCCACGGCGCCACCCCTTGCCCGACCAACTGCGATCCCAACAGCGCGCTGATGATGATGAAACTGAACCGCACGAACCGCAAATCCATGCGTCACCTCACCGGATGATGGGGATGATCCGCGCGCTAGGCGAGCGCGCGCGCTACCGCCTCTTTGACGTGGCGGACGGGAATGATTTCAATGCCCTCGACCGACGCCGCCCCATGGCGGCTGGCCGCGATGAAACACCGCTTGAATCCGACGCGTTTCGCTTCGTGCATGCGTTGCGCCACGTTGGTCACCGGGCGGATCTCTCCGGTCAGGCCGACTTCGCCGATCGCCACATCCTGGCGACTGGTCGGTTTCTCTTTCAGGCTCGAGGCGATGGCCAGCGCGATGCCCAAGTCTGCCGCCGGCTCGAGCAACCGCACGCCGCCCAGGGACGAGACGAAGACGTCCTGCTGCGCAAGCTGATGGAGCCCCACGCGGCGCTCGAGCACCGCTAACAGCATCGACACGCGGTTGAAATCGATGCCGGTCGTGCGGCGCCGCGGTAGGCCCAGGCCGGCCGGGCTGGTCAGTGCTTGCACCTCCACCAGCAGCGGGCGGCTGCCCTCCAGGCTGACCGTGACCATGCAGCCCGGCACCGGCTCGGTTCGATCGCTCAAAAACAGCTCGGAAGGGTTCGAAACCTCGACGAGCCCCTCAGCGGTCATGTGGAACACGCCCAGCTCGTACGTGGCGCCGAAGCGGTTCTTCGTGGAGCGCAGCAGGCGAAATCCACTCGTCGGCTCTCCTTCGAAGTAGAGCACCGTATCGACCAGGTGCTCCAGCACCTTCGGGCCGGCCAGCGACCCTTCCTTCGTCACATGGCCGACGAGAAACAGCGCGCTGCGGCTTTCTTTGACCAGCCGCACGAGCGCTTGCGCGCACGCGCGCACCTGGCCGACCGACCCGGCCGCCGACTGGAGCGCGTCGGTTTCCATCACTTGGATCGAGTCCACAATTACGACCTGCGGCTTGAGCTGCCGGATGCCTTCGATGATGACTTCCAGTTGCGTGTGCGCCAGCAGGTGGATCGCCGCGGAGCTCAGGCCCAGCCGCGTGGCGCGCAGCTTCGTTTGCCGCATCGACTCTTCGCCGCTGACGTACAAAACGCCTGGACCGCCGTCCTTCGGCTGCCCCTCTCGCCCTTCGGCGCGGGTCGCCAAGGCCCCGGCCATGCTCAGCAGAAGGGTCGACTTACCGATGCCGGGCTCGCCCCCCACCAGCGTGACGGAGCCGGGCACGATCCCGCCGCCGAGCACGCGGTCCAGCTCGCCGAGCCCCGTGCGCGTGCGTACGGTTTCATCCAGCGCGACGTCGGCCAGCAGGGTCGGTTCGGCGGCCTCAAGCGGCGCGCGGCCCGAAGATGAGGCGGACGGCTCGACGATCTCCTCGACGAGCGTGTTCCATTGGTCGCAGCCCGGGCAGCGGCCCACCCATTTGATGGATTGGGCGCCGCACTGCTGGCAGATGTAGAGGGTTTTGAGCTTTGGCATCATGAACTCGCTCGAGGCTGGAGGCTCATGTGAGCCTTGAGCGACTTAATTGGTTTGCTTCTGTTTCTTCGGGCGGACGAGCAATTTCCAGGGATGCTCGCGGAGGTCGTCAACGAAATACACCATCCGCTGATAGAGATCGTCGTCGTAGAGCAGCTTGCCGAGGTTGCCTTGCCCTGATTCGGCGTACGACATGGCCAGGTTCAACCGTTCACCGAGGACTTTCCAGTGCCGCGTGGCATCCCGCGCTTCGACCAGCGCTTCCTTGAGGTAAACCCGCGCCTCGGGGTCGCCGACCAGGCTGTTTAACCCTTCCAGCGCCCGCTTGAACTCATCGAGCACTTCATTGGAGCGCTCCATGATCAGCTCCGTCGAGACGGGCGGCTTGCCGACCAGCACGTCCTTTGGGGCCAGCAGTTCGCCCGCCCCGGTGCCCGGGGTGATCTCCAGGTATTTCTCGCCGAGCAGCCCGAACGTGCTGATGGAGGCCACATCATCCGAGCGGATCTGGACGTCGTTGGGCAGCCAGACCATCAGCTCGACTTTCGGCGCGCCCTCGGGATAGATGAGGCGGACGGATTGGACCTTACCCTTCTCGACGCCGGCGTACTGCACCGGCGAGCCTTCGGCGATGCCGATCGCGGAATCAAACCACACGCGCACGTACCGGCCCGGCTGGAACACGCTGGACAGGTCCCCGATGAAAAAGACGAAGAGCAGCAGCAGGGCGATGCCGGTCAGGACAAACGCCCCAACTTTGATCTCCAAGGTCCAGCGCTGTGCCATGGCACCTCACCCGATCGCCGGGCGCCGCATCGACCACCCGGAGAGGACTCGACGGTCCGGCAACCCTTCCTGGATCGGGCCGACCGCTTCGCCCTTGATGAATTGTTGGACAAGGGGATTCGCGGAATTGCGGATTGCCTCCGGCGTCCCCACCTCGACAATCGTTTTATTGTAGAGCATCGCAATGCGGTCTGCCACCTTATAGGCGCTGCGCATATCGTGCGTCACGACGACTGAGGTGACCTTCAGCCGGTCGCGCAGCGCGATGATCAGGTCGTTGATGATATCGGCCATAATGGGATCGATGCCAGTGGTCGGCTCGTCGTAGAGCACGATCTGCGGGCTCATCACCAGCGCCCGGGCCAGGCCGACGCGCTTGCGCATCCCGCCGGAAAGCTCCGAGGGATACATCTCCTCGACGCGCTCCTCAAGCCCAACGAGCTTGAGGCATTCGCGGACCCGCTGCCTGATCGCCTCAGGCGGCGTCTTCGTGTGCTCCCGCAGCGGAAACCCCACGTTTTCCTCCACCGTCATGGAGTCGAACAGCGCCGCGCCCTGGAAGAGCATGCCGAACTTCAAGCGAACCGTATCCAGCTCCCGCCCCGCCAGGTGGGTAATGTCCTCGCCGTCGATCAGGACCGAGCCTTCGTCGGGCTTCATGAGCCCAATGATGTGCTTGAGCAGCACCGATTTGCCGCTGCCGGAGCGGCCGATGATCACCATCGTCTTGCCCGTCTCGATGGTCAGGTTGACGTGTTCAAGCACTTTGTGGTTGTCGAAGGCTTTGGACAGATCCTTGATTTCGATCATCAGCGCCACACGAAGTAGAGCAGCGCGGTGATAAGGCAGTCGGCGGCGATGATCAGCAGAAAGGACGACACCACGGCGACGGTCGTGGCGCGCCCCACGCCTTCCGCCCCGCCCTGGGTGCGGAACCCCTCAAAGCAGCTCACGATGCAAATAATGATCCCGAACATGAACGCTTTGAGCAACCCCGAGAACAAATCTTTGAACACCAGCGGCAGCGTCGTCATCTTCCAATAGAGGCTGGGCAGGATGCCCAACTTCAGCGTCCCGATGAGGAACCCGCCGAAGATGCCGATCGCATCCGCCCAGAGGGTGAGCAGCGGCAGCGCGATGATGAGCGCAATGAAGCGCGGCACGACGAGGTAGCGCACCGGGTCGGCGGCCAGCGTGATGAGCGCGTCGATCTGCTCGGTGACCTTCATCGTGCCCAGCTCCGCGGCGATCGCTGAGCCGACGCGGCCGGCGACGATGAGCGCGGTGATCACCGGTCCGATCTCGCGCACGACCGAGAGCGCCACCAAGCCGGCGATGTAGATCTCCGCCGAGAGCTTCTGCATCTGGTAGGCGCTTTGGAAAGCGAGCACCATCCCGATGAACAGCGAGCACACCGAGACGATGAACCAGGACTGGACGCCGACTTTCCACAATTCATAGAAGACGGCTTGGACCCGCCAGGGGCGCAGAAAAAGCCCTCCAACGGTCTGGACGAGGAGCAGCGACAGGCTGCCGGCGCGCCAGAAGAGCTCCACCGCCCACGTACCGGCGGCGGAGGCGGTTTGGAAAAATGAGCTATTGAGTCGCCCGATCATTGCAGGAAAGATGAAGCGTCCACAGACGACAGTCCACCGTCCACGGCAAACTCTCTAACGCCGCCGTGGACCATGGACCGCGGACCGTGGACGCGTGTCACTAAACCTTATCCTGTCGCGGCTGGACGCTCAGCGGGCACCGTGGCGTCCTCAAAGTCGAGCGCCTCGCCTTTGCGGAACGCGCGCAGCATCGTCCCGGCTTTCACGCGCCGGGCGATCACCGCCTCGGCCAGCGGATCTTCCAGGAAGCGCTGGATCACCCGCTTCAGCGGGCGGGCCCCGTAGATCGGATCGAACCCTTTTTCCACAAGCAGTGTTTTCGCGGACGCGTCCAGATCGATGGCAATGCCTTGCTCACGCAGCCGCTCCTTGACCATGGTGATCTCCAGCTCGACGATCTGAACCAGGTTCTCCTGCGTCAGCTGGTGGAACACGATGACTTCGTCGATCCGGTTGAGGAATTCCGGCTTGAACGCCCGCTTCACTTCATCCAGCAGCTGGCCCTTCGTCTTGTCGAACGTCACTTCCTCTTTGGGTGACGCGAACCCAATGCTGCCCTGCTTCTTGAACAGCTCCGCGCCCAGGTTGGAGGTCATGATCACGACGGTGTTGCGGAAATCCACCTTGCGCCCGAAGCTGTCGGTCAGCCGGCCTTCTTCAAGCACCTGCAGCAGGATGCTGAAGACATCCGGGTGCGCCTTTTCGATCTCATCCAACAGCACCACCGAGTAGGGGCGCCGTCGGATGCGCTCGGTCAGCTGGCCGCCCTCTTCGTAGCCCACATAACCCGGGGGTGCGCCGACAAGCCGGGACACGTTGAATTTCTCCATGTACTCCGACATGTCCAACTGAATGAGCGCGTCTTCATCGCCAAACAAGAACTCGGCCAGCCCCCGCGCGAGCAGCGACTTTCCAACGCCGGTGGGACCAAGGAACACGAACGAGCCTATCGGCCGCCGGGGATCCTTGATGCCAGCGCGCGAGCGGCGCACCGCGCGCGAAATCGCGGTGATGGCCTCTTCCTGGCCGATGATCCGCTTGTGCAGCGCGGCTTCCATCTTTAGCAACCGCTCAGTTTCCTTTTCCTCAAGCCGCACCAGCGGAATGCCGGTCCACTTCGAGACGATGAAGGCGATGTCCTCGCCGTTCACCACCGGCATCGCCTCGCCCTTGGTCTTCTTCCACTCGGCCTTGACCTTCTCCAGCTGCTCGCGGGACTCCCGCTCCTGGTCGCGCAGCGAGGCCGCCAGCTCGAAATCCTGGCCTTTGATCGCGGATTCCTTCTCTTTGCGGATGTGCTCGATCTTGTCCTCGAGGTCCTTGATGTCCGGCGGCACCGTCAGCACCGACAGCCGCGCGCGGGACCCGGACTCGTCGATCAAATCGATCGCCTTGTCGGGCAGGAAACGGCCGGCGATGTAGCGGTCGGCGAGCTTCGCCGCGGCCTCCAGCGCCTCGTCGAGGTACTTCACGCGGTGGTGCGCCTCGTACTTGTCGCGCAGCCCCTTGAGGATCTCGATCGTCTCGGTCACCGACGGCGGCTCGACGATGATCGTCTGGAAGCGCCGCTCGAGTGCTGCATCCTTTTCGATGTACTTGCGGTACTCATCGAGCGTGGTAGCACCAATGCACTGGATCTCGCCGCGCGACAGCGCGGGCTTCAAGATGTTCGAGGCGTCGATCGCGCCCTCGGCCGAGCCGGCGCCCACCAGCGTGTGGATCTCATCGATGAAGAGCATGACGTTCTCGGTGCGCCGGATCTCGTCCATCACCGCCTTGATGCGCTCCTCGAACTGTCCGCGGTACTTGGTGCCGGCGACCATGAGTGCTAAGTCGAGGATGATGACGCGCTTATCGCGCAAGATCTCGGGCACGTCGCCCTTAATCACCATTTGCGCCAAGCCTTCGACGATGGCGGTTTTGCCCACCCCGGCCTCGCCGAGCAGCACCGGGTTGTTCTTGGTGCGCCGCGCCAGGATCTGGATCACGCGCTCGATCTCTTCCTTGCGGCCGATCACCGGGTCGAGCTTGCCTTCGCGCGCGAGCTGCGTGAGGTCACGGCCAAACGCATCCAACGCCGGCGTCTTAGTGCGCGCCCCCGTGCCGCTGCCGCTGGCGGGCGCCGGGCTCGAGGAGCCCAGCAGCGTGATGACCTCGTTGCGCACGCGGTTCAAGTCCAGGCCCAGGTTCATGAGAACCTGCGACGCCACGCCCTCGCCCTCGCGGATGAGGCCCAGCAGCAGGTGCTCAGTGCCGATGTAGTTGTGGCCAAGACTGCGCGCCTCTTCCATGGCCAGCTCGATGACCTTCTTCGCCTTGGGCGTGAAGGGGATGTCGCCGGACACCATCGTGCTCGGCCCGCTTTGGACGAGCTTCTCGACCTCAAGGCGGATCTTCTCCGGCGAGAGGCCCAGCTTTTGCAGGACCGCCGCGGCGACGCCCTCGCCCTCGCGGATAAGGCCCAGCAGGATATGCTCGGTGCCGATGTAGTCGTGGTTGAACCGCTTCGCCTCTTCCTTGGCCAAGAGAATCACTTTGCGAGCGCGTTCCGTGAACTTATTGAACATCACGCTGGCCCTCCAAGTCGGTTACGAATGAGTTCGGCGCGCTTCGTATCCCGCTCTTTCGCGGTGAGCGCGTGGCCTTCCAGTTTCTGTAAGTGGGCGGGCTGCGAGAAAATGAACATCTCGTTCACCGTCGTGCGGTTCAGCCCGTTCATGAGCCCCAGATCGACGCCCAGGCGCACCGCCGAGAGCAGATCCAGCGCTTCGCCCGAGCTCATCGTCTTGGCGTGACGCAAGATGCCGTAGGCGCGCCAGATCCGGTCCTCCAGCTGCGTGCGGTTGTTGGTGATCAGCGACTCGCGCGCCGCCTGCTCCTGGTGGATCACTTCCTTGAGGATGCGCTCGATGTTCTCCATGAGCTCTTCCTCGGTGCGTCCCAGCGCCACTTGGTTGGAAATCTGGAAAAAGTTCCCCGACGCCTCGGTGCCCTCGCCGTACAGGCCCCGCGCGGTCAGCCCCAGCTTCGTGATCGTGTGGAGCACCTTGTTGATCTGCTTGGTGATGACCAGCGAAGGCAGGTGCGCCATGACCGAAGCGCGCATGCCGGTGCCGGTGTTCGTCGGGCAGCACGTGAGGTAGCCCCAGTCGCTGGAATACGCGAAGGGCAGCACCTCGGAGAGCTCATCATCCAGGCCGTCGATGATCGTCCAGGCATCCTGGAGGTTCATGCCCGACTGCATCACCTGGATGCGCAGGTGGTCTTCCTCATTAATCATGACGCTGATCGCCTCGCCCTGCCCGATCGCCACCGCTTTGTGGTCGGCGTGCACGATGTGCTCACGGCTGACCAGGTGCCGCTCGACGAGAAACTGCCGGTCCACCTCGTCCAGGTCGCCGATCTCAAAGACGTGCGACTGCCGCATTGCGCCGGTGCGCTGCAAGCCCTCGCGCACGACGGCGAGCACCTCGCCCTGCGAAACCTTCGTCGCTCGGGTAGCGAAGGGGAATTTTTCGAGGTTGCGCGCCAGGCGGATGCGGCTGGACATGACGATCTCCGACACCGGGCCGGTGCCGCGCAGCCATTCGCTGGGGCGCTTCATGAGCTCGTCGATTTCTTTCATCATGACTTCTTGGGTTTGGCGTGCGGCTGCTCTTGCTGCTCGATGCGGCGGATCTGGTCGCGCAGCCGCGCGGCCTCTTCAAATGCCTCGTCCTCGATCGCCTGCTCCAGCTTGCGCTTCAGCTCGGCCAGCTCGCTCTTGCCGACTTTCGCCGGCTTGATGAGCCGCGCCGGCGATTTGCCGATGTGGATCGGCGAACCGTGGATGCGCTTGAGCAGGCTGCCCAGGCTGCGGCGGAATGTCGCATAGCACTGCGAGCAGCCCAGACGGCCGACCTTGCGGAAATCCTCGTACGTCATGCCGCAGGACGGGCACGCCTTGCTCGAAACCTCCTCAGGCTCCTGGGTCTTGCTGAAATCCGCCAGCCCGGAGAGCAAGTCGGACAAGCCGAAATGGCTCTCCACCTGCGCCCCCTTCTGGTTGGCGCACCCTTCGCACAGGTGCAGCTCCGACATCTGATCGTTGACGATCTCCGTCAGGTGCACCGTCGCTTGAGCTTGTTTGCACAGTTCGCACAGCATCGTATCTATAAGTCTACCAGGTTTGGCAAGCCCCTGCCAGGCACCGCCCCCCACCTCAATACCGCACGCCCTCGGTCTTGGTGACTTGGCGGAACGCCGCCTGCAGCTTCTTGGTCGCCGGGCCGGGCTTGCCGGTACCGATCACCCGGCCGTCGATCTTCACCACCGGCACGATCTCCGCCGCAGTGCCGGTCAGGAACACTTCTTCGGCGTTGAACAAATCGTGGCGGGTGAGCAAGTCCTCCTGCACGTTCAGGCGCTGTGTGGCCGCCAGGTCCATCACGGTCGAGCGGGTGATGCCCCGCAGCACGCCGATGTACGGCGGCGGGGTCAGCAGGTGCTTGTCCTTCACGATGAAAATATTCTCGCCGGTGCATTCGGTCACGTAGCCGGAATGCGAGAGCATGATGGCTTCCTCGTAGCCGGCGTTGATCGCCTCGATTTTCGCCAGGATGTTGTTCAGGTAGTTGAGCGACTTGATCTGGGGGTTGAGCGCTTCAGGCACGTTGCGCTGCGTGGCCACCGTGATGAGCTCCAGTCCCTGCTCATAGAGCTTCTTCGGATAGAGCTCGATTTTGTCAGCGATGATGAACACCGTCGGCTGGGCGCACTTGCGCGGATCCAGCCCCAGGTCGCCCTCACCGCGCGTCACGACGAGCCGGATGTATGCGTCGCGCAGCTTGTTGACGCGCAGGCTCTCCTTCACGACGCCGATCAGCTCGGCCTTGCTCATCGGCACGCGCAGCATGATCGTGTGCGCCGACTCGAAGAGCCGGTCGATGTGGTCCTCGAGCTTGAAGATCAGCCCGTTGTAGGAGCGGATGCCCTCGAACACCCCGTCGCCGTAGAGCAGGCCGTGGTCGAACACCGACACCACCGCCTTCGATTGGTCCACGAATTTGCCGTTGAGATACACCTTCATTGCGACTCCTTCTTTAAATAATGCGTCCGTCTTGCATCGTGATGCGCCGGTCGGCACGCTCGGCCAGCGCGGCGTGATGCGTCACCAACAGCAGCCCCATGCGCTGCCGCGTGTGCACGTCGACGAGCAGCTCGACGATTTCCGCACCGGTCTTCGAATCCAGGTTGCCAGTCGGCTCATCGCACAGCAGCCACTTCGGCTCGTTCATCAGCGCCCGGGCGATCGCCACGCGCTGCTGCTCGCCACCCGACAGCTCGGTGGGCCGGTGGTGGAGCCGCTTGCCCAACCCGACGCGCTCCAGGCAGCTCTTGGCGCGCGCACGCAGCTCGCGCCGGACGGCCCACTCGCCCATCCATGCGGGGAGCAAGACATTTTCCTCCGCGGAGAGCTCCGGCAGCAAGTGATAAAACTGGAACACGATTCCCAGCGTCTCGTTGCGGAATCGCGCGCGCTGCGCGTCGCTCATGCGCGAGACCGGCTGCCCGTCCCAAAAGATCCCGCCCTTGTTGGGCGTATCCAGCCCGGCAAGCAGGTGCAGCAGCGTGGACTTCCCCGCCCCCGAGGGCCCCATGATCGCGACGAACCCACCCGGCTCCAGGTGCATCGACACGCCCTTGAGCACCCGCAGCGTCACTTTGCCGATCGCGTATTCCTTGACGACGTCCTTGGCTTCAATCATCCGCTGCAAATCTCGTCAGGTCGCGGGTGGACATCTCACTCATAGCGCAGCGCCTCGACGGGCGAGAGCCGTGCGGCGCGCACCGCCGCGTACGTGCTGGCCAGCACCGTCAGCAGCAAGGCCGCCCCACCGACCAGCATCACGTCGGAGGCATTGATCTGCGTCGGGATATGGTCCAGGTAGTACACCGTCTGCGGGAACACCTCGATGCCAAACGTCCGCTCCAGCCAATCCGCGATGTGGTTGAGATTCGATGCCAGCCCCAGCCCGCCCGCCAGCCCCAGGCTGATGCCAAACAACCCCACGACGCAGCCTTGCCAGAGAAACAGCCCCATGACCGAGCCTTGCGTGGCGCCCAGCGCGCGCAGGATGCCGATGTCCTTCGTCTTTTCCATCACGATCATGATCAGCATCGAAAGGATGTTGAGCGCGGCCACGACAATAATCAGCGTGAGGATGATGAACATGATCGTTTTTTCCACTTTGAGCGCGCCAAAGAGCGTCGGGTTCAATTCGGTCCACGTCCTGACGCGATACGCCGGGCCCAGCTCCTCCTGGAGCATGCCTCCCAGCTCATGGGTGCGGTCGAAGACGTCCGCGCGCACGCCAAGGCCGGTCACCGCATCATTCATGCGCAACAGTTGCTGCGCCCGCTCCAAGCTGACGATGACGACGGTCGCGTCATAGTCGTACATGCCGCAGCGAAAGAGCCCGCTGACCGTCAGCTCCTGTGGCTTGCCGTCGACCGGGCTGGCGACGCGCAGCGTGTCGCCCGGCCCGACCTGCAGCATCGCGCTGAGCTCCGTGCCGATCGCGACTTCGCTGTCCTTCAGCGGCAGATGGCCGAACACCACATAGTTGGCGATTTGGTTCACGCGTGGCTCGCGCTTGGCATCGATCCCGCGAAGGATCACTCCGTAGACCGAGCCGGGCAGCAGCAGCACGGTCTGGCCCGACACAAAGGGGGTCACGCCTTCAATGTGCTCGAGAGACTCCACGCGCTCCAGCAGCGGCTCCACATCGCGCAGGCCGCCCGGCGCATCGACGATGATGTGCGCGTTGGTGCCGATAAGCCGGTCGGTCATGTCGCGGTCAAACCCGCTCATCACCGAGAGCACAACGATGAGTGCCAGCACCCCGAGCGCGACGCCGCCGATGGAGAGCAGCGCGATGATCGAGATGAAGCGCTCCTTGCGCTTGGCGAAGAGGTACCGCAGCCCGAGCCAAAACTCGTAGCGCATCAGCCGGCCTCAGGCTTGAGCAGCGGGAACAAAATCACGTCCTTGATCGAGGGTTGATCCAGGAGCAGCATCGCTAGGCGGTCAATGCCCACACCTAAGCCGCCGGCCGGGGGCATGCCGTATTCCAGCGCCTGAATGAAATCTTGATCAATCCGCGGCTCTGGGGGCGCGGGGCGCGGGGCGCGGGGCGTGGAAGCATGAGTTTTCTCCTGCCCCCTGCCCCCTGCCCCCTGCCCCTCGAGTTGCGCTTTGAACCGTCGCAATTGCTCGATGGGGTCATTCAGCTCGGAGTACGCGTTGGCCACTTCCATGCCGCCGAGAAACAGCTCGAACCGGTCGGCCACCAGCGGGTTATCCGCCTTCGCTTTCGCCAGTGGCGAGAGCTCGGTCCAAAAATCCACGACGAACAGCGGCGCGCGCTGCGCCTTGGGCTCGAAGAGCTCCTCCACGAGCCGGACCAGCTGTGAGCGCGTGAAATCCTTGAGCGTGATGCCTTTTTTCTCCTGCAGCACCTGCTTGATGCGCTCAAGCGAAGAATCCGGCGGCAACCCGAGCTTCGCGAGCGTGCCGGTAAAGGATACCCGCGGCCACGGCGACACGGACAGGTCAATCGCCTGGCCTTGATACGTGAACGTGAGCGTCCCGAGGACGTCTTGGGCGGCTTGCTTGATGAGCGTTTCGACGAGATCCATCATCGTCACGCAATCGCCGTAGGCTTGATACGCCTCGAGCATCGTGAACTCAGGATTATGCTTCGTCGAGAGCCCCTCATTGCGAAAGCTGCGGTTGAGCTCATACACGCGCTCCAAGCCGCCGACGAGCAGCTTCTTGAGGTACAGCTCCGGGGCGAGGCGCAGGTAGAAGTCCGCGTCAAGTGCATGATGGTGCGTCACGAACGGCTCGCCCGCAGCTCCCCCGGCCAGCGGATGCATCATCGGGGTTTCGACTTCGATGAAGCCTCGCTGCTCCAGCGTACGCCGCAGGCTGCTCACCAGTTGCGCCCGCTTCAGGAACACCTGGCGCACCGGTTCGTTCGCGATCAGGTCCAGATACCGCTGCCGGTAGCGGATCTCGACATCTTTCAGGCCATGCCACTTCTCCGGCAGCG
>PCVX01000056.1:8315-20118 GCA_002796105.1 Candidatus Omnitrophica bacterium CG11_big_fil_rev_8_21_14_0_20_63_9 | reverse complement strand
AAGTTCACGCATGGAGGCAGCCAGGGCCGGGGCTACCTGCGGATCCGTCCGCAGGTGGGGTCGGAGCGCAACCGGACCGTGCGCGTGGACTTCATCGCCTGGCGCCGGTGCCTCAACACCGCCTGCACACAGTAGCCCTGTCCCGGTTATAATAGCGGCACAGGGCGATGCCATCTGACCGTTCCGTATCATCTCCTTCCACCCGCTCGCTCCTCTTGCCCTTCCTGAGCGCGCTGCTGGCGGCGCTCTCGTTTCCCCCGGCAGGCCAGGCCTGGCTCGTCTGGATCGCCTGGGTGCCCTTGTTGATCTGGCTTTCCGAACACCCCGGTCCATTTCGCCGCGCGTTTCCATGTCTCCTGCTGGTCGGCACGATCTACCACGTCATGATGCTCGCGCCGTTTTGTTCGCTGGCCTGGTGGGGATGGGGCGCGATGAGCGAAGAGGCGATGCGCGGCGCGGCCATGTTTCAGCGGCTGTTTGTGAGCGTGCTGTTGTTATTGGCGGCGCTGTGGGGTGGTGTCATGGTGGCGGTCGCGGGTTGGCTCGCGCGCCCCTCGCTGAGCCGGCCGCTGTACGCGGTGTGGGTGGTCCCGGCCGCCTGGGTGCTCGGTGTTGAGTGGTTCGCGCACCAGGCGGTCTTTGGGTTCAGCTGGGGGCTCATCGGATACCGGTTGCATGCGCACGACGCGCTGCGCCAGCTTGCCAGCCTCACCGGTGTCTATGGGCTCAGTGTTCTTGTGCTCGCCGTGAATGCCGTGATCGCCTCGTGGTTCATCGCGCTGCGCCAGCGCACCCCGCGGCCCATGGCCGCAACGTTGGTCGTCTTGGGCTTGCTGGTGGGGAGTTTGCAGCATGGCCACTACACGCTCCGCATGGGAATGTCCCAGTCGCCCCGGGTGCGGGTGGCGCTCTTGCAGGGCGCGAAAACCGAATACACCGTCGAGGACCTCACCGCCGATGGACTGGACCGGCTATATCCCGGCATGATTCCTGAAGCGGTGGAAGGAGGCGCGGATCTCGTGGTGCTGCCGGAAAGCGTGTGGCTGCGCACGCTCCAGGCGGATGGCACCAGCTCGCCCCTAGCGACCAACCCCATCAGCCTGGAGGACCTGAGCCGGCATATTGCCGGATGGGTGCAGGAGCGTCCGGTCCATGTGGTGCTGGGCCTGGATGTGCTGGCCGATGGCCGCATCTATAACGCGACAACAGTGTGGAGCCGGGAGCGCCTGGTCGGTTACTATCGCAAGCGGCGGCTCGTGCCCTTTGCCGAGTATCGTCCGGTGGCGTTTGGCCACTTCGCGCCGGCCAATCGGCTGCACGGTGATCGCTTCGCGTACACGCCTGGGCAGGGGCCGCAGCTCGTTCAGCTGGGGCCGCTCGCGCTGGGGATGTTCATTTGCCAGGAGGTGATGTTTCCATCGTTGATTCGGGAGAGCGTCCGCGAGGGTGCGATGCTGTTGGTCGCGACCGGCAACGATGGGGTCTTCCGCAGTCCGGTTGTCGCCCAGGAGCTGTCCCACATGGCGCAGTTCCGGGCCGCCGAACATCGCCGGTACGTCGTGCGAGGGATGAAGAGCGGGGTGAGCGCGGTGATCGACCCCTGGGGGCGGGTGGTAGCCTCCGCGCCGGTGAACACGCGCGGCATCGTGGCTGCGACTGTGACCGCGATGAATGGCCCCACGCCGTACACGCGCTTTGGCGACTGGATCCTCTGGGTGTGCGCGCTGCTCGTGCTGGTGCTGGTCCCTGCCGCCCGCCGTCGCCGCCTTCCGCCCGACTAGCCCAGGCGTGCTTTACAAGCCAATCCAGCTTCGCCTATAATAACATCCTCGGCACGAACGAGTTCCCCCATTTGCAACAGACTCGGCGGACCCCTGTGTCCCGCTGCATGTGACGCGAGCGCAGACAGCCCGGCCAAGAACGTAAGGAGAGGGAGCCATGGCAGCACGGGAGCAGAAAGAGCAGCAGGAGAAGGAACACGGCGAGCGGCTCAAGGCATTGGAATTGACGCTCAGCCAGATTGAAAAGCAGTTCGGCAAGGGCTCGATCATGCGGCTGGGGCAGGACACGAAGCTCGACATTGCCTCCATCCCCACCGGGGCGCTCGCGCTCGATCTGGCCCTGGGGATTGGCGGCGTACCGCGCGGGCGGGTAATTGAGATTTTCGGACCGGAGTCCTCCGGCAAGACCACGCTCAGCCTCAGCATCCTCGTGGAGGCACAGCGGGCGGGCGGGGTCGCCGCGTTCATCGATGCGGAGCACGCGCTCGATCCCAACTATGCGAAAATCATCGGCGTGAACCTCGATGACCTGCTCGTGTCCCAGCCGGATACCGGCGAGCAAGCGCTGGAAATCGCGGAGACGCTCGTGCGCTCCAACGCGGTGGATGTCGTGGTCATCGACTCGGTGGCCGCCCTCGTGCCGCGGGCCGAGATCGAAGGCGAGATGGGCGATCAGTTTGTCGGGCTGCAGGCGCGCCTCATGAGCCAGGCGCTGCGCAAGCTGACGGCAGCGATTGCCAGATCGAAAACCTCCTGCATCTTCATCAACCAGATCCGCGAGAAAATCGGTGTGATGTTCGGCAGCCCGGAAACGACGCCGGGCGGGCGCGCCCTGAAGTTCTATTCGTCGGTACGCATCGATCTGCGCCGGATCGAGAGTATCAAGGTGGGCGACCGCGCCATCGGCAACCGGGTGCGGGCGAAGATCGTGAAGAACAAAGTCGCCCCGCCGTTTCGGCAGGCGGAGTTCGACATCCTCTTCGATGAGGGGATCTCCAAAGCCGGCAGCATCCTCGATCTCGGCGAAAGCACCGGGGTCGTGCACCGGCAGGGCACGTGGCTCTCCTACGCCGAAACACGCCTCGGGCAGGGGCGGGAAGCCGCGCGGCTCTTCCTCAGGGAAAATCCCAAGCTGATGAAGCAGATCGAGGACCAAGTCCGCGCGCACCCGACACAAGAAGCCGCCAAGGAAAAAGACAAAGACAAGGAACGGGATCACGCGATTGCGTGAGCCGGGCGAGGTGCACAGACGATGAGCCGACACACGATGCGCATGGGGGCCGCCGCGATGGCGGCAGGGGTATTGGTGATTGGGGTGTTCGCCGGCCGCGCCGACCTGTGGTCAAGCAGCAGCAAGCCGGTCGGTCAAGGGGCGGCGTGGCAACAGTCCGCGCACGCCGCGCCTCCGAGCGAGGCGGAGTCATTGGAGGCGTCGTTCAGCCGCATCGCCCAGCAGGCCGGGCCGGCGGTCGTGAGCATTTCGACGGAGCAAATCGAGCGGGTGCGGCAATTCTTCCGCATCCACCCGTTTTTCGGCGGCGAAGAGCCGTTTGACGAGTTCTTCCGCCAGTTCTACGGCGATGCGCCGGAGCGGGAATTCCGGCGCTTCGGGCTCGGCTCCGGCGTGATCATCGACGCGCGCGGCTATATCCTCACGAACGAGCACGTCGTCGTCGATGCGGACAAGATCAAGGTCACGCTGGCTGACGGCCGCGAGTTCGACGGGGAAGTGAAAGGCAAAGACCCCCGCTCCGATCTGGCGGTCGTGAAAATCGAGGCCAAGGATCTGCCCGTGGCGACGCTGGGCGACTCCGCGACGGTGCGCACCGGCCAATGGTCGATCGCGCTGGGCAACCCGTTCGGCTTGATGGCCAGCGGGCCTTCGACGCGGGCAACCGGCGCTGAGCCGACGCTGACCGTCGGCGTGGTGAGCGCGCTGAACCGCCAGCTGCCCCGGTCGTCCCGCCACGATCGCGACTACTCCGATCTGATCCAGACGGATGCGGCCATCAACCCCGGCAACAGCGGCGGGCCGCTGTTGAACATCCGCGGGGAAGTGATCGGCATCAACGTGGCGATTTTATCGAGTTCCCGCGGGTTCGAGGGGATCGGCTTTGCCATCCCGGTCAACAAGGCCAAAAACATCCTCGAGCAGCTGATCGAAGGCAAGCGGGTCGTCTATGGGTGGCTCGGCGTCCAGATCCAGGACATCACCGAGGACGTGGCAGAATACTATAAGCTCACCGACCGCGAAGGCGTGCTGGTCTACCAAGTCTTGCCGGACAGCCCGGCGAGCCGCGGGGGCCTCAAGGACGGCGACATCGTGAAGACGTTCGACGGGCAGCCGATCCGCCATTCGCGCGAGCTGGTGGACCGGGTCAGCAATTCCAAAGCCGGGCGCCGCGTGGCCATGGAGATCCTGCGCGAGGGCAAGCGCCAGACCTTGCAGGTGGAAATCGGCGATCGGCAAACGGAAATCGACGTCGCCAGCGGGGGGGCCGCTGAGCACTGGCGCGGGGTTCAGGTCAGCGGTCTGACCCCGGAGCAAGGCGAGCGCTTCGGGTTGGTCCCAGGCACTTCCGGTGTGCTGGTGGTTGAGGTCGAGGAAGGCAGTCCTGCCGAGCAGGCTGGATTGCGGCCGGGCGATGTGATCAACGAGATCAACCGGGTCCGTATCGAGAACGTCGGCCAATACCGCGAGGCCATCGCCCAAGTCCAGGGCAATCCTGCCTTGGTGCGGACGAATCGCGGGTATGTCGTCATCAAAGTCGAATAGCGTCGGGCCGCCGGCTGCGGTTCGCCGGTATCTGCGCAGCGGCGTCCGCTCGGTCGCCGAAGTGCGGGCCTTTCTCGATCGCCGGGGCCTGCCGGCGGAGGCCATCGACGCGGTCATCGCCGACTGCCGCCGGCAGGGCGCGCTGGACGATCAGGCGTACGCGCGGCTCGCCGCCGAGCATTGGGCGCGCCAGGGCTATGCCGGGCGCGCGATCCGGCAACGGCTGGCAGCGAAAGGCGTCCCGGACGCGCTGGTCGCTGAGGCGATCGCACGGCTCACCAACGAGGAAGGCGATGCCGAGCGCGCGACACGCCTCCTCTCGCAGCCTCGATGGCGGCGCGCCGAGCCCAGCCGTCAAGCGCGGTGGCTGGCCGCCCGCGGTTTTGACGATGAGCTCATCGAGCGCATCGTCGGCACCGCCGATCCCGAGTAGGGCAATCGTCCTTCCAGGGGTGTTTGTGCGCCTGCCTGCCCCGTTGGTCGATGGGTAGGCAGGGATTTCTATGTTTGGGATGTTCCTGATGCATAGCGCTGACATTCGAGAGCGGTTCCTGAAATTCTTCGAGGCGTGCGGGCATACCCGCGTGCCCAGCGACTCGCTCATTCCCAGCGGCGATCCGACGGTGCTGTTCACCTCCGCGGGCATGAACCAGTTCAAAGACTGCTTTCTGGGCAAGCGGACGGACATGGCGCGCGCGGCCTCATCTCAAAAGTGTTTGCGCACCGGCGATCTGGATCGCGTGGGCACAAGCGCCTCGCACCATTCGTTCTTTGAGATGCTGGGCAACTTCTCCTTCGGCGATTATTTCAAGCCGGAAGCGATCCAGTGGGCGTGGGAGTTTCTCACCGGCACGTGCGACTACGCCGGCCGCAAGGCCAGCGACAAGCGCGCGCACAGCCTCTCGCTGCCGGCGGACCGCCTGTGGGTGAGCGTTTACGAAGAAGACAAAGAGGCCGCGGCGCTGTGGCAGAAGCTCGGCGTGCCGCCGGAACGCATCAAGCGCTTCGGCCAGGCGGATAATTTTTGGCCGGCGAACGCGCCGAAAGAAGGCCCGAACGGCCCGTGCGGTCCGTGTTCGGAGATCTACTATGATCCCGAAGGCCAGGTGCATGGGCCGAAGTCAGTCGAGGTGTGGAACCTGGTGTTCACCCAATTTGACCGGCAATCGGACGGAAGCCTAAAGCCGCTGCCGAGAAAAAACATCGATACCGGCATGGGGCTGGAGCGCCTGTCGCGCGTTATCCAAGACAAGGAAACAGATTACGAAACCGATCTTTTCGAACCAATTCTTGATGTTATTCGTCGGTTTGCCAAAGCGAAAAAGGTCAATGCCTCCGATCCAAATGTACTGATTGCACAGCGTCGGGCGGCCGATCACATCCGCGCGATCGTTTTTTTGATCAGCGAAGGCTTGTTGCCCTCGAATGAGAAACAGGGTTACGTGCTACGCATGTTGATCCGTCGCACCGCGATGGCCATAGAGCGAGGCATGGGGATTGGGTTCCACGGCAATGAGTTGATTAGCGCCGCTCTCGATTTGGCCGAATCAGTTGAAATGGCTATGGGGCAATCGCCTTATGCGAAAGCCTTATACGCCAAGCATGAGCTGGTTAGACAAGTACTGAGCAGAGAATTAATGCAGTTTCAGGAAACCGTTGCTGTTGCCGTGGATCGTTTAACGTCCTTAGTAGCGCAACTTCACAGGGCTAACCAAAAGACTATTTCCGGAGAAGAGGCTTTTCGGCTCTATGACACGTATGGTTTGCCGTTCGAATTGACGCAAGACCTTGCCAATGAAAAGGGCTTGACCATCGATCGTCCCGGGTTCGAAAAGGCGCTCAAAATTCAGCAGCAGCGCTCGCGCGCGGCCAGCCAGTTTACCGGCGGGGTGTTCGTCTCCGACGAGCTGCCGGTGCGCCGTGAGATCGCCGGCTTGCCGTCGAAAGAGGCGCTCTTTATCGGCTATGACCGCCTTGAGGGCGAAACAACCCTCAAGGGGTTGTGGGATGGCACCACATGGGTTCAACAGGCGAAGGCCGGCCAAGCGGTCGGCCTCGTGCTGGAGCGCTCGCCCTTTTACGGCGAGGCCGGCGGCCAGATCGGCGATACCGGCATGATTGAGGCGCCCAAGGGGTTGGCGGAGGTGGAGCGCACCTCATGGGTCGACGACGTCCTGATCCACCAGGCCACCGTGCGGCAGGGCACGCTGTCGGTAAATGAACCGGTGCGGGCGCGCGTCGATGCGCAGCGTCGGCTCAAAGTGGCCCGCAGCCACACCGCGACGCATTTGCTACACTGGGCGCTGCGCAAGGTGCTGGGACCCGACGCGGTCCAGGCCGGCTCCTATGTCGATGTCGATCGCGTGCGCTTCGACTTTTCTTCGCTCGCCGGCCTCAAAGAAGAGCAGCGTGAAGAAGTCGAGAGTCTGGTCAATCAACGGGTCCGTCTCGTCGATGAGGTGCATACCGATCAGATGCGGCTGGAAGAGGCGAAACACGCGGGCGCGGTCGCGCTCTTCGGCGAAAAGTACGGCGGCACGGTGCGCGTGGTGACGATCGGCGATTACTCAAAGGAGTTGTGCGGCGGCACGCACGTACTGCACACCGGCTTCGTGGGCGGCTTGGTGCTCGTCGGCGAAAGCTCGATCGCGGCCGGCACGCGGCGCGTGGAGGCACTCGTGGGGGATGCTGCCGCGGACCATCAGCAGCAGCAGCGCCGGTGGCTGCAGGAAGCGGCCAAGCGGCTCAGCCGCCCGCCGCATGAGGTGATCGCGGGCTTGGAGGAGCTGCTTGAGCAGATCAAGCGGCTGGACCGCGAGCGAAAATCACTGCAGTTGGAATTGGCGAAAATTCACGCAAGCCGCCTGGTGGCGGAGGGCAAGCGGATCAACGGGATCACCCTGGTGACTTCGATCATTCGCCAGACCGACCGTGAAACACTGGTCGCACTCGCCGACGCGATCCGGCAGTCGTTGCAGCGGGAAGGCGTGGTCCTGCTGGCATCCTCCGAAGGGCCGGCGCAGGTCTCGCTTGTCATGGCGACGACGAGCGATTTGACGAAACGGATCCATGCCGGGGAATTGTTAAAAGCGGTCTCCCCGCTGACGAAGGGGAGCGGGGGCGGCCGGCCGGAATTCGCCCAGGCTGGCGGCAAGGACCCTGCCGGCATTCCAGCGGCGATGAAGCGGGCGGAAGAACTTGTTCGGGAGGCTTTAGAGACTTCGCGATGAAAATTGTCACAACGAGCAGTCAGGAATGGCAACGGTTGTGCACGCGGCAGCTCGTGCGCCGCCGGCGGATTGAAGAGCGCGTGCGCAAGATCGTGGATGACGTCTATCAGGGCGGCGATGACGCGCTGCTGCGCTACACGCGGCGCTTCGACGGCGTGCGCCTGGCACCCCGGCAGCTGCGCGTGACGGAGGCGGAAACCTCGGGCGCGTTCCAGCACCTGGACCCGAAATTCGCGCTGCAGCTGAAAAGCGCCATCCAGAACGTGCAAACGTTTTACGGCCACCCGCGGCTGAAGCCGATGCGGACCGTCGATGGCGACGGCGTCGTGCTCGGGGAGAAGTTCGATCCGATCGAGCGGGTGGGTATCTACATCCCCGGCGGCACCGCCAGCCTCGTCTCCACCGTGTATATGACGGTCATCCCGGCCAAGCGGGCCGGGGTGAAGCGGGTGATTCTGGCAACCCCGCCGCGCAAGGACGGCAGCGTTGATCCGCACATCCTGGCGGTGGCGAGCCTGCTCGACGTGGATGAAGTGTACAAGATGGGGGGTGCTCAGGCCATCGCCGCCATGGCGTTTGGGACCAAGATGATCCCGAAGGTCGACAAGATCGTCGGGCCAGGCAACGCGTACGTGGCGGAAGCCAAACGGCAGGTCTTCGGGTTCGTCGATGTGGACACGATCGCCGGCCCCTCCGAGATCGCGGTCATCGCTAACCACCACGCGAACCCGCAGTACGTCCTGGCCGATTTGATGGGGGAAACCGAGCACGCGGGCGGGATCGGCTTTCTCATCACGACGTCCAAGGCGCTGGCGAAAATGGCGCACAAGCAGATCCCCGGCGGCTACTGCATGATCGTCAAGAACCTCGATGAGGCGGTGGCGGTGGCGAACCAATTGGCGCCGGAGCACCTCGAGATCATGGTCCGCTCGCCGCAAAAACTGGCGAAGCGGATCACAAGCGCGGGGGCGATTTTCCTGGGACCCTACTCGCCGGTGACCGTCGGCGACTACGTGGCCGGCCCCAGCCATGTGCTGCCCACCGGCGGGGCCGCGCGGGCGTTTTCCGGCCTTGGCCTCGACGATTTCATTCGACGCACGCACCTGATCACGTACACGAAAAAGGCGCTGGAGCGGATGCGGGAGCCGCTGGAGCGCCTGACGGCCATTGAAGGATTGCCGCGGCATTTTGATGCTGTGAAGGCCCGGCTAACCTAAGGCGACCTATGAGACGAGCGATCGTAAGCCGCAAGAGCAAGGAAACGAACATTTCGGTGAGCCTCAATGTGGATGGCAATGGCAAGGTCACGGTGAAGACCGGCATGCCGTTCCTTGACCACATGCTCACCTTGCTGGCGGTTCATGGCGTGTTTGACCTGACGCTTAAGGCGGCCGGGGACCTCGACATCGACCGGCACCACACGAACGAGGACATCGGCCTCGTGCTCGGCCAGGCGCTGGACCAGGCGCTCAAAGACCGCAAAGGCATCACGCGGTTTGGCTTCGCGTATGTGCCGATGGACGAGGCGCTTGCCCGCGTGGTGCTCGATTTTTCCGGCCGGCCCAAACTGGTATTGCGCGACGGCCGCGGCGGAGGGAAAACATTGTCGTCCAGCACTGAGTACTCGTGGGGCGACGCCGAGCATTTCCTGGAGTCGTTTGCCCGCACCGCCAAGCTGACGGTGCACATTGACGTGCTTGCCGGCGCGGATTTCCACCACACGTGCGAGGCGGTGTTCAAGGCGCTCGGGCGGGCGCTCGAGCAAGCCACCCGGCTGCATCCGCGGGTCAAAGGCATTCCGTCGTCAAAAGGTCGATTGTAAAGTAGGGGGCAGGGGGCGGGAGACAAGGGGCGGGGGAAAACCAACCCTGCCCCACGCCCCGTGCCCCTTGCCCCTTCTGGTGCGATGATTGTCGTCATTGATTACGGCATGGGGAATTTGCGCAGCGTCTCCAAAGCGTTGGAGTCGCTGGGCGCCCCCGTGCGCGTCTCCGGCGATCCGCAGGACGTGGCACAGGCGGAGAAAGTCATCCTGCCGGGCGTGGGCGCGTTCGCATCCGCGATGCAGGAGCTCTCCGCGCGCCGGTTGGTGGAGCCGGTGCAGCGGGCCATTGCGTCCGGCACGCCGTACCTGGGAATCTGCCTGGGGTTGCAGCTCCTCTTTGAGTCCAGCGACGAGGCGCCAGGGGTGGCCGGCCTTGGCGTGCTGCGCGGCCGCGTCAAGCGGTTCGCTGACGGTGCGCTGAAAGTTCCGCACATGGGGTGGAATCAAGTGCAGCGACAAGTGACAAGCGACAAGCGACAAGGGGACTGTCCCTTGTTGAAGGACATTCCGGAAGGCGGCTATTTCTACTTCGTGCACTCGTATTATGGGGAGCCGCAGGACCGGGCGGTGGTGGCGCTTGAGACCGAGTATGGCGGCCGGTTTGCGTCGATGGTATGGCGCCAGAACCTGTACGCGACCCAGTTTCACCCGGAAAAGAGCCAGGCCGTAGGACTAAAATTACTTGAGAACTTCATTAAGCTATGACGCGGGGGCAGGAGACAGGAGACAAGGGGCGAGGGGGAACAATTCCCATGTCTCTTGCCCCATGTCTCTTGCCCCAAGCTCGATAATGGTCATTCTTCCTGCGATTGACTTGCTTGACGGCAAGGTAGTCCGGCTGGCCCAGGGCAAGCGCGACCAGGTCACGGTGTATTCGGACGATCCGGTGGCGATGGCCAAGCGCTGGGCCGAGGTCGGGGCCACCTGGCTGCACGTCGTGGACCTCAACGGCGCATTTGACGGCACCTACGTGAATCTGCCGGTGGCGGAGCGCATCATCGCTGCCTGCGGCGTCCATGTGGAGCTGAGCGGCGGCATCCGTACGAAAGAGACGCTGGCGAAAGCGATGGCGGCGGGGGCAGCGCGCGTCGTGTTGGGCACCAAGGCGTGCGAGGACCCGGCGTTCGTGCAGGAGGCGGCGGACCGCTACGGCCGTAAAATCGCCGTGGCGATCGACGCCAAGGCCGGGCAGGTCGTGTCGCGGGGCTGGGTGGCCTCGACACCACTCACCCCGGCGGCGCTGGCGCGCAGCGTGGCGATGCTCGGCGTGGAGACGCTCATTTGCACCGACGTCAGCCGCGATGGCATGCTGCAAGGACCCAACCTTGGGCTGCTGGAGGAGGTGCTGGCGGTCGCCCCGCTGCAGGTGATCGCCTCGGGCGGGATTTCTTCCGTGAAGGATTTGGAGCGGCTCAAGACGTTGGAGCCGCGCGGGGTGATCGGCGCAATCGTCGGGAAAGCGCTCTATGAAGGCACGCTCGATGTGCGCGATGCGATCCGCGTGCTGGGCGGCTGACGATGCTGGCTAAGCGGATCATCCCGTGTTTGGATGTCGACAAGGGCCGCGTGGTGAAAGGGATCAAGTTTGTGAGCCTGCGCGACGCCGGCGACCCGGTGGAAGCGGCCAGCGCGTACAATCAGGCGGGCGCGGATGAGCTGGTGTTCCTGGACATCACCGCCAGCCATGAGCAGCGGCCCATCATTCTTGACGTGGTGGAGCGCACCGCCGCGGTGGCGTTCATGCCGCTGACGGTCGGGGGCGGCATCCGGACCATCGACGATATCCGCGCGCTGCTGGGCGCCGGCGCGGATAAGGTGTCGCTCAATACCAGCGCGGTCCAGCGGCCGGAGTTCATCAGCGAATCGTCGGCGCGCTTCGGCTGCCAGTGCATCGTGGTCGCGATCGACGCGAAGCGCCGCGGCGCAGGCTGGGAAGTGTTCACGCACGGCGGGCGCACGTCCACCGGCAAGGACGCGGTGGCGTGGGCGCAAGAAGCGCAGCGGCGGGGAGCCGGAGAGATTTTGCTGACCAGCATGGACCGGGATGGTACAAAACAAGGGTATGATGTGGAACTGACGCGCGCCATCAGCGAGGCGGTTGGCATTCCGGTGATCGCCTCGGGCGGGGCCGGGGCGCTTGCGCATTTCCGTGAGGCGCTGACCGCGGGCAGGGCGGATGCGGCGCTGGCGG
>PCVX01000056.1:2144-8309 GCA_002796105.1 Candidatus Omnitrophica bacterium CG11_big_fil_rev_8_21_14_0_20_63_9 | reverse complement strand
TGTTCCACTTTGGAGAGCTGTCGATCGGCGACGTGAAACGGTATCTGGCCCAGCAGGGAGTGGTGATCCGTCCATGACACGGCCCATACGAGGCAAGCCGGTTGCAGGCTACGCAGCGCTGCGGCCGCTGCTCCAATTCGACGACCGGGGGCTGCTGCCCACGGTGATCCAGGACGCCAAGACCAAGCAGGTCATCACGCTGTGTTACCTGAATCAGGCAGCACTCCAGAAGAGCCTGGCCACCGGCACCGTACACCTGTTCCGACGCTCCCAGAACCGGCTGATGCAAAAGGGCGAGACGTCCGGGCACATCCAGCTCATCAAGCAGGTGCTGGTGGACTGCGAAGGCAAATCGCTGGTTCTCCAGGTCCGCCAGCGGGTGGCCGGCTGCCACACCGGGTATTTCACCTGTTATTTCAGGCGGCTTGATGCGCGCGGACGGATCACGACGGTCGGTCGGCGGGTGTTTGATCCGGCCAAAGTATACCGGAAGGGCGCATGACGCTCTTTCCATCGGAAGCGGAGTTCTTAAAGCTCGCCCGCCGGGGCAACGTCATCCCGGTGTGCGGCCGGGTGCCGGCCGATCTGGAAACACCCGTGAGCGCCTTCATGAAACTAGATGACGGGCGCTTCAGCTTCCTGCTCGAGTCGGTGGAGGGGACGGAGAAAGTCGCGCGCTTTTCCTTTCTGGGGGCGAGGCCGCGCATGCTCATTACCAGCGTGGGCCGCCACATGGAGCTGTCCGAGTTCCGCGAGGGCCGCGCGCCGCGCATCACGCGGTTTGAAACGTCCCGCGACCCCTTGGCGGAAGTTGAGCGGCTGATGCGCCAGATGCGCTTTGTGCCGGTGGAGGGGCTGCCGCGCTTCACCGGAGGCCTCGTCGGGTATTTGGGCTATAACGTCGTGCGCTTTCTGGAGCGGCTGCCGCCGCATCAGATCGACGACTTGCGAGTGCCGGACCTGATGCTGATGCTCGCCGACACCATGGCGGTCTTCGACCATTCGCAGCATGCGCTGCTGCTCATTGCGCATGCGCATACACAGGGCCGCGCACCGCGCGCAGCGTACCGGGAGGCGGTGCGGCGCATCGAGCAGATGGCTACTCAGCTGCGCCAACCGCTGCCCCGCGCGAAACGCGCGGCTCCCCGGCGCCGGCCCACGCCGGTCCGCCATGCGATCAGCCGAGAAGAGTTTGAGCGGATGGTCGGCAAGGCCAAAGAGTACATCCGGGCCGGGGATATCATTCAGGTCGTCTTGTCGCAGCGCTTTGAGCGCTCGGTCTCGTGCGACCCGCTCGATGTGTACCGGGTGCTGCGCTCGCTGAACCCCTCGCCCTACATGTTCCTCCTGCGCTTCGGCTCGCTCGCGCTGGTGGGGGCGTCGCCGGAAATGCTGGTGCGCTGCGAGGACGGCCGGCTGGAGACGCGGCCGATTGCCGGCACCCGACCGCGCGGGCGCACCCCGCAAGAGGATGAGCAGCTCACGCGCCAACTGCGCGAGAGCGTCAAGGAGCGCGCGGAGCATCTCATGCTGGTCGATCTGGGGCGCAACGACCTGGGACGCGTCGCGGTCACCGGCTCCGTGCAGACTCCGGAGCTGATGGTCGTGGAAAAATATTCGCACGTGCTGCATTTGGTCAGCGGGGTGACGGCCCGGTTGCGGCCGGGCAAGACCGCCGCGGATGTGCTGCGCGCCACGTTTCCGGCGGGCACCGTCACCGGGGCGCCGAAGGTGCGGGCGATGGAGATCATCGCAGAGCTGGAGTGCTGCGATCGCGGGCCCTACGCCGGCGCGGTCGGCTACCTCAGCTACTCCGGCAACTTGGATACGTGTATCACCATCCGGACACTGCTGATGCAAGGAGGCCGCGCCTCGGTGCAAGCCGGGGCGGGCATTGTGGCCGATTCGCACCCGGAGCGCGAGTACCAGGAGTCACTCAATAAGGCCAAGGCGGTGCTGCAAGCGCTGGACGTGGCAGAGAGGCGGGCATGACCCCACCCCTCCGGCACCCCAATACGCCATTGGAGTTCTTTCGATGATTCTCATGATTGATAACTATGATTCATTTACGTACAACCTCGTCCAGTACTTGGGCGAGTTGGGCGAGCGGCTGGTCGTGAAGCGCAATGATCAGGTGACGCTTTCCGGCGTCAAGCGTCTGAAGCCCAGCAGCATCGTGATTTCGCCGGGACCTGGCACGCCAGATGATGCCGGCATCTCGAAGGAGCTGATCGCCGCGATGGGCGAGCGCACGCCCATCCTCGGTGTCTGCCTGGGCCACCAATGCATCGGGGAGGTCTTCGGCGGCCAAGTCGTGCGCGCGCAGCGGCCGATGCATGGCAAGACCTCCAAAATCTACCACACGCAGCGCGGGCTGTTTCGCGGGCTGCCGAAGCCCTTCGATGCGACCCGCTACCATTCCTTGATTATCAAACGAGAGTCCTTCCCGAGCACTTTGCAGGTCACCGCGTGGACGTCGGAGCACGAGATCATGGGGCTGCAGCACAAGCAGCGGCCGATCTATGGCGTGCAGTTCCATCCGGAGTCCATCTTGACGTCCGCGGGCAAAGATCTGCTGCGGAATTTCCTCGGTCTGTCCAAAGCGTTCCGTCGGCGCCACCGCTGAGGCGCGTCCATGACCCCGACCACCTTCCTTCAACCGCTGAGTGCGGAGGCGATGACCCAGGTCATGACGTCGCTCATGGCTGGGACCATGGCGCCTGAGGAGATCCGCACGTTCCTCACCACACTCGCCCAGCGCGGCGAGACCGCCGAGGAAATCGCTGCGGCGGTAGCGGTGTTGCGCGCCCACGCGGTCTCCTTGCCGCTCAAGCGCACCCAAGGCTTGTGTGATACCTGCGGCACCGGCGGGGACGGGCAGGGCACGCTCAACGTCTCCACGCTGGCCGCGCTCGTGGCGGCTTCTGCCGGAGCCCGGATCGTGAAGCACGGCAACCGCGCCGCCTCCAGCCGCTGCGGCAGCGCAGATCTGCTCGAAGCGCTCGGAGTCAATCTCGCGGCCAGCCCGGAGCAAGTGGCGCGCTGCGTGGATGAGCTGGGCTTTGGGTTTTGCTTTGCCCCGGCGTTTCATCCCGCCATGAAAGCGGTCGCCCCCATCCGCAAGGCGCTTGGGATCCGCACCATCTTCAACCTGATCGGCCCGCTCGCCAACCCCGCGCACCTCACGTATCAGCTCGTCGGCGTGTCGGACGCCAAGCTGTTGCGTCCCATGGCGGAAGCGCTCATCCGCCTGGGCATCGTGCACGGCCTGGTAGTGCATGGGCACGATGGGCTGGATGAGGTGACCACGACCGGGGCCACCCGCGTGCTGGAAGTGCGCGAGGGACGCATCAGCGAGCAGCGCCTCGATCCGACCGCCTGGGGCGTTGCGCGCTCCACATTGGAATCGTTGCGCGGCGGCGATGCGCGGCGCAACGCTGAACTGGCTGCGGAGGTGCTCGGTGGCCGTCCCTCCCCGGCGCGTGATATCATTCTGGTGAACGCGGCGTGTGCGCTCTACGCGGCCGATGTCGTGCCGGCGATCGAGCTGGGGCTGCCGAAAGCCGCGGCGGCCGTGGAAAGCGGCGCGGCTCGCCGGCTCTTGGAGCGTGTTAAGGAGCTTAGCCATGCTGGATGACATCTTGCTCAGCAAGCAGGCGGAAGTGGACGAAGCCAAAGGGCGCCTGCCGTTGGAGGACCTCAAGGCCCGCGTAGCCAGCTATATGCCGGACCGGAGCTTCCGCAAGGCGCTGAGCGGCCTGAAGCGGCCGGCGCTCATCGCCGAGCTGAAGCGGAAATCCCCTTCCAAAGGCATGCTGCGCGAACGGTTTGATCCGGTCAGCCTCGCGCAAACCCTGCAAGATGCGGGGGCCTCGGCGCTGTCGGTGCTGACGGATGAAACCTTCTTCGGCGGCCACCTCGACTTCCTGAGAGATGTGAAGCATTTCACCGAAATCCCCGTGCTGCGTAAAGATTTCATCATCGATCCTTACCAAGTCTACGAGTCGGCGACCTATGAAGCGGATGCGGTGCTGTTGATCGTGCGCGCCCTCACGGAGGAGACGCTGCTGCAGTGCATGCAAGCCGCGGATACGCTGGGGATCGAGCCGCTCGTCGAAGTGCATTCGGAGGATGAGCTGAAGGTCGCCCTGAGCGTCGGCGCGCATGTCATCGGCATCAATCATCGCGATTTGAATACGTTCCAGATCGATCTGACGCTCAGCGAGCGGCTGATCCCCAGGGTTCCCAAGGGCAAGCTAATCGTGGCGGAAAGCGGTGTCAGTTCCGCCGAGGACGTCAAGCGGCTGAGGCAGCTGGGAGTCCATGGCGTGCTCATTGGCGAAAGCCTGATGACGGCGCCCGATCCGGCGGCCAAGATTCGGGAACTGTTCGCCGGCACCTGGTAATCTCGCGGCCGCCCGCGCCGGCCCCAGCGTCTTCCTGCGCGCCCGCTCTGATGATCACGCCTCACAACATCGATGGCGTCCTGCGCACCGTTGCGCGGCTGATCCGGCCCTGGCAGGTGCCGGTCGTGACCCGCTATCGCCGCGATCCATTTACGACGCTCATCAGTTGCCTCCTGAGCCTGCGCACGAAGGACGCGACAACCGCCGCAGCCTCCAAGCGGTTATTCCGCCTGGCGCGCACCCCGCAGCAGCTCGTGCGGCTGCCGCTGCGCACCATCGAGCGGGCGATCTACCCGGTCAGCTTTTACCGCGTGAAGGCGCGGACGCTGCGCGCGGTGTGCCGCGCGCTGCTGGAGCGCCACGGCGGCCGGGTGCCGGATGACCTGGACGTGCTGCTGACGCTCAACGGGGTCGGCCGCAAGACCGCCAACCTCGTCATCACGCTCGCCTTCCACAAAGATGGGATTTGCGTCGATACGCACGTGCACCGCATCAGCAACCGGTGGGGTTTGGTGCGCACGAAGACGCCGGAGCAGACCGAAATGGCGCTGCGCCGGTGTTTGCCGCGCACCCATTGGCAAGGCTACAACGATCTCCTCGTGACGATGGGGCAGAACCTATGCCACCCCACCTCGCCTTGGTGCAGCCGCTGTCCGCTCGACTCGCTGTGCCCGAAGGTCGGCGTGACGCGCCGGCGATAGACGACATTGCAAATCGGTGAGCGGTCTGTTATGAATGACACGATGCGAGCCATGCTGTTCGTGCTAGCGCTCTGCGTCTGTCCGCCCGCCGGGGCTGTTGCTGAAGAGTCGAAGCCTTTGGAGGCGATCCCTCCCATCAACATCCCATATCGCGGACAAGCGGTGGGCTCGGTCGCGAGCCCGCTCCAGACGGTCACGTGGGATGAGGATGTGCTGTGGGCGACGGACGAAGGCGTGTACCGGCGCCGGCCGGACGGCCGGTTGCAGCGCTACGATCTGCTCGAGCTCACCGGCCAGGTCATGGGCCATGCGCTCGAAGTTGCGCCCCCGCAGGACCTATCGCGCAAAGTCTGGAACCTCATCGTGCAGGGCCGCGAGTGCTGGGTTGCTTCGGAGGCGTTCGGCGTCTTTCGCTTTCGCCCTGCCACCGAGCAGTGGACGCGCTACGATACCAGCCTGCGCGCCGTGAACGGGCGCCGGCTGTGGATCGCCTATGTCGATCCGGCGTACGTCTTCGTCTTGGCGGCGCGCGCCCCGGGCGTTCCTGCCTTGAGCGTGTTCTCAGACCACCGGCAGCGGTGGATGAATCTTGAGCGCCTCCCGGCGCGCTTCGCCACACGGCTTGGGACGAGCCCGAACGAAGCCTGGATCGCGACCCCGATCGATTACCGGCTGTCCGTGCGCGATGACGTATTCACGGTGCCGCCCTCGCTCTCGGCGCTGATCAGCGCCGAGGGCGCGACGTACGTGTACCACGATGACACGACGCAGCCCAAGACGCGGGTGGAGTTGCCGGTGGAGTGGATCGAGGAGCAGTTCACGCGTCGCTAACCTGGAGGAGCGCATGTGGATCGTCTGGGGACTTTTGCTCGCCGTGGTGGTCTGGGGTGTCCTCGTCTATAACGGCCTGGTCCAGCTGCGGGTCCGAGGGGATGGCGCCTGGTCGGACATCAGCGTGCAACTCAAGCGTCGCTACGACCTGATCCCGAATCTCGTCGAGACGGTGAAGGGCTATGCCGCGCACGAGCAAAAGGTGTTCCTCCAGGTGACCGAGGCGC
>PCVX01000056.1:0-2043 GCA_002796105.1 Candidatus Omnitrophica bacterium CG11_big_fil_rev_8_21_14_0_20_63_9 | reverse complement strand
CCGCAGCTGCGCGCCAACGAGAACTTCATGGGCTTGCAGCGCTCGCTCACCGAAATCGAAGAGGCGGTGCAGGGAGCCCGGCGCTACTACAACGCCGTGGTGCGCGACTACAACACCAAGCTGACGGTGATCCCGGACCGGTTCGTCGCGCAGCTGGGCGGCTTCACGCCGCGCGAATTCTTCCAGCTTGGCGCGCCGGAAGAAGGCCAGGCGCCGAAGGTGTCCTTCTCGTAACGCGCATGCGCGCTTCCCGTTGGTGGCTGGCCGCCGCGCTCCTAAGCGCATGCCCGGCGGCCTGGGCATGGGAGATCGCCAGCTTCGAGACGCGCGTGACGGTTGCCGAGGATGCCACCGCCACCGTTGAAGAAACCATCATCGCCGATTTCACGGGCGAAGCGCGGCACGGCATCTACCGCGACATCCCCATCCATTACAGCGACCGCCTGGGCCAGCATTTCGTGCTGCGGCTGCGCGTACGCGGCGTAACGAATGCGTACGGCCAGCCCTGGCCCTACCGGTTGGAATCTTCCGGACGCTTCCGCCGCATCCGCATCGGCGACCCTGACGCCATAGTGACCGGCGAGCAGACCTACCGCATCGTCTATGAGGTCGAGCGGGGCGCGGTGCGCTTCTTTCCGGATCATGATGAATGCTACTGGAACCTGACCGGCAACGAATGGGCGGTGCCCATGCGCCGCGTGCGCGCCGAGATCGCCGTGCCCATGGCGGCGACCGGGTTGCGGACAGTGGCCTACCTGGGCTCCTACGGCTCGACGGAGACGTTGCCTGTGCAATTGCAGGGGCTCGGGCGCATGGTGCTCGAGCCTTCCCGCGGGCTGCAACCCTACGAAGGGCTGACGGCGGCGGTCGCGTGGGACAAAGGGCTGGTGCGGCCGCCATCGGCGTGGCGTCTCGCGTCCTGGTGGCTTGAAGACAACTGGATTTACGGACTGCCGGTGCTGGTGCTGGCGGTCATGCTGTGGCTGTGGCATGCGCGCGGGCGCGATCCGCGCCCCGTGGCGTCCCAGGTCGTACAGTATGAGCCGCCGAAGAACCTTACGCCGGCTGAAGCGGGCACCCTCATGGATCAACATGCGCACCTGCGGGACATCACTGCGACCATCGTGGATTTGGCGGTGCGCGGTCATCTGAAGATTCAGGCGATGCCCGGTGGGTGGCTGAGCGGATCAACGTATACGCTCACGCGGCTGGAGCCGGGGGCGGGTGCGTGGGAAGCGCTCAAGCCTCATGAGCGGCTGCTCGTGAGCGGTCTCTTTGCCGGCACCAAGGGGAGCGTGCAGCTCTCCGAGCTCAAGGACGTCTTCTACCAACAGCTGCCCGGGATCCGTGATGCGCTCTACAACGAGCTGGTGACGCGCGGGTATCTCGACAGCCACCCGGAGCGCGTGCGCCGCCGCTATCTCATCGCCGGGGTGATCATCGGGATCGGTTTGTATCACGCCTTGATGGCGGGCATGGCCTGGCATCATCTGCCGCTGGGCGCGATATTGATGGCCTCGGGCCTTTCCGGGATCATTGTGGCGGCGTTCAGCTGGGTCATGCCCAGGCGGACGCTGCGTGGGGCGCGCGCAACCGATCAGTTGTTCGGTTTCCTCGAATTTTTGCGCCGGGCCGACCAGGATCGCCTGCGCCGCCTGGAGGACCCCTCGCTGTTTGAACGCGGGCTGCCGTATGCGCTGGCCTTCGGGGTGGTATCGCAGTGGGCCCGCGCGTTTGAAGGCCTCTACACGCAGCCGCCCTCGTGGTATCAAGGGGACTGGGACCACTTCTCGGCACGGCGGTTCGGCGATGAGCTGGACCGCTCCGTGCGCAGCATGGGCCAGACGCTCAGCTCAGCGCCACGGTCGTCAGGCTCCTGGGGCGGCAGCGGGTCTGGCGGCGGGGGATTTTCCGGCGGCGGGGGCGGTGGAGGCGGGGGCGGGGCGTGGTAGCCGCCGTGTTTTGCGGCTCGACAAGGTGAGACGGCTCCGATAAGATGCCAACGAGCAGATGCCAACCAGAACACCTTCGACGTTGACCGTG
>PCVX01000082.1 GCA_002796105.1 Candidatus Omnitrophica bacterium CG11_big_fil_rev_8_21_14_0_20_63_9 | reverse complement strand
GACAAATGACGGTCCGTACTCCCAGGTATTGCCGTCATTCACGTTGTCGAGAATGCGGTTGAGGTTGCGCTCGCTGAGCCAGTCCGAGTCAATCGTGGAATCGGTGGCGGTGCCCAGGCGCAACGTGCGGTAGCGGATGGTCGAAGTGCTCGCCGTCTCCCCTGAATCATTCGCATAATCGCCATAGACGATCAGCGCACGTCCGGAGGCTTCAATAGCGACATCGAAGGGCCGCAGCGTATCGTAATCACCCCCCGCATCCATATGCCCTTTGGACAGCTTCGGCTCGATCAAGGTGCTGGCGCTGAACGCGGTATTCTGCGGATCCCACTTCCTGGCGAAGAGCTCTCCGAAGTGACAATCCCATGCCAATATCATGACGTTTTCTGACGGGTGGGGGGCCAGCCGAATCCAGGCCGGGTGATGGCTGCCACCGGGAGCTGAGGTTTTATTGCCGTAGACCAGCCCTTCGGTCACATCGAATCCAGGGCCCTCCAAACCATTCGCCGCAGAAATCCCGGCGTTGGTGTAATCCCAGACCGCAAAATGGGGTTGGTGGTATTGGAGTTCGCCTGCGGTGTATCCACCACTTGCTGTTGGGGATTTTTGAATGGCGTAGACGACCACTAAACGGCCGCTTTTGGCTTCATACGCTATGTCCGCGACGCTAGGATAGACAAACTGCGTGGCTCCCACCGCGTTGATCTCGGCGACCCCGCTGATCATGCGATCGCCGACGACGATCTTTTGGAGCTTCCAGTAGGAATTGTTGGAACCGTCTTTGATCTTGTCGTTGCGGATGAACAGCGACAGGTACTGGTTCGTGCCGCCTGCCCCGGCGCGAAGGTGCTTGGTCTGAACCAGGAGCGCTTCTTCCTTGTAGCGGGGGTTCGTCTTGTAGATGACGTGGCTGATATGCAGCGGCCAGCACCGGTTGCCGGTAGTCTCGTCAGGATAGGAATAGGGAGCGGCCGCCAGGGTATCGTGGATCTGTTGGACCAGATCGGTGACGATTGTTAGATTGCCCGCCGGCACCCAGGTGTTGTCCTTGGCGTCCCAGATATTCTGGCCAATCTCAAATTGTGGGCTGCCGGTCTGGCCGAAGACCGCGCGGATATCGCTGGCGGCCAGGTCTTCGTTCGCCGACACTTTGGTCGCAAAGGCCTCGCGGGGAGCGTGCGTGACACCGGCGATGAGGAGGGTGAGCCCCAACCATAAGGACAGGGCGCGCGATGCCACGGATTGTTTCGTCATCGGTAGATTCCTCCTACGGGTCCCCATGCCAAAACGCCGGACGACCGAACAAGACGAATCCCCCACACTCTCGTCTCCTTCGGCGGCCCGGCGATCCTGAACCGAAAAGGCGCCTTGAGACTTTCAAGGCGCCTACGTGGGGGTGGCTCATCATCCTTCGGTAGCTCAGCCGTCCACGTAGGACCCGTAGCTTTGCGACCCCGGATTACTCCGGGTGTGCCTTTATCGGGAGTGTTTCCCCGTGCGTTCGAATTGTCTCTTCAAGCCTACCTGATCTGGCGCGGTCACGTCAAGGCGGGGAGCTACTTCGTCAGCCAATCCCAGACCAAGCGCCAATGGGCGCGGGGGACTTTGGTGCCGGAAGGGTTGTTGCTGAGGGCGGCCAGGGCCGGGTTGATGTGCGTATCCTTGGCCAGCTCGGTGTGGTGGCGTGCTCTGGCATGGTCATGAAGAAACCGGTCATAGAGGAAGGTGAGCTTGGCGCGCGTGGTGGCATGGTCGGTCAATTCAAGCGAGCGCTCATACGCATCCGCCGCCTGTGGGTACTGGTGATTGGAGAAGTAGATATCGCCGACGCGGCGAAACTTCGCCGCCCGGCGCGGCTCATCGGCGGACGACGGGGTACGCGGCGACTCGGCAGGCGCGGCTGGTGCGGCCGCGGCGAGCTGGCTGTTCGCCCGCGAGATCGTTTCAAGCCGCTCCAGCACATCCTGCGTCATCTGCTGCTGCGCGCTCCAGCGATCGGCGAGCTGTTCCAACTCGGCCCGGCTTAAGGCGCGCCGTTGCGCGTCGGCCAAGCGGGCTTCAAGCGCTGAGCGCTGTGCTGAGTCTTTGGCGACGCTCTCCTGCAACCCCTTGACTTGGGCTTGCAGCTGTTGCCGCTGCGCGCTGGCTTCCTCAAGCTGCTGCTGCAGCGCGCGGCGCGCATCTTCCAATCCGGCGAGCTGCCCCGCCAATTGATCGCTTTCCTGCGCCAATCGCTGCGCTTTCTCATCCGCGCTCACCCAGCGCGCCTTCAGCGTGTCGAAGTCTTCGGCGAGCGCCCGGCGCTCCTGCTCAAGCAGCATCAGCCGGTCCTGGCTTTTCGTCAGCGCGGTCTGCGCCTCCTGCAGCTGGCCGGTCGCCTCACGATCATGGCGGTAGAGCTGCCACGCCGCCCAGCCGGCTGTGCCGAGCACCCCGAGCAGCAGCACGGCTGCGACAGCTCCCAGGAGGCGGCGCATCAGGGCCGGCTCGACGTAGGCGTCAGATCCACGCGCGCCGTGCTGGTCGCAGGAGCCACGATCTCGTCTCCCGCGATCAGGTGCGGGGTCATGAGGATGACGAGCTCGGTCTTCTTGTAGCGATCCGAGCGGTTGCGAAACAGCGCGCCGACGAGCGGGATGTTGCCCAGCACCGGCACCGCCTGCCGGCTAAAGGTGATTTCATCCTTCATCAGGCCGCCGATGATGATCGTCGCCCCGTCTTTGACCATCACGCGCGTTTCGGCCTCGCTCGTTTCCACGATCGGGATCTTGTTTCCCGTCGAGGTGGAGAGCGTCGACGCCACCGAGCTCACTTCAGGCCGGATCTTCAAGGTGAGAAAGTCGCTGTCGGTGATCGCCGGCGTGACGTACAGCTTCACGCCGACGTCGATGAACTGGATCGTCTCCGCGGTCGCCGCGGTCGATTGCGCCTGGGTGACCGTCGAGGTCACGTAGGCTTCCCGGCGCCCCACGAGAATTTTCGCGTCCTCCCCGTTCATCACCGAGATATGCGGGCTGGAGAGCACCTTGGTGTCGCCGAACGTCTGCAGCGCTTTCACCGTCGCGGTCACGTCGTTCTCCCCGATCGTCCCGACGACCATCTTGATCGCGTTGGTGGCGTCGCTGGAAATCGGCAGCGAGTTGGTGACCGTCACGTCGGGAAACTTGAGGCTCTCCGACACCCAGTTCCATTCGATGCCGGCATCGAACTCGTCCCGCAGCGTGACCGAGAGGATGGTGGATTCGATGTACACCTGCCGGTGGCGGGCGTCGAACGCCTGAATGAGCCCGACGATCTGTGGCATCCGGGCCGGCACGTCGGTGACGATGAGCGCGTTGGAGCGCTTGTCCAGCCGCGCTTGGCCCAGCTCGGGCGTGAGTATCGATTCGATTTCAGGCTTGACCAGCTCGGCGCTGGCGAACCGGAGCGAGACGATCCGCGTCTCGGTCGGGACTTGCCGCTGGACCGTCGGGATATCGACGGTGTTGATGAGGCTTTGCATCTGCGAGAGGATGCCCGGGGTGTCCAGCATCGCCAGTGTGGCGGTGGGCTCATCGACAACGATTCGGCCGACTTCGGACTTCAGGTTGCCCAACAACGCACCGACCTGTCCCGGGTTGGCATACTTGAGCTGGAGCACGAGGCTGCGGCGCGGATCGCCGTAGCGGTGGCCGTAGAGCTGTTCGTACTGCTCGCCGGACATGACGTACAGGATCGTGCCGCGCCGCTCCACCGCCAAACCGTTGCTGACCAGGACGATATCGAGCGCGTCCCGCACCGCGACGTCGGTCAGCGTCAGCGTGGCCCGTCCCTGGACGTCCGCGCCGGTGACGATGTTGAACCCGCCCTTGCCGGCCAGGAATTTCAGGACTTCGACGATGTCCATGCCGCGCAGGTCGAGCGAAATCCGCGTCCCAAGGCCCGGAAACGCCGCTGGATCGAGCGCCACATCCCCTGGCAGCTGCAGCGGCTCGCTGGATCCGGACGAGACCGTCTCCGGAACTGTCGGCGGCCCGACAACCTCATCCGCCCAGACCGCAACACTTCCGAGGGCCACGAGCCCACCGATGGCGCTCAGCCGCACCCACACCGATGGCTTCATGCGCCGCTAGAAGAGCTCCACACTCTGTCCATCAACTTCCAACACGATATGGTCAGGAAAAATCTCCTTCAGCTTCGCTTCGCCGATCATTTCACCGGGGCGCACCACGTACGTTTGGTTCGCTTGCTCGAGCATGGCGACCGGCTCCTCGCCCCACGCAATGCCCACCAGTTTCAATTGGGCGACCACTTGCTGCGGGTCGCGCTTGGGCGTTGACTCGACGGACGTCGCCGTCACCGGCGTTTCGCCGACACGGAACGGATCCTGCTGCGCCATCGTCTGCAGGTAGTCCTCGGTCGCGCGCAACCCGTCCAGCGGAGTGGCCACCGCCGGCGGGGCCGCAGCCTCCATCCGCTGCAGCAGCCGCTCGGGGCTGGGCCAAAAGAACATCTGCGCGACACACGCGATCCCCAAGCCAAGCACCACG
Organism: Candidatus Omnitrophica bacterium CG11_big_fil_rev_8_21_14_0_20_63_9; assembly: GCA_002796105.1. Lineage (GTDB taxonomy): Bacteria > Omnitrophota > Gorgyraeia > Aquiviventales > Aquiviventaceae > 21-14-0-20-63-9. The sequence continues at coordinate 15,697 of PCVX01000082.1, read as the reverse complement.
ATGCCCAGCAGCTGGTTCACCCGCGGCAGGTCCAGCGGCCCTGCCAAGCCCACCAGGTGGCGCGCGGCTTGCGCGAGCGTCAGGGCGCGCGCGCCGCGGATCGGCGGATGCTTCGCCCCCTGGATGACCGCGAACAGTTTTTCCTCGGGCGTGGGCTTCGGGCCGGCCATGGCGATGCGCCTTACGCCGCCGGAACGGCCAACGTGTGCAGCTCCCGCTCCCGGTGGACGAGCGAGCGGATCAGGTCGGCGGTGACGACCGGCTGGTGATCCATCACCAGCCGCTCCAGCGCGTCATGGCACAGCAGCGCGATGCGCCGCGGATACCCTTGGGTGGCATCGTGAATCGCGCGGATCGCCTCATCGGCGAACAATGGCTCCCGCTCCGCAAACCCCGCCTGTTTGAGGCGATAGCGGATCAGTTCTTTGGTCTCCTGCTCATCCAACGGGTTCAAAACGTACTTGAGGCTGATGCGGTCCCACAGGTTGCGGATCGCGCGGATCGCCGGCAGGAACTCCAGCTGGGCCAGCAGCACGAGCTGGAGCAGCTTGGTGTTGTGCGTTTCGTAATTGAGGAGAGCGCGCAACAGCTCGAGATTGGAGGGCTGCAGCTGCTGCGCTTCGTCGATGAGCAGCGTCACCGTGCGGCCCGCTTCCACGCTGCGGCTGAACAGATGCCGCTCGATCGACGCCAGCAGCGTGCGCACCGGAGGCACCGGCGATGGCACGTCGAGATGGAACGCCTCCATGAGCGCGACGAGGAACTCTTGGTCAGAGGTGAAATACGGGTTGAGGATGACGTGGACGTCGATCGGCCCGTCGGAAGGGAGCGTCGTCGCCAGGCAGCGGCTCAGCGTGGTCTTGCCGGTGCCCACATCGCCCAGGACAAGCGAGAGGCCCCGCTGCAGCCGGACACTGATGCGCAAACGGTAGAGGGCGGCGCGATGGGCGGCGGAAAGGAAAAAGAAGCGGGGATCCGGACTGGTGGAAAACGGCTCGTGTTCCAAGCCCAGGAGCTTGTAGTAGCTCACCCTGGAGCACTCCCTCGTGTATTACAAGAACCACCGCCGGAAGCACCAATGCGCTTCCGGTCTCTTCGAACAAGCCTCACGGGGGCGCTCCCACACGCTCCTGTAATAACGCATTGTAATGACAGAGCTTAACGCGTGTCAATCGGATAGTTTCGGCGAGCGCCTTACTGCGGAAGCCAGGCGAGGATGCACGGATCGTGCGGATCTTCGGACACACACCCGGCGCGATCCAGCACGGCGACGAGCGGTGCGGTGCCGTCCCCAAGCTGTCCCGAGACCACCACCGACGCGGTGAACGCGCTGGATGCGACCACCCCGCTGGGACACTCGGCCGGAGGCGCGGCGAAGGGCTCCAGCTCCCGTTGGGCCACCAGATCCGATCCTGGGCACCCCATGGCATCCAGCACTATCGCGGGCGCGGTGTTGACGTTGACCCGGCCGCTGCCATAGACGGTGACGTACGGCTGCAGGGCGGTCATGAGCGCGGGGGGCACGCCCGGGATCGCACGCAGCTCTTCGACGCGGTCCAGCGGCCCGTTATGGCAGGCCGGCTGCATCGAGGCGCACACCGCGCCATCCGGCTCATCGCGCCAATCGACGATCGCCGAAACGACCGCTTCCGCGTCGACCCCGCCAGGTTGCACCGCATCGATCAGCGCGCGGAGCTGCTCCGGGGTGGCGAGATTGAGAGGCAATTTGCGCTCCTCGTCCACCAGACCCGGCGGGCCGATGGAGAAGGTGCCGGAACCGACGGCGATATCGCGGAACATCTCGGTGCCGGTCGCTTCATCGATGCCGGTGCTCCAGGTTTCTCCCATATGGTCGATCAACTGCCCGTCCGTATCGTCGGCGCTTAGCACCGCGACGGCTTGATGGACGCCGGCCTGCGCGATGGCTTTGCGCGCCAGCGCGGATGCAGGGATGCGGCCCAGCCGCAGCTCGTGCGCAGATCGCATGGTCAGCGCGCCTGCGGCAATCGTCAGCAGCCCCATCACCCATAACACAACAAGCAATGTTTGGCCTGACGCGCGGCGGAGGCTCATGGGGTCTCCGTAAATAACGGGAGATTCCCTGCGGGATGGCGGAACACGCGATCAAGGGCGAGGGGCGCTCGGCCGTCCGCGGAAGCCAGGATCGCCTGAAGCTTGATGAGCCTTGGCACCCACAGCGTGACGCCATCCCACGACGCCGCCCACAACAGCTGCTGCTGCTCATCGCGCATGGCAAACGAAAAAGCGCCCTGCTGCAAGGGCAGGACCGGTTCGCGGCTTAGCGGCGGTGCGCCGTCTCCGTCCTGCCAGCGGAATGCTTCCCGGACCAGCTGCCCGTCCTCAATACGATAGACAATGCGTATCCAGGCCGGCGTGGTCTGGCCGTCCTCGCCAAGCAGCGGCATAAGACGCGCGAACTCAAGACGGTCCGGCTCGCCGATGAACGGCACGCCGAAAAACGGTTGCATCGCTTCCAGGTCTTGCTCCAGCTGCAGAAATCCGCGCTCCATCCGCTGGATGGGCGCGACGGCCTCCTCCCACGTCGAGGACGCCTGGAACCCACTGCGCAGCAGAAAGAGCGTCACGAGAAAGAGGCCCGAAGAAAACGCCGCCGCCAGCATGACTTCCACCAGCGTAAACCCCTTGAGTCGTCGCGAGGCGGTGTCCCTGCCCGGGTGACGCGGAGCCGGGAAATAGGACATTGCGTGATGCGCTACGTTACGGCTGCGCGGCTTGGCGGTAGGTGACCACATCGAGATGAGTTCCCTCGGTTCGCTCAACCGCCAGTGTCGCCGCCACCAGAGCGGTCTGCGGTGCAGGCAGCGGCGTCAGGCTCAGCGTCCAGGCATAGTTCTCGAGCGGCGCGTCGAACTGGCCGGTGGCCGGCTGATCCGCGGTGAGCTGATCCTCCAGCAACGCGAGCCGGCTGGCCAGCAATTGCACGGCAATCGCTTGGTCGGCGCGAATCGCGGCGCTGCGGTTCGCCGGCACCATGGCCCCGGCCAGGAGCGCGGCCGCGACAGCCGCCACGACCGACGCCACGAGCAGCTCCATGAGCGAAAACCCGCGAGCGCTACAACGCAGGCTCTTCATCGAGTTGGACAATCCCGGCATCGTCGACAGTCACGCGAAACGTGCGCTGGTGCGCCGGCGCGGAGACGGCAAATGAGAACGCGGAGCATTTTCCTTTGGGGTCGGCGGACAGCGCGCGGTCCGGGACGTCGCTGACCACCAGGCCCTCCGGCAGCCAGACGGTGTGTTCGATGCGCTGGTAGGGTCGCGGGCCGGTTTCCAGTGATGCGAAACGAAACGCCCGCTGGGCGGTCTCAATGTGCAGCCGCATCGTCCGTCCTTGCGCCCTCGCCTTCGAGGGCATCGCCCGGACCGCGCTGGTGATATCGCGCATCGCCGAGCGGTATCGATGCAGCTCGGCGGCTTGCAGCATCCAGCGGTGCGCTTTGGCGGAAACGCCGGTCACCAGCACGAGGCTGGCCACGAGCGCCACGCTCTCCACGACGCTCAGCCCACCCCAGTGCTGTCCGCGGCTTCTCACCCAGTGCATCGCCTCACCTGACCACTTGAGTCATTTGGAAGACCGGTAGGACCATCGCCAGCACGCAGAACCCGACCAGCACGCCCATCGCCAGGATCATCAACGGCTCCAGCAGCGTCGTCGCAATGCGCAGCCGCTCATCCAGCATCCGCTCGTAGTACGTGGCCAGCTCATGGAGCACGTCCACCAGCGTGCCGGCGGACTCGCCGACCGCAATCATGCGCGTCACCAGCACGGGAAAGCACCCGGCGCTGCGAAGGCTGGTGGCGATCGTCTCGCCGCGCTTCACCATCTCCTGGGCGTCGCGCATGCGGCGCTCCATGAGCGCGCTGGAAAGCGTCGGGCGCGCCACATCCATCGCCTGGAAGACCGGCAAGCCGCTGTGCAGGAGCATTTGCAGCGTGCGGGTGAAGCGGCCGACCTGGCGCGCTTCCAGCACGTCCCGCGCAAACGGCAGGCGGCGCATCACGCGCTCCGTGGCGGCGATCACGACAGGTAGGCGGACCAGCCGACGCACCAGCAGGCTTCCCACCACCACGCCGCCGATGATCCACGGCCAGTCGCGCGCCAGCACGTCGCTGAGCTGGATCAGCATGCGGGTCGGCCACGGCAGCGCGCCGCCGAGCTGCGTGAACAGCCCGGTCATGCGCGGGACGACGAACCAAATAAAGAAGCCCAAGCTTCCCACCCCCACCACAAGGAGGAGCAACGGATACGCAACCGCACCGCGGAAGCGGCTCTCCAGCTGCTCCTGCTGCTCGTCGAACTCGACGAGCTTCAGGAGGATGTCGTCGAGCTTGCCCGAGGCTTCGCCGGCCCGAATAGCGGAGAGGAAGAGTGCCGAAAACACGCCGGGGTGCCGTGAGAGCGCTTCGGAAAACGGATGGCCGTCACGCATGTGCCGCTCCAGATCCTCCAGCAGCAAGCGCAACGGCTTGGCGTGGCTCTGCTCTTTCAGGATCGTGATCGCCGGCACCAGCTCCAGCTTTGCCCGCAGCAGGCTCGAGAGCTGCCGCGTGAACAGCCGCCGGTCGCGGGAGCTGACCCGCACGCGCCGCACGGCCTGCCCTTCCTCGGCGGCCAAGGTCTCGGCTCCGATGAGCATGACGGACACCGGCACCAGACCGTCGCGCAGCAACCGCGAGACCGCCTCGTCCTGGGTGGGGGCCTCGATCGTCCCTTCGATGACGTCTCGAGGACCCTGCTTGGCCTGGTACGTGAACGTCGGCATGCGTTAGTCTTCCATCGTGACGCGCAGAACTTCTTCCGGCGTGGTCATGCCTGCGGCGACTTTCTGCCATCCGTCCTGCCGCATCGTCTTCCACCCGCGCTCCAGCATCTTTTGCTTGATCGTTTCCGCCGGCGCCTTTTGCATGATGAGCGACCGCACCTGGCTGTCGATGACCATGATCTCGTAGATGCCGATGCGCCCGCGGTAGCCGCTCTTGCGGCACACGTCGCAGCCCTTGCCCTTGTAGACCGTGGGCGGCACCTGCTCGTTCGGCTTGGTCTCCACCGTCAGCGGCTCCGGATCGATCACCTTGCAGTCCGGACAGATCGTGCGCACCAGCCGCTGGCCGATGAACGCCAGGATAGTCGAGGACACCAGGTACGGCTCCAGCCCCATGTCGAGCAGCCGGGTCACGCTCCCTGAAGCGTCATTGGTGTGCAGCGTCGAGAATACCAAGTGGCCGGTAAGCGCCATGCGGATGGTGATCTCCGCCGATTCGTGGTCGCGCACCTCGCCCACCATCATCACGTCCGGGTCGTGCCGCAGCATGTTGCGCAGCCCTTCCATGAAGGTGAAGCCCAGCTTGGGCGCCACCGGGATCTGCGTCACCCCTTTCAGTTCGTACTCGATGGGGTTCTCGATCGTGATGATCTTGCGGTCCGGCGTGTTCAGCTTCGAGAGGCAGGCGTAGAGCGTCGTCGTCTTGCCCGAACCGGTCGGCCCGGTAACGAAGATGACGCCATGCGGCTTGGCGATCAGCCGCTCAAGCGTCTTCTGGTCATCCGGCAGCATCCCCAGCTGCTCCATGTGGAAGAGCATGTTGATCGGCAGCAGGCGCAGCACGACGTTTTCGCCGTAGAGCGAGGGCATGATCGACACGCGCAGCTCCACCTCGTCGGTGCCGACGTTCACCTTGATGCGGCCGTCCTGCGGCAGCCGTTTCTCGACGATGTCCATGCCCGCCATGATCTTGACGCGCGAGATGATCGCCTGGTGGAAGCGGCGCAGCTCGTCATGCACCGGTACGTCGTACAAAATGCCGTCGATGCGGTAGCGGATGCGCAGCTCATCGCGGTACGGCTCGATGTGGACGTCGGAGGCGCGCGCCTTGTACGCTTCCAGCAGGAGCTGATTGACGAGCCGGATGATCGAGGCGTCCTCCGCCATCCGCTCAAGGTCCGTCACCTGCTCCGACGCCCCGGCGGCCGGCTCGGCGCCGTTGGTGGGCGCCGACTCCAGGATTTCCCCCACGGTGTCCGCCCCGACTCCGTAGTACCGCTGGATCGCTTCTTGGATCTCGGAGTCCGTGGAGAGCACGACGTCCGCTTCCAAGCCGTAGTGCACTTTCAAGTCGTCGATCGGCCGCACCTGCAGCGGGTCGGACATGGCGAGCGTCAGCGTCCGGCCCTTTAAGCGCACCGGCATGCAGCGGTAGTGCCAGGCGAACCGCACCGGGATGCGCTTGAGCGCTTGCTCATCAATGGAGAGCTGCTTGATGCTGACGATCGGCAGCTGCAAGTGGTCGGCCAACCCTTCCAGCAGCTGGCGTTCGGTCAAGTAGCCGAGACGGACCAGGATCCGCCCCAGCAGCTCGCCGCTTTTCTTCTGCTCGATCAGCGCGTGCTCCAGTGCCTGCCCGCTGATGAGCTTCTTTTCGATCAAGATTTCCCCGAGCCTGCGCGTAGCCATGTCCGTCTCACCCCTTTCGCGTCTCTGAGAGCGCCCCGATCAAATAGAACGACTCCTCCGGCTGCGCATCGCAGCGGCCTTCCAAAATCTGTTCGCATCCGCCCAGCGTCGATTCCAGCGGCACATACTGTCCCGGCGTGCCGGTGTACAGCTCGGCGGTGAAGAACGGCTGCGTCAGGAAGTTCTGCAGCCGGCGGGCCCGTCCGAACACCATCTGATCCTGCTTGGGCAGCTCGTCCAGCCCGATGACCGCGACGATGCGTCGCAGCTCCTCGTAGCGCTTCAGCAGCGCTAATACGTCTTGAACCACGCGGTAGTGGCGCACCCCGGTGACCCGCTCCGTGACGTGCGAGGAGGACGAGAGCAGCGGATCGATCGCCGGATACAGCCCCAACTGCACGCGCTCGCGCGAGAGCACGACCACCTGGTCCAGGTAGCTCGCGATACACACTACCGCCGGATCGGTGAGGTCATCCGAGGGCACGTAGATCGACTCCACCGCGGTAATGGCGGATCCCAAGTGCGTCGTGATGCGCTCCTGAAAGCTCGACACTTCCGCGGCCAGAGTCGGCTGGTAGCCGGTTTCCGAAGGGATGCGTCCCATCAAGGCGGATACCTCGGCGCCCGCCTGCACGAACCGGAAGACCGAGTCGACGAAGAGCAGCACGTCGTGGCCTTCGCGCAGGAACTCCTCCGCCAGCGTCACCCCGGCGAAGGCGGCGTTGAACCGCGCGCCAGGCGACTCGTTCATCTGCCCGAAGACCATCGCGACGTTGCGCATCAATTGCTGCTCTTGCAGCGAACGGACGAGCTCATTGCCTTCGCGGATGCGCTCGCCGACGCCGGCGAACACGCACACGCCGCTCGCTTTCACTACGATGTTGTGGATGAGCTCAAGCGTGAGCAGGCTCTTGCCCAGCGCCGCCCCGCCCAGGACTCCGGTCTTCGAGCCTTTCACCAGCGGAAACAAAAGGTCGATGACCTTGATCCCGGTCTCGAGCACTTCCAGCGACCCGCCATGGAGCAGCATCGACGGTGCCTGGCGCCCATGGATCGGCCGGTAGTGCTCGGCACCGATCAGCGCGGTGCCATCGATCGGATCGCCCAGCACGTTCATGACGCGCCCGAGGATCGGCTGCCCTACCGGCAGCACGACCGGGCGCCCCAGCGCGCGCACCGCGCTGTTGCGCCGCAGGTCCACCGTCGAACCCAGCGCCATGGCCCGCACGCGCCCACCCAGCAGATGTTCGACGACCTCGAAGATGACCGGGCGCCCATCCACGGTGCGGGTCTCCACGCTGTCGCCGATGGCCGGCAGCGCGCCATCCTCCGGAAAGCGCATTTCCGCCACGGGCCCTTGCAAATGTGTCAACGTGCCGGTATGACTCATCGCGCGGCTCCAGCGTCGGCGGACCGCCTGGAGGCCTGCCGCTGCACTACGCAGGTCTCGCGCACGAGCACGTCCACCCGCTCATGCTGCGCTTTGAAAAATTCATGTCGGACCAGCCGGTTGCGCTTCGCCAGCTCCTGGCGGGACGCTTCGGCATGCATCGCTTTGGCGGCGAACTCGGCCCGGCGGGCGGACCAGAACGCGTCGACGCACACGCTCTCCACCCAGCTCTGCGAAAGCGCTTCGAGCACCCGCTCGCCTGACGGCTCCGCGATCACGTCATCGGCCGAGGGCGGCGAGGCGCTTGGCGGCAGCGGAAGCGGCAGCAGCTGCCGGCAGGCGACTTCCTGCCGGCTCGCGGACACATAGCGCGCGGACACGAGCCAGGCGTCGCGCAGTTGCTCCCGCAGCACGCGCGAGACGATCACGCGGCCAAGACGGCGCAGCGTGTCATCGGCGTGCTCTTCCGTCGGCATCGGCATCACATCAAGAGCGCTGGCGGCCGCGGTCAACAATCGCCGGCCGCGCTGCCCCACGAGAATCCAGCGCGTGTCCGCTTCGGCCCGTTCCTGCGCTTCGCGCATGACCAGGCTGTGCAACGGTCCGACCAGCCCTTCATCCGAGGTCATCACCACCAGCAACCGTCCCGACGCCCCCCCGCGAACCAACGGATGAGCGCGAAGCGGCGCCGGCACCAGCGGTAGGTACTCGCGTTGGATGAGGTCGGACTCGACGGCCTGCCGGGCGGCGAGCTCGTCGACCCGGCGCAGCTGGGCGACCGCAACCTGCTGCAACACGTCGAAGAACGTGTTGCACTCGGTCACGAACCGCAGCTCATCGCGCAGGTGCTTCTGCGATCGCATGGGGTGTCGCTCCAGGCTCCGGTGACAGATACGGTCCCAACACGTCTTCCAGCGCGGCGCGCAGCTTGGCGTGCGCAGCCGGCGAGAGCGGTTCATTGGCACGCAGCATCTCTCCCACAAACTCCGGCATCCGGCCGCTCAAGCCGGCCAGGCATACCTTCAGTCCTTCCTCGCTCACTCGCCGGGCCAATCCGGTGCGGAACGCGTAAAACAGCAGCGTCTGATCTTCAATCGCCATCGGCTGATGCGCGGCCTGGCTCAGGAGCCTGCGCAGCAGCGCACCTTGCTGTTGGCGCTGCATCACCTGGGGGTTGGAGGTGGAGGCAAAGCGCGTCAGCCGCAGTAGCTCAAGATATTGCAGCAGCTCTAGCCGCAACTGGCCGCTCGCCCACCGCAGCAGGTGCGACTGGACTTTGTTGCCGATTCTTGAGACCGACAGCCCCAGGTCCACCGCGGGCTTCACCCCTTCGTAGAACAGCTCGCTCGACAAGTAGATCTGGCCGTCGGTCATCGAGATGAGGTTAGAGGTGATGTAACCGGTCACGTCCCCCTGTTGGGCTTCGCACATCGGCAGGAACGTCATGGAGCCTCCGCCGCGCTCCGGACTGAGCTGGCCGGCCCGCTCCATCAGCTGGGCGTGAATGTAAAACATGTCGCCTGGATACGCTTCGCGGCCCGGCGAGCGCTCCAGCAGCAGCGAAAGCTGCCGGTACGCCCACGCATGCTTGGACAGATCGTCAAAAACCACTAACACATCGCGGCCCTGCTGCATGAAAAACTCCCCGACCGCGGCCGCGGCGAATGGCGCGAGGAACTGCTCACTCGCCTCGCGGGAGGCGGGAGCGGCGATGATGGCGCTGTAACTCAGCGCTCCCCGCTCGCGCAGCAGCTCGGCCACTTCCTGGACTCGATGCTGCGACTGGCCGATGCTGCAATAGATGCACAGCACATCCTGGCCTTGTTGGTTCAGAATGGCGTCCAGGGCCAGCGTCGTCTTGCCGGTCATGCGGTCTCCGATGATCAGCTCACGCTGCCCTCGTCCCAGCGGCACCATGGCGTCGATGACTTTGGTGCCGGTACGCAACTGGCGCTCCACCGGCGTGCGGGCCAGAATCCCTGGAGCTTCCGTAAACATCGGTTGTAGCCCTTCGCCGGCTGGCGCGGCTTCCCCATCAAGCGGTGTCCCCAGCGGCGAGAGGACGCGGCCCAGCCATTGCGGGCCCACCTGCAGCCGGAGCGGCTGTTGGCGCACGTTCACGCGCTGCCCGACCGCGAGCTCGTCGGCACGGCCCACGGTGAGTGCTAGGACTTCGCGGTCGGTGAAGCCCACCACGAACCCATGCGCACCGGGCCCCAGCTCGATGAGCTGGCCCATGATGCACGAGGGCAAGCCGGCGAGCTTGACGATGCCGCGCTTGACCTCGGTGATCGTGCCGACTTCCCTGATCTCCACGCCGTTTGAGCTCATGCGCGTTACTGGCGCCCCAGCCGGTTCGGCAAACTGCTATCCACGATGGTGTCACCGAACTGCAGCACGCAGCCGGCGACGAGCCCGGTGTCCGTCTCCACGCGCAGCGGAACGTCCGCCCCGAATGTCGAGGTGACCCAGCGCTGCACCCGCTCCACCTCGCCGGGCCCCAGCGTTTGCCCCGCGCGCAGATGGACCGCCTCGGTCCCGCTGCGCCGCGCGGAGGATTCCAATTGCTGCAGCGCATCCAGCAGCTCGGTCGTCAGCCTCCGGTGCAGCGAAGCCAGGTCCACCGGCGAGAGCAACGACCGCAGCGACTCACAGGCGCGCTGGATGATATGGCCGTCCAATTCTTTGGCGACTTCCGCGCGCAATTGCACCCGCCCCTGCTCCGCTTCCAGCAGCAGCTGCCGGGCGCGGTGCTTCGCTTCCTCAATCGCCACCGTCCGGATATTCATCGCTTGCGTCTTGGCGTCTTGGAGCAGCCGCTCGGTTTCCCCTTCGGCCCGCTTGAGTTTGGTCTGGTAGTCGCGCTCCATTTGCGTTAGCCGCTGCTCCAAAATCTCCGCCTTCTCCTGGAGCGCTTGCTCTTGCTGTTGGACCCGCTGCAGCGCCTGGGTGAGGTCGCGGTTGAACACCCCACGGGTCCACAGCAGGATGCTGCCGACCACGAGGCCCAACCCCAAGATTGCTAAGAAACCGAACCCGAAGAGTTCCATCTCACGATGTCACAATGGTCACCATGTTGTGCGACACCCCGGCCAGCCCGCGCCGCACCGGGAAGCGCGTCTCGTCGATCTGCACGCTGCCCTGCGTCAACACGCACAGCATCGGCGCGTGCGCTTCCAGCACCGATAGTTCGCCCCATTCGGCCGGCAGCACCACTTGCGCCGCCGGTCCGTGGAACACCTGTTGATGCGCATGCACCAGGCGCACTCGCAGCATCACTAGGATCCTTCCGTGACGTTGGTCCTCGAGCGGATGAACGCCTCGAGGTCATCAGGCTGCACGAGCCACCCGCCGATCTTGGTAGCTTTGATCTTGCGGTCGCGGATGAGCTGGCGGACCCGCTCTTCGGTGAGGCCGATGGCCTGGGCGACCTCGCCCACGGTCAGCCATTGCCAATGCGGCAGCCCGTTCGTGTGCGTGCCGCCCAGCTCGCTCATCGGGCCGTATGGTGTCGTGCGGTATCGTGTCGCGTCATGTCGCCTTTTTTCGCATCGCAGCGCAACAAAAAGCCCATCCACGGTATGGATGGGCACAGCGTTCCGGCAGCTCTGCGACCCGTCGGGCTCGCGCCCGGGAGGGCCAGTAGCTTTGCGCCCTATCCTTTCAGATAGTTTGCCTTGATCGGTGGATCAGGTTGTCAATGGAGCAATACGGTTGAAGTATGCCCGATGGCGCGAGGAAACGTCAACTGTTACGCGGAAAAGCGGAACACGCGGTAGAGCGCGCCGGCAAGCCAACCGACCAGCGGCGGCACCGCCATCGAGGCGAGGAATCGGACCAGCGCGATGCGCGGGCCGAGGATCGGCAGCTCCCAGACGATGATGCGATTCACCCCGATGAGCGCCCAGGCTGCGATGTACGCGCAGACCGGGCCAACCCCGGCGCCTTTCGAAAGAAACGAGGCGAGAATGGGGAAGTGCGTAAACGGCCCGCCAGGCGTGAGCGCGCCGGCAGCCGTGCCGATCAGCAATCCGACGCCGCCTGATTCGTGGCCCATCCACTGGCTGATGAGCTCCCCGGGCAACAGCACTTGAAGGAATCCGGCCAGCAGAAAGCCGAGGACCAGGTTCGGCAGCACGCTCAGCAGCAGCTCACCACTGCTCATGAGCGCGAGGCCGACGCGGGGCGGCCCGCCGGTCCGCCAGGCGATGACCGCGCAGATGATGACGAGGCCGCCGATGATCAGCCAGGAGCGCCACATCGATTGGAGCGGAAGGGCCATTCAGGTGGAGGATGGGCCGGCGAGGACGCGGGTGACCGCTTCGATAATCTCTGACGCGCCATGGAGGCGCTCGGCGATGCGGCCGTCTTTTCCGATCACGTAGGTGACCGGAATGCCGGAGATGCCGTACTGCTCCGAAATGGAGCGGGGCATGTCGTGGTCGGCGATGATCGGGTACGGAAGCTGCTTCTCCGCAATGAACTGCTTCAGGACCGCGACATCTTCATCGGAGCTGACGGCGATCACCTGCACGCTCTTGTTCGCCTGTTGGTACAACTCTGTCAGTTCCGGGATCTCGCTGCGGCAATACGGGCACCAGGACGCCCAAAAGTGCAAGACTACCACCCGGCCTTTGTAAGCAGCGAGGTCGTGCTGTTGGCCGTTGAGGTCGGCGGCGGAAAACGGCGGGGGCTGATAGCCGACACCGAGACCAATGGCGTTTGTGGAGCTGGTCGACGGGAACGCCTGGCCCATGCCGCATCCGACCAGGAGGGCGGCCACCAGCCCAAGGGCTGCGCGTCGACCGCTCATGAGGATGCGGTCTCGTTGGCGGCCGGCGCGGCCGGGCTGGGCACGCGCAGGGGGCGAAACAATCCCACGCTGGCGGTATACCCGTGCAGCAAATTGGTGCCGTCCAGCGGGCCGATCTCGCCGTTGCAGAAAAATCCCCCAATGGGCAGCTTGCCGCTGATCATCTGGATCGTCTTCACGTCCTGGTGCGCGAGGCCATAGAGTGATTTGCCCCGCCCGGTACAGTTGAACAGCAGGCAGCCGGCGGGCGGGATCAGCTGTTGCGGCGCGGTGCCGACTTGCTGCAGCAGCCGCCGAAGCTCTTGGCGGGAGGTGGCCGGATCGCGCAACTGGAACTGCACTGTCTGTCCGATGCGAAGGTCTTCGGCGACCGCGATCGCCCCCAGGTCCGGATCGATACCAAGGATATTGCGGATCAGAAAATCGCCCGCGCCGAACTGCGGGCGCATTTCATTGATGACCAGGCCGATAAAAATCGAGCCGCGCTGGGCCAGCTCGCGGTCATCCGGCGAGAGCCCGGAGAGCACTTCGTGCAGCACCGCCAGCGCCTGGCGCCCCCCGAGCTCGATGAGCGCGTGCTCTTCGGATTTGGTGACGACATAGGGCCGCCCGATCGGCCGGCACCCTTGCGAGATGACGGTATCCATCGTGATGTTGCCGCTCATGGCCACCCCGACCGCCCCGTCCCGGGCAACCTCGCGGTTGATGAACAGTAAATGTTCGCCCGCCTCGCTGCCGCCGCTGACCAGGCCCCCGATCATGGGGCGCGAGCGGTAGGTGGCATTGAGCTCATGGAGCAGCTTCATCGGCTGGCACGTGTACGGATCGGCGAACACGACGAAGATGGGGCTGGCCTCGGGCGAGACGCCGATCTTATCCACCCAGAAGCCGCCCGGAGCGGACAGCTCCAACTCATCCGGGGTGACGACGAAGGGAAACAGCTTCACCTCCGGCAGATGGGCGGCAGTGATGGAGACGGCCGGCACCCATTCCAGCTCCTGTCCGCCGCCGATGATGCCGCTGCCGCTGCAGCCGATCAGCACGCGCGGACGGAGCTGCTCATGGATCACTTCGAGCAGCGAAGGCCATGACGCGCGATAGATCGGTGAGGCAAACACGTAGGCGAGGTCGCACGGCTGCCCCGCCAGCTGGTCCAGCGCCTGGCGGCAGGCCGCCATCGTCGCCTCATGGGCGTTGACCGCGTCGCTGATGCCGGAGGTGAATCGCATGCTTTCAAGCTTAGACGTCGCCTTCGCCATTGTCAATGGCAGCGCCTAAGGCTCCAGGACCCACGCGGCGGGTACCACGTAGCTGCGCAGCGCCATCGGCGCGCGGGCGATGACCCGTCGGCTGGTCACCACGACCAGCTCCGGCACCTCGGCTCCAGGCACATCCGCCGCACTCCACGCCGGAAGCGGCGATGCCGCCCCCCGATGCAAGAGGCTCGCGTGCGTTTCCTGCAGGAGCTGCGCGGGTTGGACCACGCGCAGGCGCGACTGATGCTCCAGGAACCACAGCTCATGTGCGCGGTACACCCCGATGGGCATGCGCAGGAACACCGTCTCGCGCTCATGCGGGCGCCGGTAGCCGACGTTGACGATCCCCTCGGCGATCATTTCCACAACAGTCACCGAACCGTCCAGGGCCTTCGTCACAACCAGGCTGGCCGCATTGAACGACTTGAGCAGAAGCCACTGCGCCGCATCAACCCCATAGTCCAACATGCCCCAGGGCACCAACCCCTGCGGGCGCCAGACCACATGGCCAAGCCCCTGGTTGACATCGCCGATGACATGCTGCGTCCAGTCGATCAGCTTGTAGACTCTCACCACCATGCCGCTCCCGGGGCCGGTCGCGCCGCCGGTCGCCACGGTGAACGTCGCGTTGGCATCGCCCAGGCTTAGCTCCGGCAATTGCAACGCATCCACCAATTCGCCGGCACGCTCAATCACCAGCCACGGCGGCAACCGATGATAGGCATGGCGCAGCCCCTCAATGCTGCGCCGCACCGGCTGTATCGATGCTCCCGGGACCGGCACGTCGAGCACCCAATCGACGATCCGGACCACTTCCAGCTCCAATGCAGCGAATGTCGTATAGAGCAGGCTGTGCGCATCCCACGCGCGCGTTTCGCTGTGCACGTGGACGTAGGGCTGGCGCCGGCAGTGCTGGAAGAACCGCGTGGTGCCGTTGACGACCGTCGGCTGCTTCGGCGTGGCGGCGCACCCGGCGCCAATAAGCGCGGCCAACAGCGCGCACATCGCACGCGGTGAGTTACTCATAGATCCCGCGGATCGCTTGGCCGTCCAGTTGCTCGGGATGATAGCGCCAGCCGATCATCTCGAGGATCGTCGGGGCGACATCGACGATCCGCTGCGGCTGCTCCCACACGCCATGCGGGATATTGGGGCCGGCGAGGATGAGCGTGATGCGCATCGATCCGTCGAGCGGATACCCGTGGTCGGTGCCTGCCCCATCATCCGAGCGGAAGGACCATCCTTCGGCCGCGGTGATGAGGAGATCCGGGTCGCGCAGCTCCGCGTACGGCTCCAGCCGCCCGCGCCAGGCGAAGAACTTCGCGATCGCCACGACCGCATCAGGGTAGCGCGCCCGATGCGTCGCCCACAGCCACTCGCGGTCCGTGTACGGCTCCAACAGCCATCCTCGGCTCCCAACGACCGGGGTGACCCCGACATCCGTGAAGTATCCGAGCGGATCGCATCCTCCTGACGGATCGAATGTGATCGCACCGTCGGCATCTTGAGCGATATGACGCATCGGCTCGTACCGATAGACTTCCTGTCCATCGCGCTGCGTGCGGTGGACGATCGCCTGGCATTCCTCATCGCGCATCACCAGCACCCGCTCAGCGTCCAGCTTCACCATGACCAGATCGATCGGCGATGGGTCGGTCTCATGCGCTCCCGGGGGACGGAACTGCCGAAGCGACGCGAGCAGATTGACGCCGGGTTGGGTTGGACGCAACCGGTAATGCATGAG
>PCVX01000086.1 GCA_002796105.1 Candidatus Omnitrophica bacterium CG11_big_fil_rev_8_21_14_0_20_63_9 | reverse complement strand
ATACGACGCATGGGCATTGCGGCGTGCTAAGAACACGGGGCGCAAAAAAGGGCAAACACGCGCCGACGACGCCGATAACTGAACGGGACTTTTGGATCGATAACGACGCGACGTTGGAACTGCTCGGGAAAGTCGCGGTATCGCACGCCGAGGCCGGCGCGGATCTGGTGGCGCCATCCGACATGATGGACGGCAATGTCGGGGCGATCCGCCACGCGCTCGATGCGGCAGGGCATGACCGGCTGCCGATCATGGGCTACTCGGCTAAGTACGCCTCAAGTTTTTACGGACCGTTTCGCGAAGCGGTGGATTCCGCGCCCGCCTTCGGCGACCGCCGCTCGTACCAAATGGACATCGCCAACGCCGAGGAAGCGCTGCGCGAAGCGCGCCTGGATGTGGAGCAGGGGGCTGACATCATCATGGTCAAGCCGGCGCTGGCCTACCTCGACGTGATCTGGCGCATCAAGCAAGCGCTGCAGCATCCGGTGGCGGCATTCAACGTCAGCGGAGAGTACGCGATGGTCAAGGCGGCCGCCTCCAAGGGATGGATGGCTGAGCGGCCGGCGTGGTGGGAAATGCTCCTGGCCATCAAGCGCGCCGGAGCCGATGTGCTCATTACCTACTGGGCCAAGGACGCTGCCAAATGGCTTCGACAACAGTAATGCCTCGGCGTCGCGCCCCCCGAGGGTTGGTCGGTGGGGTCAACAGCCCGGTGCGCGCGTTCCGCCACGTCGGGGCTGAACCGCTGCTGCTGGAGACGGCAAAGGGCGTCATCGTCACCGACCGCAACGGCCGGCGGTTGACCGATTTCATCATGGGGTGGGGGGCGATCATCCTCGGGCATAACCCGGCCCCGGTCGTGCGCGCCCTGCGGGAGCGGACGCGCCGCGGCGTGCTGCTGGGCCTTACGCATCAGGGCGAGTTTGAGTTGGCATCGCGCATCATCCGGGCGGTGCCGTCGGTTCAACAGGTGCGCTTTACGGTGTCCGGCAGCGAAGCCTGCCTGATCGCGGCGCGGCTGGCGCGCGCACACACGAAGCGGGAAAAAATCCTGCTCTTCGATGGCTGCTACCATGGGCACGGGGACAGCCTCATCGTCGGCCATTCGGCTGGGTTGCCGCGCGCGCTCGAGTCGCAAGTGGCGACTGTGCCGTTCAATCATTTGGAGCGGCTCGAAGACGTGCTGCGCCGCGAGGGCGAGCACATCGCCGCCATCCTGGTCGAGCCGGTTCCGGCCAATATGGGCGTGGTCCTGCCAGCCGAGGGGTTTCTCCGGCAGCTGCGCGAGCTCACGCGCCGGTACGGGATCGTGTTGATCTTCGATGAGGTCGTCACCGGCTTTCGCCTGGGACGAGCCGGCGCCCAAGGCTATTTCGGCGTGACGCCGGATCTGACCACGTTCGGCAAGATCATCGGCGGCGGCCTGCCCATCGGCGCCGTCGGCGGTCCTGAGCGTCTCATGAGCCTGCTTGCTCCCGAAGGTCCTGTGTATCACGGCGGAACGTTCGCAGGCCACCCGCTGAGCATGGCTGCCGGATGCGCGGTGCTCGATCTGCTGGAGGCCGAGCCGCCGTATGCGGCGCTACAGCGGCGCTTGGCGCGGCTGCAGAAAGGACTTGAGCAGGCCGCCGCGCGCGCCGGGGTCCCGCTGCGGGTCAGCGCGATCGGTTCGATGGCGACCGCCTTTTTCTCTTCGCGCGCCCGATTTGCCGAGTGGGCCAACGCGCTGCGCCGGGCGGGCATCTTGGTGCCGCCCTCGCCCTTTGAGGCGATGTTCCTTTCATCGGCCCATCGCGACAGCGACATCGACCGGCTCATCAGCGCGACCGCGCAGAGTCTCCGTACGATGGCAGGGCAGCCATGAAGCGTTCGAATCATCGCGCCCCTTCACGGTCGCCGGCGGCCCGCCTGGTACCTGAAGCGTGCGTGACGCGGCTTTCGCTGTATGTGCGCGAGCTCTCACGGCTCGAGACCCAGCGCGTCGGCTACGTCTCGTCGCGCCGGCTTGCGCAGCAGCTCGGCTTGACCGACGCGCAGGTGCGCAGGGACCTCAGCTATTTCGGCCAATTCGGCACGAGCGGCCGCGGCTACGAGGTGCAGCGCCTGCATGAGCAGTTGACCTCGATCCTCGGCGTGGCCGGCCGCACGTGGAATGTGGCGCTGGCCGGGGCGGGAAATTTGGGTTCTGCGCTGTTGGCGTACCGCGGGTTTCAGCAGCGCGGGCTCGTGTTTAAGGTGGTGGTGGATGCGGATCCTCAAAAAATCGGGCGGACAATCCAGGGGCTCCCCATCGCGCCAACACAGCGGCTGACCGAGCTGGTCCGGCAGCAGAACATCCATATCGGCTTGATCGCGGTGCCGGTAGACGCTGCACAAGCGGTATGCCAGCAGTTCATCGATGGCGGGGTGCGCGCGATCGTCAATTTTGCACCCGTGCACCTGGAGGTGCCGCCCTCGGTGCGATTGCGCTCGGTAGACTTGGCGATTGAGCTGGAGAGCTTGGCATTTTATCTTGCGCGCAATCACCGATGAATCCACCTGCTCAGATAATCCTCGACACCACAGAAGCACAGAAACCCACAGAGACACAGAGAAGCTTTATCAGTGCCGTGCCACGGGGTGAGGCCAAGCGGCCGTTCATTCAGCGGCTCTTCACGCGCATCGCTCCCCGGTATGATTGGTTCAACCGGCTCGCCAGTGGCGGATTGGATCAGCGCTGGCGGCGCGTCGCAATCGCGCGCGGCGGTGTCAGGCCAGGCCAGCGCATCCTGGATGTGTGCGCCGGCACCGGAGATCTGGCGCTGCTGTGCGCCCAGCGGCAGGGCGGAAGCGGCACCGTCATCGGGTTGGACTTGAACGCCGAGATGCTGGCGCATGCCCGACGCAAGCCGCAGGGCCAGCGGCTTCGAGTCGGCTGGTGCCGCAGCGATGCGGAGACGTTGCCGTTCGCCGACGGAACTTTTGACCGCGTGGTCATCGGGTTTTCCACGCGCAATCTCAACGATCTGCCGTCCGGCTTGAAGGAAATGGTGCGCGTGCTGCGTCCCGGCGGCCGGCTGATCATTCTGGAGACCGGGCGCCCTTCGCATCCGCTCGTGCGGGCCGGCTACCAACTGTTTTTGCTGACCGGTGCGCGGCTGATCGGCTGGCTGCTGACCGGGCGCTGCTGGCCCTTCACGTATCTGGCGAAGTCGGTTCAGCAATTCCTGACGCCGGCACAGTTTACTGAACGCTTGCAGCGTGTCGCCACTCAGGTAGAATACATCCCAATCTCGTACGGGCTCGCCAGTTTGTATCTGGCCACCAAACCATGACCACGCAACTCCAACAGGACGAAGCTTCCGTACTGCAGCAAGCGCTCGCTCCGGTCCAGGCCTCGCTGGCTGGCGTGACGGAGCGGCTGCTCTCGCAGCTCACCGACCCGGTTGCGCGCAACGTCGTCTACCTCATTACGGCGGGCGGCAAGCGGCTGCGCCCGGCGCTGGTGCTGCTCGCCGGAGCCGCGGGCGGTACGCCTCGCCGGCAAGCGCTCATCGACGCGGCCACGTCGGTCGAGCTCATCCATACCGCAACGCTCATCCACGACGACATCATCGACCATTCGCAGCTGCGGCGCTCGCAGCCGACGTTCCATGCGCGCTGGGGTACCGAGCGCGCAGTGCTCATGGGCGACTACCTCTATGCCACCGCGTTCACGCTCCTGGCGCGGCTTGACTCGCCCCAGGTCATGCAGATCATGGCGGATGTCTGCCAGGAGCTGTGCCGGGGCGAGCTGCGCGAAGTCGAAGCGCGCTTTCGGTTGGACCTCAACGAAGAGGAATACCTGCAGATCATCCACGATAAAACGGCGTCGCTCATCGGCGGCTGCTGCCGCAGCGGGGCGGTGCTGGGCGGGGCCGACGCGGAGATCGTCGAGCGGCTCACGCAGTTCGGCACGTGCTTCGGGCTGGCGTTCCAGATCATCGACGACTGCCTGGACCTCACCGGTGATCAGGAGCGCTTGGGCAAGTCGATCCTGACGGACCTGGATAAGGGCGCGCTCTCGCTGCCCATCATTTACCTCACGCAGCAGCTCTCGCCCCGCGAGCGGGACACGCTCTTCGCCCCGCTGCGCGAGCACGCGACCGACCCGGCGTTTCTCGCGCACGTGGCCGCAGCGGCCAGCGCCTCGGGCGCCATCGCCAAAGCCGAGGCCAAAGCGGGCGCGCTTATCCGCCAGGCCGAGGCGGCGGTGGACGGTGTGGACCTCAACGGCTTGGCTGAAACGTTCCGGCTGATTGCGCGTTACGCGACGATGCGAAGGAGTTAAACCATGCGGTTGGGCCTGCCAGAACTGTTAATCATCTTCGCGATCATTCTTTTGATCGTCGGCGCGCGCCGGCTGCCGGACATCGGCCGGGCGCTTGGCCGGTCCATCCGCGAGTTTCAGCGCGGCATGCGCGGCGATGATGATGAGCCGCCTCAGAAGAAGGAGCATCCGTAAGATCGATGGATTCCACGACCGCCCCAG